>NZ_CP066150.1:1314179-1642724 GCF_023206395.1 Vibrio sp. ED004 | reverse complement strand
CCAAGGAGAGAAAGTGCGAGTTTATTACAGTTTATATGGTCATCTGCTCAACAAAGAGAGGCTGTATAAAGGGTTTAAAAAGGTAAAGAAAGCGAAAGGCGCGGCTGGAATAGATGAGCAGAGCCTGAGCGACTACGCCGAAAATCTGAGTGATAACCTCGATCAACTCCTCTCTGAACTCAAAACCAAGCAATACAAACCTCAGCCAGTCAAACGAGTAGAGATACCCAAAGAAGACGGAGGGGTACGATTGCTTGGGATCCCAACCGTTAGGGACAGAGTTGTCCAACAAGCACTCAATGATATCCTCACCCCCATCTTCGAAGAGCAATTTCACCCATCAAGTTTTGGGTATAGACCGAATCGAAGTTGTCACGATGCAATCAACAAATCCACGATGTTTATCCGCCGATACGGATTACAGCACGTCGTAGATATGGACTTGTCGAAGTGCTTTGACAAACTCGACCATGAGTTGATCCTCAAGAGCATCAGAAGGCGAGTCACAGATAGCAGCGTGTTAGAGCTGATAAAACAGTTTCTGAAAAGTGGCGTGATGATAGACGGTAGTTGGCAGGAGACAGAGCTAGGAAGTCCACAAGGTGGTGTTATCAGTCCTTTGATTGCCAATATCTACCTTGATGCGTTCGATCAGGAAATGCGAAAGCGTGACCATAGGCTCAGTTCGTTATGCGGATGACATACTCATCTTTTGTCGTAGCAAGGCAGGAGCAGAGAATGCCCTTGCACAAGCGACGAAGATCCTAGAAGGAGAGCTTAAACTCACAGTGAATCAGACGAAATCACATATAGCGCACAGCCGTGATGGCGTGAAGTTCTTAGGTGTAGAAATCGGGAGTCAATTTACCCGCATTCAAACTAAGAAACTGAAAGGGTTCAAAAGTAAGTTAAAGCGACTGACAAAGCGAGGGTGCGGTAAGCCACTTGAGCAAGTCATAAAAGCTTTAAACCCAGTGTTAAGAGGGTTCAGTCAATACTTCAGGATCACCAATAGCAGCAGAGAGTTCTCAAGGTTAGCAGGGTGGCTACGAAGAAGACTTCGTAGTATCCAGTTGAAACTTTGGAAGAAGCCTCAACGGTTACACCGAAGGTTAAAACAGTTAGGTATAAGCCGCCGTTCCAACATATCTCAATGACAAGTTGGGTCAGTGCAGCGAGTCCCCTATCAAGCTATGCGATGCCAAATCAATGGTTTAATGACCAAGGGTTGGTAAATCTTGGAACAATAAGGACAGGGCATGTGTTCAGCCAATATGCTGAATGGAAGTGTGCATGAGCCGTATACGAGGTCCGTACGTACGGTTCTGTGAGAGGGATGAGGCGGTAACGCCTCACCCTACTCGATGTTTTCATCTTCAGTGTTGGATTAGGGTCATAGAACAATTCGCACAACATAGAATCTTATCCTACCTTAAATTGCGCAATCGATATCGTGTAAACAATGTTATACGGGGTGTTTTAAATATAAAACACAAAAAAAATTGCGTTTTTTTTAAATTAGTGATTGAAACTAGAGTTTTTACTAGTTAAGTTACAGGGAACAAGAAGATATGTGCTGATGGAAAGTTACGTGAGATAACGTACATTCAGCTCAAGGATAGAAAATAGGAAGAAGTAAGCAATGTTCCAGACTGATGATGTAAGAATTAACAAAGTAAAAGAGTTATTACCACCTGTTGCTGTTTTAGAAAAGTTTCCAGCGACAGAAATTGCTTCTTCTACAACCTTTGAAAGCCGTAAAGCGATTCACAATATTTTAGAAGAAAGCGATGATCGCTTGCTCGTTATTGTTGGCCCATGTTCTATTCATGACACTGAAGCTGCTCTTGAGTACGGTAAGCGTTTGAAAGTGCTACGCGACGAACTAGGCGATAAGCTTGAAATCGTAATGCGCGTTTACTTTGAAAAGCCACGTACAACCGTTGGTTGGAAAGGTCTGATCAATGACCCGTACATGGACGACACATTTAAGCTAAATGATGGTCTTCGTCTAGGACGTAAGCTACTGCTTGATCTAACAGACATGGGCATGCCGACAGCAAGTGAATTCCTAGATATGATCACACCTCAATACGTTGCAGACCTAATCAGCTGGGGTGCAATCGGCGCACGTACTACTGAATCTCAAGTTCACCGTGAACTGGCTTCTGGTCTGTCTTGTCCTGTTGGCTTTAAGAATGGTACAGATGGCAACATTAAGATCGCAACAGACGCAATTCGTTCTGCTAGCGCTTCTCACCACTTCTTGTCTGTAACCAAATACGGCCACTCAGCTATCGTTGAGACAGCGGGTAACCCTGATTGTCATATCATCCTACGCGGTGGTAAAGAGCCAAACTACAGCGCAGAGCACGTTGGTAAGATCAAAGAAGAGCTAGCAGCTTCAGGCCTTCCACAGAAGGTGATGATCGACTTCAGCCACGCAAACAGCTCTAAGCAGTTTAAACGTCAAATGAACGTATCTGATGACGTAAGCGCTCAGATTTCTGGTGGTGATAAAGCTATTTTTGGTGTGATGATCGAATCTCACCTAGTTGAAGGTCGCCAAGATTTAGTTGACGGCAAAGCTGCAACATACGGTCAGTCGATTACTGATGCTTGTATTGGTTGGGAAGATACTGAAACCGTACTTCGTCAATTGGCAGATGCTGTTGAAGCTCGCCGCAACAAGTAGATTGCTCATTACAATCAACCACTGAGTTAATGAAAATTCGAAGCCCTTATTAGTCGTTGCTAGTAAGGGCTTTTTTGTGGACTTGTCATTTTAAGGTTTTTCATACTATAAATTCATTTACTTATCGTATAGTGAATGGTTAAATGGTGTGACGTTCCATAAAATGAAGAGTCGTATCAATGAAAACAGTATTGGCGAGTGTTGTATTAATTGCAGTAAACACGTTTTCTATATCAAATGTACAAGCCGCAACCGACTTTGACGCAGAGCAACTGTGTAAAGCGGGCCTTGCTCTAGCGATTGACAAGCAGCCTCGTGGTATTAAAGCGACGTCAGGAAAAAGCAATCAGCGTATTCTACTTAGTTTGAAAGATGGCAATAACGATTGGGATTACCGCTGCGATGTGAACCGCGGTAACAAAACGATTAAGTTAGAAGCCAGAGAACTCAAGCGCAACGACAAGTTCTTGGGTCAAGCGATTCGTTATGATGTTGCTGATGCCAAGCGTTCAGTAAAAGTAACCATGAAAAAGCGAAAAGGCTCTGGCGTGACGAGCGAAAGCTATACTGCTAGACAGCTCAAATAGTACCGTTTGCTTACATGAGAAAGCCGCAATTATTTGCGGCTTTTGTTTATTTAGACAATGACAAGATAAGCCTATTTGATTAGCTGAAGTAACTCTTCCACTTTTTGTGACAGCAAAGTTCTATCTTGTCTGGTTTCTACGTTAAGGCGTATTAATGGTTCGGTATTGGACTTTCTCAAGTTAAAACGCCATTCGCCCATGTTGATACTGATTCCATCGGTATGATCGATGTCTACAGCACTTTCTCGGTAGCGTGACAATACTCGACCCATAACTTGCTCAGGGTTTACTACCTCGCGATTGCTCTCGCCTGAAGAAGGGAATTTGTTCGTGCTTGAGCTGATGAGTTGGTGGAGAGACTGTTGAGTCTTACTAATCAACTCAACCACCAATAACCAAGGAATCATTCCTGAGTCGCAATACCCAAAATCACGGAAGTAGTGGTGCGCACTCATTTCTCCACCGTACACCGCATTCAGTTCTCGCATCTTTTCTTTAATCAGAGCATGCCCAGCTTTGACGCCAACAGCGTTTCCACCAAGCTTGTTAGCAACTTCAATCGTATTCCATGTCATACGCATATCGTGCAACACAGTGGCGTTAGACTCTTTAAGTAAGAATGCTTCGGTGAGCAAACCAACGATATAGTAACCCTCAATGTAATTGCCTTGTTCATCAAAGAAAAAGCAACGGTCGAAATCTCCATCCCATGCGATACCAAGGTCGGCGGAATGAGCTAGCACAGCATCTCGCGTCGCAATCTGGTTTTCTTTGATTAAGGGGTTTGGAATACCGTTTGGGAATTTTCCGTCTGGAGAGTGATGAACCTTGATGAAGGTGATAGGGACATTGAGTTCGTTGAAGCGCTTCTCTAAATCATCGATAACATGCCCTGCAACGCCGTTTCCTGCGTTAACCACAATCTTCATCGGTGATAGCTTTGAAGGGGTTATATACGAGAGTAGGTGCTCGACGTACGGAGCAAGAATACTGGCCGTTCTACAAGAATAAGAGGGTTGTACGCGACTGATAGGTAAGCCACTGTTCAACTCTTGATCCAGAACCTCTATGCGTTGTTTGATTTGATCTAAGCCGTTGCCTTTGCTGATAGGGCTAGCGTCAATACCTACTAATTTCATTCCGTTGTAATTGATTGGGTTGTGGCTAGCTGTAATTTGGACTCCCCCAATGGCACGAAGGTGGCGAGTTGCAAAGTAAATCTCTTCAGTACCGGTCATGCCGAGATCTATTACGCTTATTCCAGATTCGTTTAAGCCTTTGGTGATAGCTTTTTGCAGTGAAAGGGACGTTTCGCGGTTATCACGACCTATCACTACTTGAGCCAAGCTATCGAGTGAGGTTTCAGCTGAAGCAAAAAGTACATGTTCGCCAAATGCCTTTCCAAGCAGAAAGGCGAGGTGTTCATTGATTTGTTCACCAATGATGCCGCGGATATCGTTATTCTTAAAGCTGCTTAGGTCTAATGTTGATTTCATCGATTTGTCGCTGCTCTAGTTCGATTTGTTGATTTGAGGTGAGTCAGATTGTTTGTATTTTACGTCTCGCCCATAGCTATCTTGATATCGGATGATGTCGTCTTCGCTCAAATGGCTGCCGGTTTGTACTTCAATCATTTCCAATGGGGAATCACCTGGGTTTTCTAGGCTATGTACGTGTCCTAGCGGAATATAAGTGGATTGATCCTCTTCAACTAGATAGGTTTTCTCATCATTGGTCACCTTCGCAACACCTGCTACAACAACCCAGTGTTCTGCTCTATGGTGATGCATCTGTAGTGATAGCTTGTGACCGGGTTTTACGGTGATACGTTTAACCTTGTCGCGTTTGCCTAGGTCGATCACATCGTATTTACCCCAAGGTCTAAACACCTCACGGTGATGAACATGTTCTGTGCGACCGGCTTGGTTTAGCTGACTAACAATCGATTTTACGCCTTGAACTTTGTCTTTATTCGCAACCAATATCGCGTCTTTGGTTTCAACAATAATCAGGTTTTCGACACCCACAGTCGCAACCAGTTTATTTTCAGCATGGATATAGTTGTGCTGAGAATCGACAGTCAACACATCGCCTTCAATCACGTTGTTGTACTCATCCTTATCATTGACATCCCAGATTGCAGACCACGAGCCAATGTCGTTCCAACCGACATCCATAGGAATTACTGCAGCGTGTGAAGTTTTTTCCATCACGGCATAGTCGATAGAGTCGCTAGGGCTGCTTTTGAATGCTTCTGCGTTAATACGTATAAAGTCGAGGTCGTTGTTTTGCGTCGCGAGAGCGAGTTTACAGGCGGCTAAGATCTCTGGACGATGTTCAGCAAGTTCTTCAAGGTAGCGTGATGCTCTAAACATGAACATACCGCTGTTCCAGAGGTACTGTCCCGAATCAATGTACTGCTCTGCAGTTGCTCGATCGGGTTTTTCAACGAAACACTCAATCGCGTAAGCACTTTGGGAGAGAGGCTCTCCTTGCTTGATATAACCATAACCCGTTTCTGGTGCGTTCGGAGTAATACCAAATGTGACGAGTTTGCCTTGTTTCGCGTATTGGACACCTCTCGCTACCGTTTGCTGAAAGTCGGTCGTTCGTGCGATGTGATGATCAGCGGCCATTACCAATAATATTGGATCTGACTCGCTCTGTTGGTTGTTGTTCGAGTGACTTAAGGCCTGTAAGGCTGCCAGTGCGATGGCAGGCGCTGTGTTTCGACCGACAGGCTCTAACAGAATACCACTGTGTTCGATGTTAGCCGATCGAGCTTGTTCCGCAGCAATAAAGCGGTGTTCTTCGTTACAGATAATGAAGGGAGCGGCACACTCGGTATCACTTAAGTGCGCTTCAAGGCCTTGCAAACGCAAAAGGGTTTGCTGAAGCATCGATTGCTCACCTGCGATGTTGAGAAACTGCTTAGGGTAAAGCTCGCGAGACAGTGGCCAGAGGCGGCTACCAGAGCCGCCAGCTAGAATGACAGGTAAAATCATATCGTGGTAATTGAGTGCCTTAAAATACTGGCGCCATGTTACCACGCTTCACCGTTATTATTGATCGATAAGAAATTTACTTATCGATGCCCCTCCGGATTGGAAGTGACCATATCTTGAGCTTCGCTAAAACCTTGCGGGTCGATTTTTAGTGTTTGTGTTGGGAACGCGATATCCGCATTGTGCTTGTGAATAATGGCTAGCACCTGCAGTAATACATCTTGCTTAACTTCATGGTATCTCACCCAGTTGACGGTTTTGGTGAAGGTGTAGATAAAGAAGTTAAGCGTTGATGGACCAAACTTATCAAAGTTAACGATGAGCGTTTGCTTAGCATCGATATCTGGGTGCGTTTCGAGCATGGCTTTTACGTCATCCACAATGAGAGCCAGCTTGCTCGCGTCTTGGTAACGAAGCCCGAACGTTTCATTGATTCGGCGGTTCAACATTCGCGATGGGTTCTCCACCACAATGTTACTGAATACCGAGTTTGGTACGTACAAAGGGCGTTTATCGAAGGTGCGAATGATGGTCATGCGCCAACCGATACGTTCGACAGTACCTTCGATTTGACGATCGGGAGAGCGAATCCAATCTCCGACTTTAAAAGGACGATCGAAGTAAATCATCATCCCGCCAAAGAAATTCGAGAGTAGGTCTTTTGCTGCCAAACCGACAATCAAACCACCCACACCACCAAAGGTCAGCAAGCCTGATAGGCTGAGCCCGAATGCCTGCATGATCGTCAGACCACCCATGACCATAAAGAACAGGCGAGCGACTTTCGCTATGGCCTGTACTGTCGTTTCATCTCTGTTTTTCTGCTCTAAGACGTACGCTTCAGTATTGGTGATCATTCGTAAGGTAAACCAAACGAAGGTACATATGATCAAAATGTGTTTAAGCGTTTTTAACCAGTTGATTTCATTGCCAAACTGGTCTTGCAGGATCAATCCTATAGAGACAGTCGCTGGCCAACACCAAAGTAACGTACTGACTGGGGCTTTTAGTGCTTCTAGTAGCAGATCATCCCAGTGGAAAGGGGTTTTCTGAACCAGAATTTCTAAGCGATTGTGGATAATTCGCCAAGCTACCCAAGCAAGAAAACTCGCAATAGTGATGAATAGGACACTGTTCGCCCAATCACTATGGCTCTGGTTAATGTAGGTTTGTACTTGGGTTAAGAATTCATTCATTGTGTGTGCTGCCGCAGAAATTATGAATTGGAAATTAGCAGAAACTGGAGTTGTTCTCTACCTTTATAAATCAATCGATTATGACACTAGTATAACCTTATTATTGAAAAACTAACTTTTTTTGAGATAGAAACTAATGTAGGTTTGGCTATCCCGTGTAATTAAAATTTCTCAACAGGATTTCAAATGAGCGACAAACAATATGCAGTTATCGGTTTAGGGCGTTTTGGGTTATCTGTATGCAAAGAGCTGCAAAGTTCAGGGGCGCAGGTACTAGCCGTCGATATTGATGAAGAGCGAGTGAAAGAAGCCGCGGCTTTTGTTTCACAAGCGATTGTTGCTAACTGTACGAGCGAAGAGACGGTAAAAGAGTTAAGGCTAGATGATTATGACATGGTAATGGTGTCGATTGGCTCCGATGTTAACTCGAGCATTTTAACCACTTTGGTGGTGAAAGAGTCAGGCGCAAAAGCCGTATGGGTGAAGGCGAACGATAAGTTCCACGGTAAGATCCTCTCTAAAATTGGTGCTGACCATATCATCATGCCAGAGCGCGATATGGGTATTCGTGTTGCGCGCAAGATGTTGGATCGACGCGTTCTTGAGTTTATCGACCTAGGCAGTGGTTTAGCGATGACCGAAATTGTTATCGGTGCCAAGTTGTTGGGTAAACAACTTCGCGAACTTAAGCTATGCAAAGAGACTGGCGTTGAAGTTCTTGGCTTCAAGCGTGGTCCAAACCTAACCAAAGCACCTGAGTTGGATGTGAGTTTAGAAATCGGTGATGTCGTGATCATTGCAGGGCCGAAAGAGACCTTGTCTAGAAAACTGCGTAATTGGTAACCGGCGATGGGTCATAAGGTATTAGTATGAATTCGTTAAAACGAAAAGGTACTTTCTACACGCTAAAGAGAGATGAAAAGCCACGTAAAGGCTCTGAACCTAAGATTATTCTGACTAGTTTCTTAGGTGTTCTTATCCCTTCGGCCATCTTGCTGACGATGCCTGTTTTCTCTGTTACAGGACTTAGCTTTACGGATGCGTTGTTTACCGCGACTTCCGCGATCAGTGTGACAGGTTTGGGTGTTGTTGATACGGGCGAACACTTTACTCTGTCTGGTAAAATCTTACTGATGTTCTTGATGCAAGTGGGCGGGTTAGGGCAGATGACCTTGTCAGCGGTATTGCTCTACATGTTTGGTGTTCGATTAAGCCTGAAGCAACAAGCATTAGCGAAAGAAGCATTGGGACAAGATCGTAAGATCAACCTTCGAAAACTGGTCAAGAAGATCATCATCTTTGCGTTAGTTGCTGAATTCATTGGCTTTGTATTGCTCTGTTTCCGGTGGGTTCCTGAAATGGGATGGGCAACAGGAAGTTTTTACGCACTTTTTCATGCGATATCAGCATTCAATAACGCAGGCTTTGCTCTGTTTTCAGACAGTATGATGAGCTTTGTTGACGACCCATTAGTGATTTTTACGCTTGCGGCTCTGTTCATTTTTGGTGGTTTAGGCTTCACGGTAGTGGGTGACCTATCCAGTAATTGGCGTAAAGGTTTCAGACATCTACATTTACATACCAAGATAATGCTGACTGCAACACCGACTCTACTGTTAGTTGGTACGGTTTTGTTTTGGTTGTTGGAGAGAAACAACTCCGCGACCATGGAAGGTCTATCGGTTCAAGGACAATGGCTTGCGGCATTTTTCCAATCGGCTAGTGCTCGTACTGCAGGCTTTAACAGTGTCGATTTGTCTCAATACACACAACCTGCTTTACTGGTGATGATAGTACTGATGTTGATTGGTGCTGGCTCTACCTCAACAGGTGGCGGTATTAAGGTATCAACCTTTGCGGTTGCCTTTGTCGCGACTTGGACATTTCTACGTCAGAAGAAGCATGTAGTGATGTTTAAGCGCACTGTCACTTGGCAAGCGGTAACAAAGTCATTGGCCATTATTGTGGTTAGTGGGGCGCTATTAACCACTGCAATGTTTTTGTTGATGCTTACTGAAAAAGCCGCGTTTGATCGAGTCATGTTTGAGGTGATCTCTGCTTTTGCAACGGTAGGGTTAACTGCTGGATTAACTGCGAACCTAACCGAGCCTGGTAAGTACATCATGATTGTTGTGATGGTCATCGGGCGTATTGGTCCTTTGACTCTTGCGTATATGTTAGCTCGTCCAGAACCTTCTTTACTCAAGTATCCAGAAGATACTGTGTTAACGGGTTAATAATGCTAACAGACTAAGGTTAACCCTTCTTGTTAATGCGCGAGAAAAACGAAAGCCAGCGATATTGAACTGACCCCCAATAGTTGGACACCAATTATTGGGGGTCTTTTTATGTCTAAATATAGCCGAGAGCTAAAATGTATCATTGCTAAGCAATACTTAGATGGCACGTCATCTCTCTACTTAGCCAAACAATATTCAATTTCGTCAAGACAGGTTCGGTATTGGGCTCAAGTGTTTGCCATCCACGGCACTGCTTCATTTTTACCAACTAAGCATGCTGCTACTGCTCAGACAAAACGAAAAGCATTGAATTTAATGTGGACGAATGAATGGTCTCTCACGCACACTAGCGCAGTATTAAACCTCTCATCCCCTGGGATACTCTCTGTCTGGCTCAAACGAGTTAATGAGCTCGGTATCAAGGGGATCAAAATGCGCCAGAAAGGAAGACCCTCAATGAAACAGCAACCTCAACGTACCACTAAGCCTGATAATGAAATGACACTTGAGGAGCTAAAAGAGGAGTTGGTCTACTTACGAACCGAGAATGCCGTTCTACAAAAGTTGGAAGAGTTGGAGCAGGAAAAAAACCGTCGAACAAAGAAAAAGCGGTCATAGCTCTAACTCTTAAAGGCCAGTACCCGTTGAAGCACTTACTGCACACTCTACAGCTGGCAAAAAGTGTCTTTTATTATCAGGCTCAAACAAGCAAGCGCCTAAATAGCTACGAACGTGAGCTGCAGTTGATAAAGTCAATTTATCATGAACATAAGGGCCGATACGGCTACCGCCGTATTCACTTGGAATTAAAAAATCAGGGGTTCGTGCTTAATCATAAAACGGTTCAAAGGCTTATGGCTCAGCTCAACCTTAAATCGACGGTCAGGATTAAAAAGTATCGTTCATACCGAGGTGAGTCTGGAACAACTGCTCCTAACGTGCTTGAAAGAGATTTTAGTGCGACTCAACCCGATGAAAATGGGTAACTGATGTCACGGAGTTCAAAGTCAAAGAGCAGAAAGTATGCTTGTCTCCCGTTGTCGACTTGTTTACTCAGGAAGTGGTTGCTTATAGAGTGGCCAAAAATGCTTGTTTGCCGCTTGTCACGGATATGCTGACGGAGGCTATATCTACGCTTAAACCCAACTCAAAGCCAATTATACATAGCGATCAAGGTTGGCAATATCGTCATCGACACTATCAGAAAAAGGTAGCGGAGAGTGGGTTAACGCAAAGCATGTCGAGAAAAGGTAACTGCTTGGATAATGCTGTTGCTGAAAACTTTTTTGCTTTACTCAAAACAGAGATGTATCACAACCAAAGCTTTGAAGATGCAGATGCTCTGATAGAGCAAATTAAAGAATACATCGAGTACTACAATACCAAACGTATAAAAGTGAAACTAAAAGGCCTGACTCCGATGGAATATCGAACTCAGGCCTTGAAAGCCGCTTAACAGAAATGTCCAACTTTACGGGGTCGCTTCATATGCTGGCTTTGTTGTTTATGAAGAGAGTGCTGTTGATGAATTCAACGAGTAGAGATTTAGTCTTTAATTAGGTTCATCGCGGCTTTCCGGGGAAAGCCGCTTTTATCTTCAAGAAGAAGTAGTCTGTATCTCGATATCCATACCCCATTCGCTTGATTAACTTTATTTTGTTGTTTATCCCTTCCAATGTGCAGGTGTTGAGCGGATAAGTTGCCGATGCAATAATACCGTGAAGATAAGGCCTCAGTTTTCGTGCAAACTCTTTCAATGGCTTAATTCCACTCTCTTGCACTTGTGCCCACCATACCTCCCAGAGCCCCTTAGCATGTGCTTCTGATTTACAGTACCAAAGCTCTTTGAGTTGTGAGCCGAGTATATAAGTGGCCATCAAGTCCTTATTGATATTCAATATTTCAGTAAGATAGCTATCTTGTCGTGCATTTAAATTACCTCTGTTTTCAGCAGTACCCAGCGTGAGCGCTTCACCCATTGCCTCGCTTTTATCCTGCTTGAGTTTGTTAGCTTGGTCGACTCTGACTCTATCCATCACCTCACGACCGAAACTTAGCAACAACATGGAATAAGTCGTAAACGATTTTTGCATTCGGGCAGTGCGCTTGAACTTCAAGGTCAAAAGCCGTATTCATGTCCATTGCGACCGCTTCGATATTGTTACCATGCTTGCCTAACTGCTCGAAAAACGGTCGTATGTCCTTGCGGCTACGACCTAACCCTATCAAATGACTTGGTGAGTCTTAGCATCAGCGATGACTGTGGCATATCGGTGCCCTTTAAAGATGGCGAACTCGTCCATGACGAGTTGCCTTAGCCCTTCCCATTTCACTGACGGTACCACTTGGCGAAGTCGACGTTTATCTATCTCTTTAATGGTGTGCCAATGAACGCTCGTTAACTGGGAGATATGCTTAATGGGAAGAAGAGGCAGTAGTTGTTCTATATAGCTTTTTAGACGCGTCGTTATACGAGCATAAGGCTCTAACCAAGATAGAAACTCTGTTTTTATGCCGCAGTCACGACACTTGATCCTTCGAGTTTGAACGGAAAGCTCAACAGGAACATTGAACAACATGGCCTCTTTCACATGACGCCATTGGTACTCATGGATAGCCTCAGCTTCAAGACCGCAAAGGCATTTAGCCTCAGAATTAGGTTTAAGAGTTAGTGTAACAAGTGATGCTGTCTGGTGAGACTTTACTATTTTAAAGCCTTCCCAGAATGAAGATAGGAAAGTATGATTCGGCATGAAAACGGTAGTTTGTGTATGATTTTTGTTTGGCGACTAAACCATATCACTTACTACCGTTTTTTTGTTTTTAGTTCCCGCTAATCCGCGATGAACCTTTAATTAGCCCTCAAACATCTCAACGTATTCTTCGTAGCCTTCTTCCGCTAATTTATCCGCTGGGATAAAGCGCATTGCGGCTGAGTTCATGCAGTAACGTAAACCTGTTGGTTTAGGGCCATCTTTAAATACATGACCTAGGTGAGAATCACCGAATTTACTACGGACCTCTGTTCTTGGGTACAACAGCTTGTAGTCAGTTGTGGTTACCACGTAAGCCTCACTGATTGGCTGTGTGAAGCTCGGCCAACCTGTACCTGATTTGTATTTGTCTTTTGAAGAGAACAACGGTTCACCAGTGACGATGTCGACGTAGATACCTTCCTCTTTGTTATCCCAGTATTTGTTATCAAACGGACGTTCTGTTGCGTCATCTTGCGTTACATCGTATTGAAGTGCCGTTAGCTTGGCTTTGATCTCTGCATCAGACGGCTTAACGTAGGTTTTAGCATTGGCTGTCGCATTCTTACCATCGATAATCTGACGGAGTGTTTGTGGGTTGTCTTTTCTATCGTCACCGAAGATTTTATCTAAGTACTGGTCACGACCTGATGCGTAGCGGTAGTAGTTATAACGAACCTTGCTCTTCTTGTAGTAATCTTGGTGATAATCTTCAGCTGGCCAGAATTTCTCAAACTCAATCAGCTCTGTTTTTAGTGGTTCACCAAAGATCTGAGCCTTGTCGATTTCCATCATGAAGCTCTGAGCGACGTTTTTTTGCTCTTGGTTATGGTAGAAAATAGCAGGGCGATATTGAGGGCCTCTGTCTACGAATGATCCTTTGTCATCGGTTGGATCGATGTGTCGGAAGAATTGGTCAAGAACCTGCTCGTAGCTAACCACATCAGGGTTATAGGTCACGTTGATCACTTCTATGTGACCAGATTTGCCCGAAGAGACCTGTTTGTAGGTTGGGTTTTCCAGTTCACCACCAGAATATCCAGAGATAACGTCGGTCACGCCTTTTAGCTTCTCTAGATCGGACTCCGTACACCAAAAACAACCACCAGCCAGTGTCGCGATTTCACTTTTACCTGAATTAGCCGTTTTATCCATTGTATTGGCAGTGCCAGTCTGGCTTACAAACAACGAAATCAGTGGTAGCGCAACCACGAGTGATACCAATATTTTAGATAATTTATTCATAGATACCTCATCTTGACGTTCTTCCCATTCGATTTTGAATGTACGAATAGAGACAGGTTTTAGATGGAAAAAATTGCATCATTCACAAAAAAAATATGTCGCCGAGAAAATCTTGCTCATAAATGCCGCCAGTAGTAGGGTGTCAGTATTGATATCCAATAATAGACAGTGATGGCGGTTATCGTACATCTAAGGAACAACATGCAAGCAGAAGTTAAATGGGTCGAAGGCTTTAAATTCCTAGGTCAATCTCAATCTGGCCACTCTGTAGTAATGGATGGCAGTGGTGGTGCAACCGCGCCAAGCCCTATGGAAATGGTGCTTATGGCCGCTGGTGGTTGTAGCTCTGTTGATGTCGTAGATGGTTTGAAATCTGCAGGCCAGAACATCACAGGCTGTAATGCAAAACTTGAAACGACACGTCGTGAAACAGCACCAAAAATCTTTACCGTCATTAACATTCACTTTGAAGTGTCTGGTGACAACCTAGATCCTGAGTTGGTGGCTAAAGTATGTGCTGACTCGCTAGAAAAATACTGTTCAGTATGTCTAATGTTAGGTGCTGGCGTAGAAATGACCCACAGCTGGGAAATCGTTTAGTTTTCTGATTGTCGAGCTTGGCTTACAGCTTACGGCTTATGAGTAAGCGACAGATAAAGAAAAGGGCGGAGCACTTTAAGTGCTCCGCCCTTATTATTTCTGCTAAGGTAGAGTGCTATTATTCAGCAGTTTCTACGATAACTTCTTCAACTTGTACTTCTTCTCGGTATTCGAAACTAGGGATCGTTGCGTCAACACGACGGTTTTGAGCACGGCCTTCAGCTGTATCGTTTGATGCAACTGGGTTCTCTTCACCTTCACCTGTAGCAGTGATACGCTCAGCTTCGATACCTTGCTCTTCGATGTGTGCAGCAACTGCAGCAGCACGTTTCTTAGAGATCATCATGTTGTATTCAGCAGCGCCTGTTGAGTCAGTGTGACCAACAACAACAACAGTCGATTGAGGGTGAGCTTTAAGAGCTTCAACTAGTGGTTGTAGTGCAATCTTACCGTCTGTAGACAATTCTGTGCTGTTAGTTGCGAACATTTCTTGAGAGTAGCTCTCTGTTTGTGCTTTAGTCACAACAACAGTACTTTTCTCTTCAACAACAACTGCAGGCTCTGTGATTGGCTCAGATGGAGCTTGAGTCACTGCTACCGCAGAAGCAGTTGTGTTACCAGTACCGAAGTTGTAGCTAACACCAACAGACAGTAGGTTCGAGTTTAGATCTTGAACGAAGTTGTCGTCGAAGTCATCAAAGTATTGGTATTCAACACGTAGTGCCCAATCAGAAGAAAGCTGCTTCTCTACACCGATACCAGCAGAAAGTACAACGTCATCTTCGCCACCGTGAGAGATGTAAGCAGGACCTGCTTTGAAGAATACGTCAAACTCTTGTTGTACTGGTAGGCGGTACATCGGCGTTAGTGAGATTGCGATTAGCGGATCGCTGAACGCTGCTGTTGTACCGTTCTTTGAAAAGCTTGTCTTGTAATCACCAAGGAAGTCAGAGCTTAGCTCAATACCAAACTTGTCATTAAAATTGTAGCCAGAGTAGATGCCAGCACCGATTGCATCATCATCACATTTTTCACCGCTTACGCATGCGCTATCTAACCAGCCCACGCCCACTTTAGCACCAACATAAGTTGTAGCAGCGATAGAAGGCGCTGCTGCTAGGCCTGAAGCGGCAACAACAGCACACATAATTTTCGACAGTTTTTTCATAATCTTATCCTTGGATTAACTCTTATTGTTATCTGAACTTACCAGTAAAACGATCACTTATTGGGTTACGACACTGCTTATAATAAGTAAATCAAGGTGTTGGTTCAGCTGAACCTATCTCTTTCTCAGTACTTATATTGTTAATCTGATTGCGTATTGGAGTCAATGAAATTGTTAGATATTATACATTTAGATGGCTTTTATTATTAATTTTATCATTTATTGGAATGCCTATATTTAAAGCTATAGCCTAGCCTCGAAAGCTATAGCCTAGCCTCGTGCATTTACCAGTGACTTTGAGGGGAATAAGTAAAAAACTTGCGTTTTATCATGCTTATAAACGCAAAATCCCCATCCAACATGTTTAACTCGGTTGAGTACGTGATTAGATAGGGATTTGAATTGGAGCTATAGCGGTCTTTTTACGTATTACATCACGTGAATAGCTCGACTTTGTTTACGGACGCTCACCCGCCAATAAACGTTTCTCGATATCTGCAATCACGCTAGGTAAGTCTGCAATCGTATCGATCAGATAGTGAGGGTTTGATTTATTTAGCTTCACGCTCGCTTTTTCACGCGCTGCTGCCAGTGTTGCTTCGTCTGCGTCTAAGTATTCTTGGTACGTTAATCCAGCCTCGTTACCAGATAGAACAAGTCCTACCGTCCACATACCTGCGTTGTGGCCTTCGTCTATACCGGGCGCTGCATCATCCACTTTCACACACGCTGCAACGCTCGTCACACCTAGGTCAATGACGTTTTTAAGCGCCATGAATGGAGCTGGGCGACCGCCTTGAGGTAAGTCATCCGTTGCAACTACGTTGTCTGGTCGGTAGCCATAATCTGCGGCAGCAGGAATCAACACATCCATTACTTCGCGAGGGTAACCTGAACAAGAACCAATTTTTACGCTCTTCTCTTTAAGGTTATTCACCACTTCAATCGCGTTTAAAATCGGCGCAGCGTGGTCGGCTACTTTCGCTTTTTGAAGAGGCATGAATGCCGCGTAGATCGCATCGACGTCTTCACTGGTCATCGAACGTCCGAACTGGGCATTCCAACGAGCATCGACAGCAGGGATTCGACCCACCGCTTGGATGTGATCCCATTTACCGATACCCATAGGTTCACGAGCTTCAGCTAAGTCGATGTCAAAGTCGAAGCCTTGTTTGAATGCTTCAACAAAGATGCTAGTCGGAGCAAACGACCCAAAATCAACGATAGTGCCAGCCCAGTCAAAGATAACCGCTTGGATAGGTGATGTTGTGTTCATAATAGTGTCCTATTTTTGTGTCACTCCCAGTGCAAAGTACTGGGAGGACGAATGATTGTTTTAGGTTATTGGTTTAAGTGTCGATATAAATAATGAATTAAAGGTATTCAAAATCTTTGCAGACTTTGGCTATCGCTTTTTCGAAGACAGACAGAGCGACTTCTAATTCGCTGCGGCTGATGATCAATGGTGGGCTTAATTGAATCACGTTACCTTGTGACACCTTAAAGCTCAGGCCATCGTTCAGACATTGGTAAAGTACGGCTTCTGCTTCATCGAACGCTCGGGTTTTGGTGATATGGTCGGTGACCAATTCCACACCCCAAAGCAGGCCGATGCCGCGAACGTCACCAATGACGGGGTATTTATCTTTCATTTGAAGCAGTTGTTCACGCACGAATACGCTGTCGGCTTGTACTTTTTCAAGTAAGTTTTCTTGCTCAATCACTTCCATGGTAGCCAGTGCTGCCGCGCAGCCAATAGGGCTTTTCTCATGGGTGTAGTGACCCAGTGAAACTTGCGCTGCTGTGTTGTATTTGTCTTTGGTGACCATGGCTGCAATTGGAACCAACCCGCCGCCAAAGCCTTTACCGATACATAAGATGTCAGGTTCGATATCAAACGCTTGGTGTGTGAACCATTCACCGCTGCGACCCATGCCATTTGGGATGTCATCAATGATCAACATGACGTTGTGCTTGTCACAGATCTCACGGATGCGTTTCCAATAAGCCCTACTAGGCACTTGAACGTCTGTGTTACGAACCGCTTCGGCAATGAAGGCTCCAATACCGCCTTCTTTTTCAATGACATACTCTAAATAGTCGGCATAGTGAACGTCGCATGCAGTTTCGTTTGCATTGATTGCGCTATTCTCGTTAAGCGGGAAAGCACCACGATAGGAAACCGCTGGTGGAATACGTTCTACGCCAGCCATTAACGGGCCCATACCTTCGCGGAAACAAGCTTCACCACCTACTGAAATTGCATCCAGTGACGCGCCATGGAATGAGTCCCACAATGAAACGACTTTGAAGTTGTTGGTGACATGTCGAGCCAGTTTGAGTGCCATTCCAATAACTGAAGTACCACCTGGAGCAAACAACACACGGTTCAAATCACCACCGCAGATCTGTGTCAGTTTTTCAGCGCACTGAACGGCGGTTTCATTGGTGAAGCGACGCGGTGAAAACGGCAATGACGCCATTTGTTGAGTCACTTTATTAATGATGTGTGGGTGGCCATAACCCAGCTGATGAACATTGTTACCATGAAAGTCCATGTACTTCTTGCCAGTCGCATCTTGAATGTAGATGCCTTCTGCGGCTTCAAGTGTGTCTAGGCAAGGCGTTGACATCGCTTGATGAAGAAATACATCAGAGTCACGTTTTAACATCGCTTGAGTTGCATCATCGTTTAGCGACTCGTTCCATTTCTCACGCGCTAGTGTGGTGTTCACATCGCCTTCGCTTCGAAAGTGTGTCGCCTTTAGAACTGGCTCTTGATTGGTCATCGTCATTATTTTATGTCCCAGTACATAGCGTTTTTCACAGCGCCAATGAGGGCTTCAATGTCAGAAGGGTAAACCTCACCGATGTTACCGATGCGGAAGCAGTCTGCGTTTGAAACCTTGCCCGGATAAATCACAAACCCTTGCTCTTTCAAACGGTCATAGAATTCCTTGAATTGGTAATCGCTATGAGTTGGAGAATAGAAAGAGGTGATGATAGGTGAATGAAGGTCATCATTTAGCAAAGGTTCAAAACCAAGAGAGCGCATACCGGCAACTAATGTGGTTTGATTGGTTTGGTATCGATCATGACGAGCTTCGATGCCGCCTTCCTGTTCCAGTTCAAGCAGAGCTTGGTAGAAAGCACGCACTGTGTGAGTCGGAGAGGTGAATCGCCATTTACCGTGATTGCTTTCCATGCAGTGCCATTGGTCAAACAGATCAAGGCTTAATGAGCGAGCTTGGCCTTTACACTTTTCAAGTTCCGATTGCTTGGCAATAACAAAGCCGAACCCCGGTACGCCTTGGATACATTTATTTGCCGAGCTGATCATGTAGTCGATGCCTAAGTCAGCAATATCCATCGGGATGCCACCAAAGCTCGACATTGCATCAAGAATGACGGTTTTGTTGTGTTGCTTTGCCAATTTGGCAATGTCTTCAATTGGATTCAGCATGCCAGTCGTGGTTTCACAGTGCACAATCGCAACGTGAGTAATGTCTGAATCCATGGCCAATGCCGTTTCCATTTCGTTCAAGTCAGGCTGTGATGTTTCACCTGGGGAAACGACATGGCATGGAATGTTTAAATAGTCTGCGATTTGAGCAATACGAGCGCCGTACGCACCGTTATCAACAACCAGAAGCTTACCGCTGTTAGAGATAACACTGCCAATCGTAGCTTCAACTGAAGCTGTGCCGCTACCTTGCATTAATACACCTGTATATCCCGCTTGCTTAGTCGCCAAAGTCACTAGCTTGCTACGAATTACTTCAACAACGTCTTTGTTGTATTCATCATCCCAAGTACACCAGTCTTTTAGCATCGCTTGGCGAACGGTTTCAGAAGTAGATAGAGGACCCGGTGTCAGTAGTAAGTATTCGTTTCTCATGTTCAATTCTCGCGGTTTTTATTTTGGACTATACCAATATTTTCGATTACTTTAACAACCAATTTAAACGGTCGTAAATAGCCCAAACATCATTTTCACAAAAGCTTCATATTAAAATTCGTCACTTGCCTTGAGAAGTTTCCCGATCTTTAAACTGCCATTTTTTGTTCATTTAATCGTCATAAAAGCCAGTTAGCTTAATACTCGAGATCTGGTACATACCAATGTAAAAGGTGTGTACTAACAACCTAAATGAATTTATGGACATAGGTGCCTCTTGATGGGGCTTCTAGCTTCTAACCTTGGCATCGGGCCTGACTGGAGAAAATGATGAAAAACCGTTTTATGAAAGGATCACTTGCAGCATTAGTTACTCTATTAGCTGGTAATGCTTATGCTGCACAGGAAGTGACGGTTTACACAGCTTTTGAAACTGACATTTTAGCGAAATACAAAAACGCATTTGAAAGTGAAAACCCAGACATCAACATCAAATGGGTTCGTGATTCAACAGGAATCATGACGGCAAAATTATTGGCTGAGAAAAACAACCCTCGTGCAGAAGTGGTGTGGGGCCTTGCAGGTTCTTCAATGGCTTTACTTAAAGAGGAGGGTATTCTTAAGCCTTACACTCCTCAAGGTGTAGAAGCGCTGCGTTCAAACCTCAACGACCCGCAATCGACTCAAGCTTGGTATGGCAACGATGCATTCTTCAATGCGGTTTGTTTCAACGAAGCGGTAGCGAAACAACTTAACCTACCAGCACCTAAATCTTGGGATGACCTAACCAAGCCTATCTACAAAGGCCATATTGCGATGCCAAACCCAGCGTCTTCTGGCACGGGTTATATGCAAGTGTCTGCTTGGCTACAAAACATGGGTGAAGACCAAGGTTGGAATTACATGCAGAAGCTAGACCAAAACATCGCTCACTACACGCATTCTGGTTCTAAGCCATGTGTTCAAGCGGGTATGGGTGAAGTCGCTATCGGTATTTCTATGGCGAGCCGTGGTGCTAAGCTGAAAACTCAAGGTGCACCACTTTCTGTGATTACGCCTGAAGGTATCGGCTGGGAATCTGAAGCGGTAGGTCTTGTGAAGCCGTCTGATGCAGCGCAACGCGTTGTCGATTGGTCTATCTCTAAAGCAGCAAACGAGCTTTACATCGAAATGTACCCAGTTGTTGGTCACCAAGATGTGACGGCAACAATTGAAAACTTCCCTAACGTCGAAAAGAACATGGCAAAAATGGACTTTGCACGCATGGGCAGCGAGCGTGCAGACGTATTGAAAACATGGTCTGAGAAGTTTGACGCTAAATCAGAGCCAAAATCTTAATCTATCGAGCTACTCAGTTAATTAACTATTGAGTTCATTAGAAGTTAGAAATCAGTAAAGGAAGGCTTCGGTCTTCCTTTTTTAGTTTTACGCCTTTAGGTTTTAAGTAAGGTACGACAAATGACAAAACACTATTCATATTGGTTCAAGCAAGCACTAGAAACGGAATTTGGCAGCATAGATGCTGGTC
Source organism: Vibrio sp. ED004 (assembly GCF_023206395.1). Taxonomy (NCBI): domain Bacteria; kingdom Pseudomonadati; phylum Pseudomonadota; class Gammaproteobacteria; order Vibrionales; family Vibrionaceae; genus Vibrio; species Vibrio sp. ED004. The sequence goes on along the minus strand of NZ_CP066150.1, from coordinate 1,621,809 downwards.
TAGAATCCGCGAAGCCACTTGAAAAAGACGTTAACTGCGACATCGCTATTGTTGGCGGCGGTTACACAGGATTATGGACGGCGATTTTAATCAAAAAGCAGCAACCTCAAAAGCATGTTGTAGTGATTGAAAAAGGCTTGTGTGGCAGTGGCGCTTCTGGCGCGAACGGTGGCTGCATGTTGACGTGGTCGACTAAGTATCCAACGTTGAAGAAGCTATACGGCAAAGAACAAGCAAAATGGTTGGTTAAAGAATCGGAAAAGGTCATTTACGAGATCGAAGCTTTTTGTAACGACCACAACATCGACGCGCATCTGTATCGCAGCGGCACTTATTACATGGCAACCAATGAAGCGCAACAAGGTGGAATGGAACCTGTTGTGAATGAGTTGGTCAAGCAAGGCATAAATAGTTGGAAGAAGTGTGACAAATCTTTGCCTGATAAAGCGGGATCGGAGCGTCATATAGAAGGCTATTATTCGGAAGCCGCGGGCAGTGTGCAACCCGCTCTATTGGCGAGAGGGTTACGCCGAGTTGCTATTGATCTAGGTGTCGAAATTCACGAAAACACAGAGATGACTTCGCTCGATTATGGCTCTCCGGCTCGAATCCAAACCAAGGGCGGATCTGTCTTTGCCGACAAAGTGATTTTGGCGCTTAACGCATGGATGCTTGATCACTTCAAAGAGTTCAAACGCAGTATTGTGGTTGTCTCGTCAGATATGGTGGTGACCAAACCAATTCCAGAAAAACTTAAACAGTTTGGTCCAGAGAAAGGAGCAGCGGTGGTGGACTCCCGTATTTTTGTCCACTACTACCGAGATACCCAAGATGGAAGGCTGATGCTTGGTAAAGGTGGCAATAAATTCTCGTTTGCCAACCAAGTAGAAAGCATGTTTAACCAAACGACTAATTATCTGCCGATTCTCAATCAATCCTTCCAAAAATTGTTCCCTAAACTGGAGCAAAGTGAATTCGATTACAACTGGTCGGGAGGCTCAGATCGATCGGTAACAGGATTGCCATTTTTCGGTAATCTAAAAGGCCAAAACAACATCTATTATGGGCTCGGTTACTCAGGTAATGGTGTTGCTCAAACTCGTATGGGCGGAAAGATCTTGTCGTCCATGGTACTCGGTACTGATAACGCTTGGACGTGTTGCGGCCTCACCAAAGGACCGCTTGGCCATTTCCCGCCAGAGCCATACCGTTGGGTAGGGGCAATGGTGGTTCGTGATGCAGTACGAAGAAAAGAGAACGCGGAAGATTCTGGTAACACACCATTGTGGCTGGATAAGCAATTGGCAAAGCTGGCTGGTGCGGCAGGTAAAGCCGACAAGGTAGAGTAAATCTGTCGTTTAGATTTTTTCTCGCCCGCTAAGTTTAAGTTGGAAGTTAAATTTGATTTTAAGTGAGAATTGATATGACGACCCCGCTGTATGTATTTGATCTAGATGAAACACTCATGGACGGAAACAGCGCCATGATTTGGAATGAGTTTTTGGTTGAGAAAGGCTTAGCGAATGAACCTAGCTTTCTGAACGAAGAACGCCGACTAATGACACTGTACGTTCAAGGTATTCTTAATGAAGATACTTACCTTGAATTTGCTACACGCTCTCTAGCGAAAAAGACACATCAAGAGGTGTGTGCTTTGTTAGAAGAGTGTATTGATAGCAAAGTTCTGAGCAAGATCTTTCCTCAAGTGATGCAGGGGAGTTGGTCTTCCAAAACACAAGGGCAGCCGGTGGTGATCATTTCTGCGATTGTCTCATTCATTCCTGCGTGCGTAGCGAAAAGGCTTAATATTCCAAATGTTGTCGGCATCGAATTGATGGAAGAATCGGCTCAATACACTGCCAAGATTCTAGGGCTTCCAAATCATCCATACGGCAAGAGTGTTGGTTTGAAAGAGTGGCTAGAGCAGCACAGTACTTCGTCTCATCAACGTCAAAACAGTGGTGAGTCAATCAATGACTTGCCTCAATATGAATTGGCCGATCGCCCACATCTAGTTAATCCACACGAACGTTTAACTGTTCGTTCGGACTCTGCTCCATGGTGTGCGCTCTACTGATTTCAGTATTGCCTGAAACAATAGGTATAACCATAAACAAGCATTGATATTTGGCGGTGAAATGTACATTGGCTTTCATCGTCAAATACTATTTTTGAAGCTATCGGTTTACTGTAAGCTATTGAATATTAGAACTTGTTTAACTCGTGTTTTCCTCCACTAGAATGAATTTTATTTCTGCAATATAACTGTCACTTAGCTTCTATAAATTTGTCACTCAACTGAAATATTCAAAGTTTAAATTTGGTATATACCATTTAAAGAGTGCTGTAGTATGAGCAACCAAACTTATTTGAATATTGAAAACGTTGTAAAGCAATTTGGCCAATTTACAGCGCTAAAAGACATCTCCTTATCGATTGAAAAAGGCGAGTTCGTCTGTTTCCTTGGCCCGTCTGGCTGTGGAAAAACCACCTTATTACGTGCTATTGCAGGTTTAGATTTACCAACTTCAGGCTCTATCGAGCAAAACGGTAATGACACGACCTTCTTACCACCAGAAAAGCGCGACTTTGGCATTGTGTTCCAGTCTTACGCTTTGTTCCCGAATCTTACGGTGGAAGAAAACATTGCGATTGGCCTTAAAAATCAAGGCATGTCGACCAAAGAAGCCCTTGAAACTGTGGAATCTTGGTTAGAAACCATAGGCTTACCAACGTCGGGTCAGAAATTCCCAAATCAACTGTCTGGTGGACAGCAGCAGCGTGTGGCTTTGGCTCGCGCTCTGGCTTTGTCTCCGGGCTTGCTACTCCTTGATGAACCGCTGTCTGCATTGGATGCGAAAGTAAGAACACACCTACGCGACGAGATCTGTCAACTGCAACGCAAGTTGGGTATCACCACTATTATGGTAACGCACGATCAAGATGAAGCCTTGACCATGGCTGACCGCATTGTGGTGATGAATCATGGAGTCATCGAGCAAGTCGGTGCTCCGCAAGAGATCTATCAAAAGCCAGTGAGCCGTTTTGTGGCGGAGTTTGTGGGCAGTATGAACTTCATTCAAGCGTCTGTAGCAGCTCAAGGCAAAATGCGTATCGCTGAATCTATGTTGCCACTGCCTGGGTTAGACAACCTGACGCCAAAGCAGGGTGATGTGTTTGATATCGCGGTTCGTCCAGAGCAAATTCAGTTTGTTGATCGTTTTAATGAATCTTTACCTGTTCGAATCGTATCAAGCGAATTTCTAGGAGCGTTCTATCGCGTGGAGTGCGAGTTACAGCACGACTCAACCGCGAAAGAGATCATCGTTGATGTGCCCGTGAAGGAGTTCAACCGATTGAAGCTGCGCCGCAGTGATATTCGTTACGTGGCATTTGATCAAGAAGGCATGAGAGCTTACCCATCGAAAAGCTTGCAAGTGATGAAAGACGAGGCGGCGTAATCAATCATGGAATCGACTCAAATGATGCAATCTAAGCTGCTATTTCAACGACGAGTACAACCTTTTCTTGCTCGGTTGAGTAAAGACAACGTTATCCTATTTGGGCTGCTGGCATTTTTGTCTGTAGTCATGACACTGTTTATCTTGATGCCACTGTGGGCAATGTTGAAAAAGAGTGTTCAAAACGCAGATGGTGAATTTGTCGGTTTGCAGAATTTCGCGACGTATTTCGCTTCTCAAAGCTTGTGGCAATCCGTTGGTAACACTTTCACCTTGGGTTTGTTGGTTACGACTGTCGTTGGTGTTTTAGCGTTTGGTTATGCCTATGCTTTGACACGTTCATGCATGCCTTTTAAGGGGCTATTTCAGGTACTAGGCTCTGCGCCGATTCTTGCGCCGTCATTGCTTCCAGCAATCAGTTTGATCTTCCTATTTGGTAACCAAGGTATCGCCAAAGAAGTCTTGGGTGGAAACTCAGTATACGGTTTGATTGGTATCTCACTTGGCTTGATATTTTGGACTTTTCCGCATGCCTTGATGATTCTAACAACTTCACTCAGAACGTCCGATGCCCGTCTTTATGAGGCAGCACGAGCACTGAATACTTCATCGCTTAAAACCTTCTTCATGGTGACCTTACCTGCAGCTAAGTATGGCTTGATCAGCACTCTGATCGTGGTGTTTACGCTGGTGGTTTGTGACTTTGGTGTACCAAAGGTTATTGGCGGCAGCTACAACGTTCTATCGACGGACATCTTTAAACAAGTGGTTGGTCAACAAAACTTCTCGATGGGTGCGGTGACCAGTATCTTGTTGCTGTTGCCTGCTTTGCTTGCCTTTACAGTAGATCGCTGGGTGCAAAAGAAACAGAAGAGCTTGTTTGATACTCGTTCTGTCGCGTACCAACCAGAACCAAATACCATGCGTGATGGCTTGTGTTTCCTTTACTGCACACTTATTTCGGCTGCTGTCGTTATCGTGTTGGGCATGGCGATATACGGTTCTATGGTGACTTTCTGGCCATGGAATAAAGCACTCACCTTGAATAACTACAACTTCGCAGAAATGAGTACCTATGGTTGGACTCCGTTCTTCAACTCTCTAACACTTGGCGCATGGACAGCCATTATCGGTACTGTATTAATTTTCTTGGGTGCGTACTGCATAGAGAAGGGCAGAGCATTTGGTCCTGTTCGTCAGGCGATGCAGATGCTCAGTGTTGTGCCGATGGCGGTTCCGGGGATGGTGTTAGGCTTGGGGTATATTTTCTACTTTAATGACTTAAGTAACCCACTCAACTTCTTGTATGGCACGATGGCATTCTTGGTTATTAATACCGTGGTTCACTACTATACAGTAGGACACATGACGGCGTTAACTGCACTGAAACAGCTACCTTCGGAAATTGAAGCTACGGCTGCCTCGGTTAACTTACCGCAATACAAGTTGTTCTTTAAAGTGACGGTACCTGTTTGTCTGCCTGCGATTTTAGATATTGCGACATACCTGTTTATTAATGCACTTACCACGACATCTGCGGTAGTATTCTTGTATTCTACCGATACGATACCTGCGTCAGTTTCAGTACTGAATATGGATGATGCGGGACAAACCGGTGCAGCAGCAGCCATGGCGGTGATGATCATGATATCTGCGGCGAGTGCGAAGTTGATTCATTTGTTAATCAACAAGTTATTTGAGAAGCGCACCCAAGCTTGGCGCAAGCGCTAGCGAACCATTTTATATTTCAGTTGGCCAAGGAGTGGCTGACGACAAGAACAAGAATGAAAGGAAATTAAGTGCAGTACGTAAAAATCAAAGATGTCATCGTAGATCAGATAGAGTCGGGGATGTTAACGCCACGACAGAAGCTGCCTGCAGAACGTAAGTTGGCTGAATCGTTTGATACGACACGAGTTACGTTACGTGAAGCTTTATCTTCGCTCGAAGCGGAAGGGCGTATTTATCGAGAAGATCGCCGTGGTTGGTTTATATCTCCAGCTCCACTGCGTTACGACCCAACACAAACACTGAACTTCACTAATATGGCTCTGGCGCAGAATCGAAAGCCTAAAACAGAGTTAGTGGCAGCGAAAGGGATGTTGGCAACCAAAGAGGCGACTAAGCTTCTTGAGTTGCAACCGTTCTCCGATGTTTATCGAGTTGATAGAGTTCGCTACCTTGAAGATAGACCGGTCGTGTATGTGACGAACTACATTCGACCAGAACTGTTTCCTAACTTGCTCGATTATGACCTGTCTAAATCGCTAACGGACATCTACCGTGAGCACTTTGGCGTGGTGTATCAGAAGATTCGTTACCGTGTGAGTACAACGTCTTTGCTGGGTGAAACCGCGCAAGCACTGCGTGCAACTTCTGGCTCTCCTGCAATGGTGGTTGAGCGAGTTAACTACAATCAAAACGGCGATTTGATTGACTGCGATATTGAGTATTGGCGTCATGACGCGATCAGTATCGAGTCGATAGCGCAGTTAGAGCGTTAGTCGTACATTAGAACGCTGGCACATTTTACTTTGGGGATTTGCCCAGCTGGAATGATCAAAGGTCTCTTATCTGGAGGCCTTTTTTATCCCCTGTTTTCAGCGACTGCTTTTATCAGTCAATAAGTTAGGAATGAAATGGAATTCTCTGCCATCATCATCGTGATTATTTCGGCTCTGCTGCATGCGGGTTGGAATGTTCTAGGTAAATCAAATCAAGGCTCTGGCTCATCTTTCTTCTTGGCGTCTGGCTTTGCCGCTGCAGCGATTCTGACCCCTTATTTGATTTGGTATGTCTACAGCGTCGGCTTTGCAAACATCACAATTCCATTCTGGCAGTTGCTCTTCTTGAGTGGCATTTGCCAAATCATCTATTTAATCGGCTTAGGTATCGCCTATAAACAGGCTGATATTGGTGTTATCTACCCGATGGCACGAGCGCTACCAGTGCTGATGGTTGGTTTGGGAACCGTATTGATTGGCTATGAGTTGTCATTGAATCAATGGGTTGGTTTTGCACTGATCACATTAGGCTGTTTGTTTGTTCCATTGAAACAGTTCTCTGAGCTGAGGCTCAAGGCCTACCTGAACCTTGGCGTATTGTGGGCCCTCATCGCCGCTATTGGCACCACGGGTTACTCCATTATTGATAAAGAAGCGCTTTTGTTATTGGAGCCGTTAAGCACGCCTACTATTACTAATAAACACACGGCGATTTTCTACCTAGGTATTCAGTTTTGGGCGATCGTGATTCCGCTGAGTATTTGGTTGTTGGTGAGTAATCAAAGAGTCGAGTTTACCAACGCATGGATACTGCGTAAGAAAGCCACGGTTGCAGGTATTATGATGGCATCGACTTATGGCTTGGTGTTATTTGCAATGACCATGACAGAGAACGTCAGCCTGGTTGTAGCGCTTAGGCAAGTAAGTATCATTTTCGGCGTAGTGATGGGGATCTACTTTTTAAAGGAAAAGTGGCACATGACTCGCGGTATAGGCGTCGTTTTTATCATTGCCGGTTTAGTTATCTCACTGACTTAAAAGATCACCAGAGCGATTGGAGATTTGTGCAGAGGTATATCTCTTGAGTTAGATGAAAAAACGCCTTTAGCGATACGAATTTCGTTAAGGGCGTTTTCTATTTGTCTTTAATACTTTAGCTTAGGTGCTTGTGTAGCAAGGCTCTTTAGCTCGCTAAAGCTTAAGCATCTTGTTGTTTCAGAACTTTGTGGCCATCTTCAGTGACGCCACGTTTCCAGTAGCTACTGATGTAGATGTTCTCTTTTGCGACTTCTTTTTCGTTGCGGAAGTACTGTCTTAGCTCACGCATGCTTTCAAATTCACACGCTGTCCATACTGAAACCTGACCGTCTAACCATTTAATGCTGCGAACGGTTTGTGATAGTGTTTCTTCAGTTTCATCTTCAATCAACCAAGTGATTTTGATGCCTTCAGGTGCTTCAAGTGCTTGCTTGTCTGCTGCTGAATTGATTTGAACTACAGCGTGACCTGTCGCGTGCTCTGGAAGTGTTTTTACCTTTGCAGAAAGGGCAGGGAGTGAAGTCATGTCTGCGACTAAGAAGAACCAATCCGACTCAAGGTTCAGCCCTTGAATCAAACCTGGGCCTGCCACTGAAATAGTATCACCCACTTGCGCGCTCATTGCCCATCTTGCGGCAAAACCACATTGCAAATCTTTAGTGATGTGGCGAACGAAATCGACTTCGATGAATTGCTCAACAGGGTTGTACTGACGAATGGTGTAGGTGCGCATGGTTGGGCGCTCACCTTCATTCAATTGGCTCAAATCTGTGGTGCCTAGTGGCGAGAATAAAAGCTTGATGTAGCCGCCGGCACATTCTGTTGGGTATTTACTTAATCCCTCACCGCTCAACGTTATACGCTGCATGTTTGGAGTAATGGTTGAGGTTTGAGTAACGGTTAATGTGATAGGGCTAGGCTTGCTCATATAAGGCTCTCTTAGATTTTGATTCCGACATCATAATCCTGAACCAGAAAACACTCAATACTAATAATTATCATTTACTGTAATTTACATAAGTGCAATCTAACCAGAGCTCCTCTATTTTGTCGCTAAAACTCATCGACAAAAATGTATGGTCCGCCCCGTTATTGCAACTACAATTAAGTAATAACGGAGTTGGTTTGCGCTAATGTATTCGGAGTCCTTGTTGGGAGCACTAGCTTCCCAGCTCCACGATGATATCCGCGCCAGGTTATCCTTAAAAAGCCCAAAGCATTGATTGCTATTTTTTGTGTCAGGTTCTTAATCTGGCCGATTGACCGTTTTTGTCATCACGTTCATTGGCGTTGCAAACTTGGTTATAGCTAAACAGCCTTAAAAGCTTGGCGGTGGTATAACACCGCCCAAGCTATCCTCACTAGCTTGTTGGCTAATGCAACTACCACTACATTAAATGGTTTGGTGGCTCGTAGGTTCACAAGCCACTCTCCAAACACTTTCCCTGTCGTCTCTAGCCTAGAGAGTACAGCTCTTGCGCCATGGATAAACAGAGTTCTGAGGTGCTTATTTCCTCGTTTACTCATACCAAGTAGCTTGGTATTTCCTCCCGTTGAGAATTGCCTTGGTACAAGTCCCAACCAAGCCGCCATCTCGCGGCCATTGGTGAAGTTACTCGGAGAGCTTACATCAGCAATACACAATGTGGAGAGTAAGATCGCCAATTCCAGGGATAGTTTTAATAATTGAGCACTTTCGTTATTATCAACAATAGTTTGAAGCTTGATATCTTGGGTTTTGATTTGTTCATTGAGGTACTTGTAGTGTTCATGGATAGATATCAATTCACATAGCAAGCTTTTTGGTAGTGATACTGTTTGTTCTGCTAACCATTGAAACAGAGACTTCATCTTTGCATGCCCTTTGGGAAAGCTAAGGCCAAACTCAAGTAAGATCGCGCCGATCCGCGACATAGTGGCGGTTCTCTCCTTGATATAACTATCTCTGACTCGATGAATCGCTGCGATGACTTGAGCCTCTTCACTTTTACAGCCACAAATCTCATGGTCGGTCGACTCGCAGCCTCTGCGATCGCTGAAGCATCGATGAAATCGTTTTTATTGCCTTTGACATAAGGCTTTACATACTGAGGAGGAATAAGTCGGGGTTGATGACCAAGCTCACCACACTTTCGAGCAAGCCAATGAGCACCGCCACAAGCTTCGAAAGCAATAGTTGTTGGTTCTATTTTACTAAGAAAGATTAAGAGTTGATTGCGATTAAATTTACGACGAAGCACCTCCACCCCACAACGGTTATGTGCGATAGCATGGAAGCAGTGTTTACCTAGGTCGATACCTAAAATATGAATAGAAGACATATGGTTCACCTCATTCTGAGAGCCTACTCTAAGCTTAAGGGCTTGAGAGTGAGGCGGACCATATAATTAAGCCCTTTAGAAAACTAAAGGGCTTGATGTGTTAGCGTGGTTGAACGTGAGAGTAATTAGCTGTTAGCTTGCTCTAGTTCAATCGTTTCATCAGCGGCTTTTGCTGCTTCTAGCATCTTACGAATAATGAATGACGCCGCCATCGCAATACCTACCATCACGACTGCTAGAACAGTCAGCATTTGGAAGTAATCGCCGTAAACCGTTTGCACGATCTCTTGTGTGATCTCTTGGCCTTTCTCTAGTGCGATTGACGTTGAGAATACCGCACCAACAATGCCTGATAGGGCGATTGCTACAGAGAACAAGCTTACTGAGAAGTTCTCGATGTGCTTAGGTGCAACAGACAGAATGAACGCCACAACCATAGAGCCAACAATTACTTCACCAAATGCTAGGAAGAAGTGGATTGCTAGGAATACTTCAGGACGAATCAGAACGTCGTCACCAACTGTGGTCACTGCCATTGTCAGGATACCGAAAGCGATAGCCGTTAGAATGAAAGAGAAACCTACTTTGGTTGCAGTAGAGAAGTTAATGTTTTTCTTTTCTAGGTTAGAGAAGATACCCGCGATGATAGGACCAGCAACCATACACCACAGTGGGTTCATTGCCATTGACGCTTCTGGAGCGACAGGGATGAAGCCAAATAGGTCACCACGCATTGTGTTGATCGCTACCATTGTCATCGATGTCATCATTTGACCGTAGTACACGAAGAAACAGGTAGTAAGGAATGTGATGATTAAGATAGTGCCCATCTTCAGCATGTCTGATTTCTTCGATTTCAACATCAAAGAAACAAAGTAGACGATCGCTGCACCGCCAATTGCGTATACGATGTTTTGGCCGATATCCATGTTAGAGAACATGAAGAATACCAAGCCAATCATAGCGGCAGAAAGACCAAGGAACGCTGCCCAGTTTTTAGTGCTTACTGGTTGTTGATCGATCTCTGCACTTGCTTCAACAAGGCCTTTGCGAACAAAGATCATCATTAGAAGCGCAGCGCCAGCTAGAACAGCTGAAAGAAGGAAACCGCCGTGGAAACCAACAACAAGCACTAGCATTGGGAACAAGTATTGGCCTAGTAGTGCACCAATGTTGTTTACTGAGTAGTTGATAGGGTAGCAGTTTTCAAAATCTTCTTGAGTTTTGAACGTGCGTTTGTAAAGACTTGGGTAAGAAGGAGACATCAAACCACGTGCATAACTTGCTAAAGCGATACCACATAATGCCATAGGTACATTGGTTGCTGCTGCACCGAGTACCAGTAAAACATAACCACTTGCGAAGCCTAAAAAGGCAATGGTTAAAGAACGGTAAGCACCTAAAAATTTGTCGGCGATGAAGCCACCTGCGATAGCAAACAGTGGTCCGATTGCAGAGAAAGCACCAACGACCATCATGGTGTCAGCTTCATTGTAGTTAAGGTCTTCAAGGAAGAAACGAGTCAAGATCACCATGACGCCATAGAACGAAAGTCCAAACATCATTTGGCAGAACATCATTGATTTGTTTAATCTATTCCACATTATTTTATTCTCACATTAGTATTAATATGTAGTGTAATTACCCAATTATAATACCATTGCTAGTAATACATAAACTGAAACATGTATCCCAAACCGGACTTTGCTCGATATATCTTTTCTTATGAGTGCATTCATATTCCTCATGAATGAAATTTGCAATGTTAGATTTTGCTAGTGGATGCGTGGCTGTGTAAAAATTAGCCGTCTTGATTTGTGGCTAAGTAATGAACTATTAAAGAGAAAGTTAGCGAGATTCATTCGGTAAATGTTTTTAAGTGAGTATCACTTTCAATTGGCGGCTGAGTTCTCGTTAATAAAAAAGCCAGCTTGGCGGCTGGCTTTGTTTTGATATTGAAAACTAAGTTTACAAGAATGCCGTCTCTAAAGGGGCTCTCTGCACTCGTGTTCTTGTCTGTTATTCACACGGTGGTGCCATGTGAATCACCGCCAAGCCGCCCAAAGACGTTTCACGGTACTTCTTGTTCATGTCTTTACCTGTTTGATACATGGTTTCAATAACTTTGTCTAACGAGATAAGACACTTGCTGGTGCGCTTCAGCGCCATACGTGATGCGTTGATGGCTTTCATCGCACCCATAGCGTTACGTTCAATACACGGTACCTGTACTAGCCCGCCGATTGGGTCGCATGTCATGCCCAGAGAATGCTCCATTGCAATCTCAGCCGCAATACAGATCTGCTCGTTACTGCCGCCGCGCAGGGCAGTTAAGCCTGCAGCTGCCATCGAAGAAGAAACGCCAACCTCCCCCTGACAACCCACTTCAGCGCCAGAAATAGAAGCATTGGTTTTGTACAGGATACCGATAGCACCAGACACCGCTAAGAAGTCTTTCAGTTGTTTGGTATCCAGTTCTTTGATGAAACGATGGTAGTACATTAATACTGCAGGAATAACGCCAGCCGCACCATTCGTCGGTGATGTCACGACTTGACCACCCGCTGCATTCTCTTCGCTTACTGCAAAGGCAAACAGGTTAATCCAATCCATGATCTCCATTGGATCATTTTCAATAGAGGCATTCGCTTCGAGCTTCTTCAAAAGCGCAGGCGCTCGGCGTGTGACTTCTAGACCACCATCAAGGATACCTTCGGTGTCGAAGCCACGCTGCATACACAGAGACATCACCTTCCAAATTTGGTCGGCTTTCTGATCAATCACATCCATGCCTTGGAACGACACTTCGTTACGTAGGACTAAACCACCAAGGCTCAGTCCATTTTGGTCGGATAGTTCAAGCAATTGGTCGGCAGAAGAGAAGGGGAATTCAACTTGTGTTTCTGACTCTTGCTTGCCATTTTGAAGTTCATCAGCGGTTGCGATAAAGCCACCACCAATCGAGTAGTAGGTTTCCATGTCCAAAAGGCTACCACTTTCATCAAAGGCAGAGATAGTCATGCCGTTCTCATGAAGTGGTAGGTTGGTTTTGTGGAAGAGCAGGTCACTTTCTACATCGAAATGAATTTCATGGTTGCCACTCACCATTAAAGATTTATCTTCAATCGCTTTACGCATGGCCGCATTAGCGCTGGTTATTTTGATTGTATCAGGGCGGTTGCCAAGTAGGCCTAACAGGGTTGCACGGTCGGTGTGGTGACCAATGCCTGTTAGTGACAATGAGCCGTATAAGTCAATTTGAATACGGGTAACTTGACCAAGTACAGATTCAATTTTTTGGGTAAAATTAAACCCAGCGATCATTGGTCCGTTGGTATGGGAGCTGGAAGGCCCGACCCCGATTTTGTAAATGTCAAAAATAGACAGCATAGTAACTTCCTGTGAAGACGGTTCGATGTACGAACTCTGTGTAAAATTTGTATTTTGTTCGTTTCACTTTTCATGAAACATTTTTAGTCGAGCTTGTTCTGTGCTTGAAACGTCTCTTTTATTGAAACTTGTGTTAGCAAGGTCAGAGCAATGAAATGCAAGAGCGTGTTATTTTTGCTTTAAAGCGCCACGTCTATTCCTGCATTGCCTTAGGTGTTGCCATCAATAGTGAGCATTATTGCGAGCAACCTAAGAGAATTTAAAAATACTTTTGTTACTGGATATTGTATACATAATTCACTCTATCTAATCACTAAAACGAGACTTGAACATAAAATGAGCATTAATCACCTCCTTATTGTGCTGGGTAAGCGACTTAATGAGAATAAATTGACTGATGAAGGAATCAGTCGAGTTGATGCTTTAGTAGGGTATCTGGCGGAGCTTTTGGTTGAAGAGTCGAATCAGCAAACGGCCGTTGCATTTTGTGGCGGGGTAACAAAGGGGCAAACTCTCTCTGAAGCGGATGCAATGCACCAGTATTTTCGAGAGCTTGAAGCTCAGTACGAACATCCATTTAATTTGGGTGCAATCTTACTTGAGCAACGTTCAACAAACACGGTAGAGAACATTCAGAATTTGGCTTCAGAAATGCTTGAGAGCGGGCTTTTTACTCGCGGGCAGAGTGTCAAAGTAACCTTTATCTCGAACGATTATCACCTGCAACGCATCTTTGAGATTCAAGCGTTGATGGACGAGCAAGGCCTGCTTAAGGTGCTTATCGAAAAGTGTTCAGCGCTAAATGTAGAGCTACAGATAGATCGCAAGTTGGAATGTCATATTCCGGTGCCATACCCGCACCAAACGACTCAAGGCCAACTGTTTTTGTTGATGGATGTACTCACGACGTATCGAGTTTACCTTGAAGGCGTAAGCGCAGGGGCGTTTCAACGAGATTTAGATATCGTTAGGGAAGAGCCACAAAGACTCTCTGTTGAAGCGTTGGTTAAAGCAAAAGAATTGGTAGGGGATTCATCTCTTTTTGGTATCGTGGAAAGCCTGCTTCCAGTATTGGAGCATTGTATTCAACAGACTCCGGTGGATACTGACATAAAAAAAGTCAGGGAATATCTAGCACTACTAGACACTAACCTGACTTTATTGAATCGATATTTAGATCCCGAATCGGATCACACACATCGCTGGTGGCGATAAGTGTTTATTTCTTTCTCGTGATGCCATGAACCGTTTTTAAACTAGCAAAAGCGATTAAACAATAGGCCAGAAGCTCGGTACCTTCTTCGGCAATATTTTTAACCACGCGAACGTAATCATCACCCATAACATTGTGCCAAAAACTGCCCATGCCAAACAGGCGAGAAAATACCAACAGTAGCATGACACCGGTAACCAAAAGGTTCATGTGCGGAGATGCTAGTATCAGCGCCAGTTGATCAATCGTACGCTTGCCGTTCTTTACAGCATAAAAAATCGCGCTACCAGCAACTAAAAGTGCAGGCACAACCCATGCGCCATGTACAATTTTGTCAAACCAAAAGTCCATCTCACGGATAAACATCACAGCAAAGAAGGCACTGATTAGAAGGGCTGCATGTTTAACTTCGCTCCTCTCTCTTGCGAGATAAATGAAAGAACCAGAAGTCACGATAAGCAGTAACTGCTGGAGCATCTCAGTCACTGAGATCTCACCCACATTGCCATTCAACAATACAAAGTCAATTCGAAGTGCAAGGTTCGCGACAATACTGATCGCCAATACGACTAACGCTGTCTGACATCGTTTGTAGATAACTTGAGAGGTTGATTGCGACAGCGTGAACTCTGGGAGCTCAAGTGACATATGAGTTTGTTCTTTGGTTTTAGATTGGCTTTTCATATCAATACGGCTTGTAATATTTTGTAACAGGCTGGCATTCTATCGTCTCGATCGTCTCCACAATGTCATGGAAATGTCAGCAATAAAACACCGTACAATTGGTGTGTGTATACGGTAAGCCGCTGCCTTAAGGCAGGCAGCTTACGTAACGTACTAGAATTTTTTTTTGGGGGGGGATCTTACAGCGGTGAGGTTAGAAACTCGCAGTCGAAGTGATTACTTTTCAGCTTCTTGCTCGTGGTTATTGCGGTAGTACTCCCACTGTTCAATGCGCTCACCGTCATCGAATACACAGTAAGTGGTACGTTGATTGTTTTCAGTCACCGTATCTAATTCACCGTCCTGTTGAACACAATAAACCGCGGCTGGGTTAGCGACTGAAACACGTTGGCCTTCGCTATATTCTGCATAGTCGTTTGCACAACCGCCTAATACAACGGCAAATACAGCCATCAAACCAATTTTCTTCATGTTTATCTCCTACGTGATAACTCTACAAATGAAAGCGTTAAGTTCTACAGAACCCAATTAGAAGCTCTATGAAATGAGTATATTTTAGATTTCAGAAAAGGTTGTCCTAATTTGGTCAAGATATTGAAATAGGTTGATATTTCGTTGGATTTCGCCGAGTTTTGAGTGCTAGATCAAGCTAACTAGAGCCAAGCTACAAGTGGAGCTTCCTCGCGTGACGCGTGCTCGTTTGAGGTTTACTGTGACTCGGTGGCGATGCGCTATCAGCAGGGAGGTGAAGTCGGAAAGCGCTCTTGAAGGCGATTGTGCACCTCGAATCTATTGATGATTATGATATGATGCCGCCAAATTCAGTAGAGCAGTCACAATCATGAGACACCTAAAAACCACTATTCACCCTGATATCGACCATCTAGACAATAAAACGGTATATAAGCGCAACGCAGCCCGTGCGATTGTGTTAGATGGCGAAGACATTCTGATGCTTTATACAGAGCGTTATCACGACTACACCATTCCTGGTGGCGGTTTAGATGAAGGTGAAGATGTTATTGCAGGCATGGTTCGTGAACTGGAAGAAGAGACGGGTGCGAAGAACATTCATAGCATCAAGCCATTCGGTATTTTTGAAGAGTTCCGTCCTTGGTACAAAGACGACGCAGATATGATGCACATGATCTCTTACTGCTACTCATGCAAGATCGACCGTGAGCTCGGTGAAACGGCTTACGAAGATTATGAAGTCAAAAACGGAATGAAGCTGGTGTGGATGAATATCCATGAAGCGATCGCTCATAATGAAAAAACGATGGCTGAAAGTCCTAAAAAGGGCATGAGCATTGAGCGTGAAACCTTCTTACTTCATTTGATAGCCAAAGAGATGCTTTAATCTCACCAAACCTTATATTGAAGTAATTGTTCAGCTGTAACTAAAGTGCAGCTGACAATGATCTTTGAACTGTTTCATTTCACCCCGCATTAAACAGTTCATTGTTAGTGCTCTCTGTCACCCAACTTCGTTTATAATCAACAGCCATTATTTCTCCAATTTCATGCAGCTTCCTGCTGTTTGAACGACATCTTTATTCGCTTGGAATCTACTTCTTTCACTCCTATTTATGACAAGCTGTCAAGTTGACTCATTTCCTTCATCAAATTGATTCCTATTTTGAATAAAGTGTTTTTTTTATTCTTGCGCTCGAAAAGTATATAGATAATAAATTTTTAATTTCAATGGTTTACGTGTGTTTTCTAAGTATTGGAAAACTTGGCTCTCCTCTTGCTTCTTTGTCTTATTCAGCTCGTTTTATCGGCACCAAAATAATAAAAATAGACATCCTTTGTCTCGTAGCATCAGATTTTAGGGAGACATTTATTTAGCTTTTCCGTTCAGAGTTTACGTACTTTTCAAGGAAATCGCCCAAGCGAAGAAGAAGTCGAGGTTTACTATGAAATACAAGCAAATTATCTATCTCATTGGCGTAATAGTTAGCGTCCCAGTCCACGCAACCATCGTGGATTTGGATTTTTCAAACCACGTAGAGTCAACGAACGGAAGTAGCGGTTGGGCGGGACCAACCTATGATGGTGCCTCCATGCACTTTCTCAATGTCGGCACACATGATGGAAAGACCATTGATGCTAAGGTGTCCAGTAGCGTATTTGGTGATGCAACGTTTATGTTCCATGTTCCCAACTACAAAGAAGGCTCCACTCAGCCCTCTGGTGATATTGGATTCCTCTATCAGACTAACTCTGCCGGGTCTGCAGGTTTGATTTATACCTTTGAGTTCTTTGACGGAACAGATGGTCTGTCAGGTACTTTCTCGTTGCCTTACACTATTCCTGAATTTGAAATGATCGGTTACGACATTGATGGCGAGCCAGTTCAGTCAGAGCAAGTACGAGTATTTAGAAGTGAAGGCTTTTTCAGTTATCAATTGGGTAGTGCAAGCGCCAGCTTGACCGCGGAAGAGAGTGCTGATGGAACATCCGTTCTATTTACAGGCCCTGGTACTAATTATTCAGAAACTGACACGTCAGGTGCAGTTAAATTCATCTATAAAAACACCTCTATTGTTACCTTACAATTTGAAACCGTCACTTCTAGCAGTAGTAGCTTTCCTAACCCCATTTTTTCTGCGTTTGATGGTAACTGGGACTTAAGTGGATTTACTACGCCAATTGAGAGTTCTGACGAGTCTGATTTTGGTGACGCTCCAGACACTTATGGAACGTTACAAGCAAGCAATGGTGCAGAACATGCTGTTTCTTCAACGCTTTATCTAGGGGCTAGCATCGATACAGATTCTGACGGACAACCGGGCGCTTTATCAAACGGCGATGACTTGGATGTTGACGGGAATGATGACGACGGTATTACGCTGCTTACTAACCTAGAAATCGGGTTGGATAGCCTCATTAACGTTAATGTAGTGGGTAATGGTTACCTACAAGCTTGGGCTGACTGGGACTCGAGTGGTACTTTCGATGATGATGAACAAATCTTGAAGAACCATTCGGTTGTTGAAGGGGGACAAGTTGTTCCAATTCGAGTGGCTGATGATGCGAGTGTGGGGACTGTACAAACACGTTTCCGTCTAGCGAGCAGCCCTAACATCCCAAGTGATGGTTACGTTGGTGACGGGGAAGTCGAGGATTACGTGTTAAACGTGACTGATCCGGGAACCACAATTCAACACTCTAATTACTACACTGCGGCGTTCGAAGATAACTGGTCTGAAGTTGGTGATTTCGACTTAAACGATGTTGTCGTTTACTACCGAACCACCATTCTGAGTAAAGATGATGCTGTATTGCGTATGGATATCAGCGGTAGCGTTATGGCCTACGGCGCCTCTTATGGTAACGGCTTAGGTTGGAAACTGAGTGGGTTTGATGAGTCGGATGTCGACTTGCAGACCGCCAGAGTGCAGAAAACGGCGCAACTCGTGTGAATATTTCACCGTTCACGGGCGAAGATAAAGCGGTTGCATCACCAGGAGGGGACCTTGTTGTTGTGGCTTCATTGAACTTGAGAAATGATATCCCGATCAACGATGAGTGTATGTTCCACCGTACTAACCCGTCTTGTAATCCGTCTCTTGAGTCCGACCAAATGACGTTCAGCATTTCACTACCGTTTAACGACGACGATCAACCAACGGTGAGTTCACTTCTACCATTGAGTGGTTTTGACCCGCTCATCTTTGGTCCAGGTGAAGGATATTACCATGGTTCTAGTTTTACTGGCTCTCCGGGTAAAGATCTTGAAATTCACACAGCGGATCTTCCACCAACGTCACGTGGTACGTTAGTGAGTGATTTCTACGGTATCGCACAAGATGACTCAGACCCATCTACCGATAAGTACTACCGAACTACTCAAAATATGCCGTGGGGGATCTTGATTTCATCTCCGTGGAACCATCCAGCAGAGTACATTGATATCAGTGAAGCGTACCCTGAGTTTGCAGAATGGGCGACTTCTGGAGGGACTTCAAAACCAACTTGGTACCAGAACCCTAACTCTGACAAAACTTGGTCTACAGAAGATTAATTAAGGAGGATTTATGAAACTAATTAAACTAATGCTAAGTAGCGTGACTATTGTCTTCCTTACGGCTTGTGGCGGCGGAGGCGATGGTGGAGGCAGCGGTTCTGCCAGTGCTCCAACTTCTACACAACAATCTGTAAAAACGGTTGAGTTGTCAGTACCCGAAGGTTTTGACTTCTCAACCGAAAGAGAAGTTAAAGTGACCGTTGATGTGGCAACCTCGCAAAGCTCACGAGGCTTTATGAGCCTGTATACCCAGTTCAATGGTGATGTTGTCGACTACACATCACAAGTGTTGAGAGTACCAATCAATGAAGATATCGACTTCTCTACAACACTACTTCTACCTAACCATGTTGAAAAAGTTTGGGTTGAAGTATGGTACCCATCGGCGATGGGCAACGAAGTGAAACGCTCAGTTGATGTCGAAAACGGGCAGGTCGATGTGATTCTCTAACCGCTTAACTAGTGAAATTAGAAGCTTGAAGGCTGAAGCAATATCCGATTTTTGTTGTTGTGGTATTGAGTTTGGTTTAAAGCTCCCCATTTAGTGTACTTAAGATACTTTGCCGCCATTAGTGCGGCAAAGTTGTTTCTTGTGGCGCTAAAATATAACACCAATAGCGAATAATTAAACATGGTTGACATTGTCAACTATGTGTTTTTGATGTATCTTTACCTCTGCGATGTCTCACCTTGCCGGATAACACCATCACATCGCTGTGTGCCTGCCCTAAAAAAAGAATACTATGACTAAAAGACAGTTTATTGCCCATTACTTGCGCATGAATCGCACCTCTTATTTGTTAGCGATTGTGTTCATTTTTCTCGTTAACTGGTTACAAGTAGAGATCCCTCGTTATATTCAATTGGCGATAGATTTAATTGATGATGCCTCGTCAACAGGTCACCAGCAGCTTCAAACCTATGTTTGGATTGTGGTGGGCATGTCGGTCGCTATGGTTGTCGTGCGGATCCTGTCGCGGATCTATGCGTTGAACCCTGGGCGAATCACAGAGGCTGCGCTCAAAAGTACACTGCTACAAAAGCTGAATCGTTTACCAAGTAGCTTTCATGAACGCTTCGCTTCAGGTCGTTTGATTTCAATCATCAATAACGACCTTAGCGGGATCCGTTTGATGTTCGGCGTGGGCTTTTTGCAGTTCTTCAATGCGTTGCTTGCTTTGTCGCTGACGCCTCTTTATATGTGGCGTATCTCACCAGAATTAACGCTTTACTCGATTATTCCTATCTCAATCGCTTTTGTGATTTTCCGAGTGGGCTTCAAGCGTATGAAAACACTGCACTTAGAGCACATGAAGCGCCTGCAAAACCTGTCTGCTCAGTTAATGAGTTACCTATCTGGGATTGATCTGATCAAGAGCCAGCAGATGTCACCTTGGGTGAAGGCGGAAACCGAAAAGCTCAATCAACTGTTGCTTGAATGCCGCCTTAAGATCACTCGTATTCAAGTCTTCTTCATGCCGGTGCTCGATTACGCCAATGACCTGATGAAAATTATTATTCTTGGTCTGGGTGGTTTCATGTTGATGAGGCAGGAACTGACCTTAGGTGAGATAACCGCTTTCTTAACTTACTCGGTTTTGCTCGCAATGCCGTTGATGCAACTTGGTCGAATTGCGACGATTTATCAGCGCGGCATGGTCGGAATTCAGAGCGCGCAAACCATTCTTAACGCCAAAGTGCCAGAGCTAGATGAAGAAAAGCTTTCTGAGTTAGATGTTGAATCGTTGAAGGGTAAAACGTTTTCTGTTCGTAACCTTAGCTTTAGTTACGCGGGTGAAGAACGCTTGATCCTTGATGACATCAGCTTTGATATTCCTGCGGGTAAGAAAGTGGGTGTGCTAGGCGGAATCGGAGCGGGTAAAACGACATTAGTGAACTGTTTGAATCATCATTTAGAGGTTCCAGAAGGCTCAGTGTTCCTTGGTGAAAAAGATGTCACTAGTTTCTCGCGCAGTGATTTACGTCGTTATGTGAAAACCGTTACTCAAGACCCTTACCTGTTCTCAGCGACTGTCGAAGATAATATCCGTTTTGGTAGCTTGGATACTGATTTGGCCAAGAGTCAGGTTGATGAAGTACTAGAGCTTAGCCAATTGGCCAGTGATGTGACTCGCTTTGAACATGGCGACCAAACCTTGGTTGGTGAGAAGGGCATCATGTTGTCCGGTGGTCAGAAGCAGCGCTTGAGTATTGCGCGTGCTCTGCTGCAACCAACCGACTTAATTATCATGGATAATGTGCTGTCTGCGGTCGACTATGAGACAGAAAGAAAGATCTTAGAAGGCTTGTTTAAACGACTGGAAAATCAGTCGGTTCTGGTAGTGTCACATCGCGTCAATGCCCTTGAATATATGGATGAAATTATTGTGTTGAATGAAGGTAAGGTGATTGCCAAGGGCGACCATGCCACGTTACTCAAAACCTGTCCTTACTACTATGAGACATGGCAGCTACAGCAGAATGAAACGGAGGCTACAGCATGTTAAAGGGTGTTGATCTTAAGTATCTCAAGCACTTTTTTAAGTTTGCTAAGAAATACAAAGGCTCTGCCATTCTGGGTATTGCGATGCTTCCGCTGTCGGTCATCACGAGCTTGTTGTTTCCTTGGCTGATCATTCAAGTGATTGACGTCCATCTAAGTCATGGTGATATGGATGGTCTGCTCGAATACGTCTTCTATCTCGTTGCCCTGCTGATGGTGAGCTACGTGGTGGATACCACTTATTCGTATAACCTGCGTAAAACAGGTCAATACACGATAACTGATATGCGCTCTGTGTTGTTTGCCCGTGTACTCAAGTTACCGCGCAGCTATTTTGACAATACGCCAATAGGTGTCACGCTTTCGCGCCTGACGAGTGATTTAGAGACCATCGGCGAGACCTTTGTTCAATCGGTTGTCGGTTTAGTGAAAGACAGTATCAACACCATTGCTCTATTAGCCATGATGTTCTTCATTGATTGGCAGCTGACGTTGATTGTATTGATCATCATGCCACCCGTGCTGTACTTAACGGTGTACGTGCGAAACCGACTTCGTGCTCTGTATAAAGTCACGCGTTCTTCACTTGCACGCGGTATTGGCTTTCTGCAAGAGGTCTTGTTCGGCATGAAAACGGTTCAGATGTACCGAGCGGAAGAACAAGTCGAGCAGCGTTACCAAGGCTATACCGATGAGTTTTTGAAAGCGCAGAAAAAGATCAATAAGTACGATGCGATTCTGTTTTCGTTTATCTCTGGCATTACCTCAATCACTATCGCGATCATGATTTGGTACGGCTCTGGGCAAGTGATCGAAGGGGCACTCACCTTGGGTGTGCTGATTGCGTTCATCAACACCCTAGAAAAGGTATTTGTACCGATTCGCGACTTCACCTCGCAAATTGCTTCGATTCAGAGCTCATTTGCTGCGTTCGACCACATCGAAGAGCTGTTTGTTGAACCGACGGAAGAAGAAGGTCGTAACTTACTGCCATCTAACAAGGTTGAAAGTCAGCTCGAACAGTTTGTGAGCTTAGAATTTAAGAACGTGAGCTTTCGCTACAAAGACGACGCTCCGTACGTTCTAAAAAATGTCTCGTTTGTATTGGAGAAAGGTCATCAAATCGCGCTTGTGGGTTCGACTGGGTCGGGCAAATCGACGATTCTGCGTTTGATATCTAAAACTTATCAAGACTATGAAGGCAGCATTCTGCTTAATGGTATTGAGTTATCGCAGATCTCAAGCGAAGACTCTGCTCACTTGTTCTCAATGATGATGCAAGATGTGCATCTATTTGAAGAGACGATTCAGTTCAATATTGCACTGGGTAAGGAACATCTCTCAAGAAACGAGGTTGAGCAAGCTGCGCGTTATGTTTATGCGGATAAGTTTATCGAGCAGTTGCCACAAGGCTATGATTTCCGTTTAGAGAAGAACGGTGCCAACCTATCTGTAGGGCAAACGCAGCTTATCTCCTTTGCACGAGCAGTCGCACAAGGCGGACAACTGATGATGCTTGATGAGGCAACCAGTTCGGTAGATTCCATCACAGAAGATTTGATTCAAAAAGCGATGCAGCGCCTGTTCAAAGAAAAAACCGTGATCGCCATTGCCCACCGCCTCAGCACTGTTCGTCACTCTGACACTATTCTGGTATTGGAAAAGGGTGAAATTGTTGAACAAGGTAATCATCAACAGTTGGTCGCATACAATGGCATTTATGCCGGCTTGTTGAAGGAATCGATTGTGGAAACGAGCGACTCTCAAGTAACGGTTGCCTGATCACCTCAAGCCAGGTCTACCGTTATCGATACTATGGATTGGTGTTATTTATGTTTCACCAATTTCTATTCTTTTCTAGTATTCCCAGTAGCTTAGGAAAAATAAAACATATTTTACGATTATTAATATGTTATGATCTCCCTACTACTAAAGGGGTATCTACGGGCATCGGGATGTATGCAAGCAAGAAGAACCGGCTTGTGTCAGTCACTTTCTGGCGAATATGGAATCGAAAATGTTGTTGGAAGAAGTTGTAGAAATTATTGAATTAACCGACTCAGACCATTTATCTCAAGCAATGGAACTGTTTAACGAGCATGGTTTTGTTGATGCTGAGTCTTTGCCTTTTATGAACGTTGTGTTCGAAACCGCACCAGATCAGCTTGCGAAGAAACTGTCGCAAATTGGTTTTAAAGGTTTAGTGCAAGTCGAAAAGAATGAAGACGCATCAGGCTTCACCATCATTGATGCTGACCGCGTTCTGCTAAAAGATTCTGCTTAGTTGAAAGACTCTGCTTAGCTGCAAGATTCTTCTTAATGACAAGAATAAGATTCAGCTTAATTAAAAGACTCTATCCAGTTCAGTAACACCCGTTATGATTATTTGAGGTTAACACAGTGACAACAGCAACCGTTTCATCAACAGAGCAACACATTTCCAATGAGCATGCGCTTTTAGGTGCATCGTTATTAGCGTCTCAAAAAGTTGAGTTGGCTCTGTTCAGTGTTATCTCTAAATTGGCTAAAGCGTTACCGAAAGAAGCACAGCAGTCACTGGATTTGGACTTAGATACCTTTCTAAGAGAGAAACCAAGTGAGCAAGCTTCTACGTTGAGCTTGTACGAACAAACCTTTGGTGAACAGCTTCCGTTAAAAACCAACGAACTTAACGATTTTATCTACCACAGAAATCTTGTGACTCGTGGCTTTTGGCGAGTGACTGGCGCTGATGTGAAAGGCGGTGAGAAGCTTGCTAACCCAGAGCTTTATTTAAAAGAGTTCTTAGCCAAATGCGAATATTGGCAAGTGATGATAGATACTCACAGCAAGTAATCAAATTGAAAGAAGAAAGCCATAGCATGCTATGGCTTTTTTTTGGTTCATCGCGGATTAGCGGGAACTAAAAACAAAAAAACGGTAGTAAGTGATATGGTTTAGTCGCCAAACAAAAATCATACACAAACTACCGTTTTCATGCCGAATCATACTTTCCTATCTTCATTCTGGGAAGGCTTTAAAATAGTAAAGTTTCACCAGACAGCATCACTTGTTACACTAACTCTTAAACCTAATTCTGAGGCTAAATGCCTTTGCGGTCTTGAAGCTGAGGCTATCCATGAGTATCAATGGCGTCATGTGAAAGAGGCCATGTTGTTCAATGTTCCTGTTGAGCTTTCCGTTCAAACTCGAAGGATCAAGTGTCGTGACTGCGGCATAAAAACAGAGTTTCTATCTTGGTTAGAGCCTTATGCTCGTATAACGACGCGTCTAAAAGCTATATAGAACAACTACTGCCTCTTCTTCCCATTAAGCATATCTCCCAGTTAACGAGCGTTCATTGGCACACCATTAAAGAGATAGATAAACGTCGACTTCGCCAAGTGGTACCGTCAGTGAAATGGGAAGGGCTAAGGCAACTCGTCATGGACGAGGTTCGCCATCTTTAAAGGGCACCGATATGCCACAGTCATCGCTGATGCTAAGACTCACCAAGTCATTTGGATAGGGTTAGGTCGTAGCCGCAAGGACATACGACCGTTTTTCGAGCAGTTAGGCAAGCATGGTAACAATATCGAAGCGGTCGCAATGGACATGAATACGGCTTTTGACCTTGAAGTTCAAGCGCACTGCCCGAATGCAAAAATCGTTTACGACTTATTCCATGTTGTTGCTAAGTTCGGTCGTGAGGTGATGGATAGAGTCAGAGTCGACCAAGCTAACAAACTCAAGCAGGATAAAAAAGCGAGGCAATGTGTGAAGCGCTCACGCTGGGTACTGCTGAAAAACAGAGGTAATTTAAATGCACGACAAGATAGCTATCTTACTGAAATATTGAATATCAATAAGGACTTGATGGCCACTTATATACTCGGCTCACAACTCAAAGAGCTTTGGTACTGTAAATCAGAAGCACATGCTAAGGGGCTCTGGGAGGTATGGTGGGCACAAGTGCAAGAGAGTGGAATTAAGCCATTGAAAGAGTTTGCACGAAAACTGAGGCCTTATCTTCACGGTATTATTGCATCGGCAACTTATCCGCTCAACACCTGCACATTGGAAGGGATAAACAACAAAATAAAGTTAATCAAGCGAATGGGGTATGGATATCGAGATACAGACTACTTCTTCTTGAAGATAAAAGCGGCTTTCCCCGGAAAGCCGCGATGAACCTTTTTTTTGTGTGTAGGAAACTTGAGCGTTAAGAATTAGGCTTTAATTAGAGGGTTTAAAGCTAGAGCATCATCTTCAATACATAGTTCTTAGAAACAAAGTGGTGCTTCAGTGCTGCGCTAATATGCAGGACAATTAAACAGGCTAGGGCAATACAACTGGCACGGTGTAAATAGAAGAAGAAGCCGTTGATTGCAGGATCGGTAATTAGATTATCGACGGTGGCTAGCCAAAATAACGAATAAGGCTCTTTTAGCATCAAATAACCGGTACTGAACACCATGAACATCACTAGGTACATCAAAGAGTGTGCAAGCTTAGCAATGCATTTCTGTCCTTCTGGTATTGAGATAGGCATAGCTGGCGAAGACCGAAAGTGACTCCAGATATAACGGACCACGAGCAATGGCGTTGCAATCGTCGCCAATGACATATTGAGTATCGACAGGAAAGAAAACAGCTCTGGATGATTGGTGACATAGTGCATCACATACCCAGCAACGGTTGCATAGATGATGACGGAAGCCATTACCCAATGTAGTACACGGCTTACCAAGTCGTATCGTGGATTATTCAAATTAACCTCGCTCTGATCGTTATTAATATAAGATTCAACTCGATGCAATAAATCAAATTTCGCTATATTCGCATCGCGAATTAATTATATAGAACAGTATTACTCGGTATTTTGATAATTTAGAAATTAATGATGTTGCTTCAGGTGTTTTATAATTATCAATGATGTTTTAGAGTGTTAATTCCAATACGGACAAAGCAAACTTGTCGACTTCCTAGCTTGTATGCCTATTACGAGATACAGTTAGCTTAAAGGTAAATATATAAGGAATGTATAATGCTTCGAATCTTATTGATTGCAGTTATCTCGGTGTTCAGCTCGATGAGTTTTGCAAGCGAAGAGGATAAGTACTCTGAACAGGAGTATTTGGGTAGACCGCTGATGGAACGCTATATCTTGGATGAGTTGAAGCAACTGCGAATGGAACAGCAAGATCTTGAAAGGCGTCTCACCATTCAGATGACAGATCGTGAATTGGCTGTAGCGGATAAATCGCTGAACTACGCCAATGTTACCGTGACGTATTTCTTCTACATCATTGCTGGTGTTGCTTCTCTTATTGCCTTGGTGGGTTGGCAATCACTCAAAGAGTTGAAACACACTACTAAAGAGATGGCAGATCGACGACTCAACGACATCGCCCAAGATTATGAGAAGAAGTTTAATGTCCTAGAGAGGGACCTTAAACGTAAAACCAGAATCATTTCAGAGAACAACCGAGAAATCGAAATCATCAATGAGATACACAACTTGTGGCTGAGAGCTCAAAATGCTCAAACCGCAGAACAAAAGATTGAAATCTACGATGAGATTTTGAAAGTTCGTCCGGGTGACTTGGAAGCGCTCACTTACAAAGCAGATGCAGCCATGGACATGCAGGAATACCACTGGGCAATGAGCTTATGTAACCGTGTGTTAGAAGTGGATGATCAGAACGCCCACGCTTTGTATCAACGAGCTTGTGCTTATGCAAGGCTAGGCGCTGAAGGTCAGGCTATAGACGACTTAGAGCGCTCTATCGAAGCCAGTGGTTCAATGCGAGAGTTATTGGCTGATGAACCTGACTTTGAGATGCTACGCGGCTTAGAACGCTTCGAAGCACTTCGTGAAGAGTAATGTGTGAGGTAAAGATCCTTGTTAACTAAGGTGGTGAGCTTTGTATGCTCACCATACTTTCACACCTATCGCGCTATGGTTTCTTACATTTCATTTATTTTTTTGATTGAATTGTTATGTTATAACACTTTTTAAGTTCCTCGTTATAACCGCTAAGTATTTTATGAAGTTCCTCCGTATTGGCCTGATCGTTATTGCTATCAGTGCATTTTCCCTTGCTGCTTTGCTTTCTTTTCACTCCGAGACAGCACCAGAAATCTCTATAAAAATAACACCTTATCAAGGTTATCAACCGAATGATGAGGGAGGTGTCGACTCTCAACCGACTCCTAGCTCTTTGGTCAAAGTCCATTATTTTGTGAAAGTTGGCGATACGCTAAGCAACATCTTTTCGTCATGGCAACTGCCTTATGGAACCGTTCAAAAGGTGATGGAAGCGGATCTGGAGTCTTTGAAGCTCGACACAATAAAACCTGGTGACCACCTAGAGTTGCTTTTGGATAGTGACTCTAAAGAACTCGTCGAGCTGATTTTCCATGAAAGTTTGGTAGAGCAAGCTGCCTTTACTCGAAATGACGATGGAAGTTTTGACTACCAATTCAATGAAATTCCTGGCGAATGGAAGGAAAAGCTCTATACGGGCACCGTTCATGGCAGTTTTTCAACGTCAGCATATAAAGCGGGGTTAACTACTAACCAGATAGCCAATATCACCCGCACACTAAAAGACAAAGTCAACTTCGCTCGTGAGCTGAGAGCAGGTGACAGCTTTAATGTATTGGTTAAAGAGCAGTACACGAATGATCACTTAACGGGAAAAACAGAAATTCAAGGTATCTCAATTCAATTAAGAAACCGAGAAGTGGCGGCGTTTTTGGCGCCAGATTGCCTCTTCTACGACAGAGAGGGTAACAGCCTAGAACAAGCGTTCGATAGATACCCTGTAGACAGAAAATTTCGAAGAATTACCTCATCGTTTAACCCTAAACGAAGACACCCAGTGACAGGGCGAATCTCGCCACACAATGGTACTGACTTTGCGACGCCTGTAGGCGCACCCGTATATTCAACGGGTGATGGCCGTGTTGTCGCGCTTCGTGACCACCCTTATGCCGGGAAATATTTGGTGATTGAACATAACAGCGTATACACGACACGTTATCTTCACTTGAGCCGCTTCCTCGTTAAGAAAGGGCAGCAAATTAAGCGAGGTCAGAAAATTGCGCTATCGGGTGCTACTGGTCGTATTACTGGCCCGCACTTGCACTTTGAGGTATTGGTTCGTGGTCGCGCCGTCGATGCAATGAAGGCGAACTTACCAATGGCAAGCTCAATTATGCCTAAAGATAGAAAAGAGTTTTTGGCTCGAATTGCCTCTTTTGATGCCATGATTTCTGAGCCAGCAGATCGTACGAGTTAGAGATATTCAAGCCTAAGTTGGCCAACGAATATAATCACGCCCCTTAGCTAGCGATTTAGCTAAGGGGCGTTTTTCTAGGTAATCACACGATTTAGCGAGTGATTCAGTTAAGCAACCACCACCGCTGTGCCGCTTGCTGAAACCATCAGCATACCATTGCCTGTGCCAAGTACTTCGTAATCAATATCGACACCAACCACCGCGTTGGCACCTGCTTCAATTGCTTTCTGTTCTAACTCTTTGAACGCGTAGTTACGTGCTTTTTCTAATTCTTTCTCGTAGGTACCAGAGCGACCACCCACAAAGTCACGAATTCCTGAGAACATATCTTTGAAAACGTTAACCCCTAGAATGGCTTCTCCAGCAATAACCCCTTTGTAATCGACAATGCGTTTGCCTTCGACAGATTGTGTAGTGGTAATAATCATAGTGGCCTCTGTAAGTTAGATAATTGGTTACTAGTTGAGTTTTGTTTCTGAGCGTGTGAATTCATGTCTTAACCATGTTCTCAGTTTTAGCACACTTTCTTGTTTTAATTTGTTTTTCGGGCAAACAAAGTAGAAATCTTGGTGCGGGTTAGCAACCGGCGTACCCAGTTCAACGAGCATCCCATGGCTGATGTCATCTTTCACAAACAAGCGATGCGTTACTAATACGCCTAATGAACGAATTGCAGCTTGCACAGCTTGAATGGAGACATCGAATGTCAAATTGCTATGGAACGTAGGCATTGGGATTTGGTAATTGTCGCACCACACTTGCCAGTCGTGTTGTCGCCTTGGGTTAAATGCACCAATGGTTGGGTTTTGTTTCACAAGTTGTTCAACGCTTAAATTCATTTGGTTTTTCAATAGTGCAGGGCTGCACACCAATACAAGATCATCGTCACCGAGCTTTTCGCTGTAATACTGATCCCATTCATTCGGTTTGCCGTGAACAAGGGCAATATCGACGCCTTCCTGCTCGATATCAAAAGGGCCGGTCAAGGTGGAAATACGAATATCGAGTGAGGGAGCAAAAGCTTGGAAGTCGGGAACTCGTGGGATCCACCAGTGCATCGCGAGCGAATTGACCATGTTGAGGGTAATGCGGTGGTCGTTAGGCGTTCTGGCAAGCTCTTCGGTTGCCTCTATCACTTGCTCAAGTGCGGGGGCAACTTTGCGGTAATATCGCTTACCTGCGGCATTAAGAACAACACGACGACCGACTCGTTTAAATAGAGGCTTGTTGACTAGTTGTTCTAACGACTTTATCGCTTGGCTTACCGCAGAGTGACTGACATACAACACCCGCGCGGCGTCAGTCATGCTGCCAGTCTCAGCAACAGCTATGAAAGCGTAAACGGATTTAAGCGGAACGAGTTTTTTCATTGGTAAGTTTTCCTTACAGTTATGGTTAATATTACTCGCTATTTTTCATCACGTCACGCCTCTAAAATGGGTGTCATAGGAGGTGATAATTATGTCTGATATTACCAAGGCAACGACTTTCATGTTGTTGTCGACGTTCAGTTTGTCTTTAAGTGGCTTAATGGCCAAGTATCTATCTGAAGCGATGCCCATTTCGTTGTTGAGCTTTGTGCGCTTTTTCTTACCCAGTCTGTTCTTATTTCTTTTTCTTACCTTTTACAAAATCAGCAAGCCGACACGAGAGATGTGGAAGCCTTTGGTGATGCGTGCAATCTTTATGGTGGCGTGTCAGTGGTGCTTCCTCACATCACTGCAAACCTTAACCTTGGTTGAAGGTGTAGTGTTATTCAGTACGGGTCCTTTGTTTATCCCATTGTTAGAAAAATTAATATTTGGAACTAAGATTCATACAACG
Source organism: Vibrio sp. ED004 (assembly GCF_023206395.1). Taxonomy (NCBI): domain Bacteria; kingdom Pseudomonadati; phylum Pseudomonadota; class Gammaproteobacteria; order Vibrionales; family Vibrionaceae; genus Vibrio; species Vibrio sp. ED004. The sequence goes on along the minus strand of NZ_CP066150.1, from coordinate 1,591,552 downwards.
ACCATCGTTTGTTTGGCGATAACCTTTGTTGGCGTAGTGCTGATGGCAGGGGATTGGTCGCAGTTTGAATTTGGATCGGAGTTTTTTAGACCGGCGCTGTTGCTGGGTTTATTGGCGGGCATGTTTAATTCAGGCTCACAAGTCAGCTTATATCGAGCATCCAAGACGAGCCTTTCGCCAGCAGAGCTTAACGCGTGGACGTTTCTAGTTGCGGCAATCATTGTGATTCCTATGGTTGTGTTTACTTCAGTGTCTGCGGCTCCAGAGGTAATTGAAAGCACAGGCAGCTTGTCGGCACTGTTGTCTTTTGATGACTTACGTTGGATAGGGCTGGGCGCACTTGGATTAGCGTTGTTCACCATCAATACGCAGATCTTCCGTTCGAAAGCGTACAAGTTGGCAGACAGTGGCTCCCAATTAGCACCTCTGATTTTTACTAACATGCTGTTTAGTGCGTTATGGCAGGGCTTGTTCTTTGATGATGTATTTTCTACTCAGCAGATGATTGGCATTAACCTAATTGTCGTGGCGAGCATCACCAATACATTGCTGGCAAAAAGACACAGCAAGGCGAAAGCCAACCAGAGACCGCACACCACAATGGTGGTAGCGAATAAAGCGGTGTTGGACTCTGCAGCTAAAAGCTAACCAATGAGCTTATGAAACTTATCCTCTGAATGGTTAGCCTAAAACAATGAGCGTATGTACTCTTTAACTCGTTCAATGTGCTGGTTCTGGTCGATCTCACAGCGCTGGTTAGCTTCAAGGAATCGCTCAGCGTATTTGTCATAGATTTTGTTTTCTAAGAACAGTAAATACAGTTTTGGATCGATATGCCCGCTGGTGGCCATGTCGGTCATGATGTTGAGTGATTCGCTGAGCAACTTGCCTTTCTTATATGGTCTATCGCTTGAAGTAAGGGCCTCAAACACATCGGCAATTGCCATCGCTCTAGACGGCAGTGGCAGTTGGTCTTCGTTCAAGCCTCTTGGGTAGCCCTTGCCATCAATGCGTTCGTGGTGACCGCTAGCGATATCTGGGATGTTCTTGAGGTAAGAAGGGTAAGGGAGCTTGTTGAGCATGGTGAAGGTCTGAATAATATGGTCGTTGATCATAAAGCGTTCTTCATCGTTTAAGGTACCACGACGTACTTTCAAATTGTGCAGTTCACCTTGATTGTATTTGACCTCTCCGGGCTTGAGCACAAACGCTTCTTGCCACACATCTGCCGGGTTAAAGCCATTGTCCCAAGGTATTTTATGCTCGGGTTTGTCAGCAAGTAGAGGCTCCATGACTGGCAAAGCCTGTTCTGTATTTGCGGGCTCAGTTTGACCTTTCTCTGTCGTGTCTTGTTGTGTACGGAATCTCTCTTTTTCAGACCAAGATAAACCGAGTTGGTCGTCCAATGTGCGCTTCCATTGGCGTTTGGCTATTTGATCTAAGCGTTCTAGCTGCTCTTCCGTCATCGATTCGCCACCAAGGTTACACTCCGCAACAAAGGTAAACTCCTCATCCAGTTCGGACAGGCTTTGCTCGAGTATTTTGAGTTGTTCTTCTTGTAGCGCACCGTTCGCTATTGCTTTCCAGTAGTCGGTTTCTGCTTGCTGTTTCAACAACTCAAAACGCATTCGCACTTCGTGGATTCGGTCGTAAATCGTTTCCAGTTTTGTTGCCTTGTCTACCACATATTCAGGCGTAGTCACCTTGCCGCAGTCATGAAGCCATGCAGCGAGCATCAACTCTTCCCACTGCTTATTATCTAATGAAAATTGCGGGTAATAACGGTCATCATCAATCGTGGCTTGTGTTAGCCACTTGGTCAGTTCTGGGACTCTTTGGCAATGGCCACCGGTGTAAGGTGATTTGGTATCAATCGCCGATGCAATCAACTCGATGAAAGCGTTGAGCATATTTTTCTGTTGCTGCATTTGGTCGATATTATCTTTAGCTATTTCCGCAAAGCTGAGCAGCTCTCTTAAAAAGGCATGCTTGTCGGCCTGTATCTTGGTGATCGGTCTTTCATAGCCAATCGCCACAATGCCCACCAACAGCTTTTCACGGTTTAAAAGCGGGAACAGATACAGGTCTGAATTGAAGATAGAATCCTGATAATAGTTAAGAACGTTATCTTCTCGATTAAGGTGGATCGTCTCTCCAGATTTAAGCTGACACAGTAACCAAGGGGTATGCTTGATGAAGTCATTGATGTCCGCTTTAAAAGGAATAATGGCGAGATTAGCAGCCGTATCAAACACATCTTTTTCTTCTGATTGAGTGAAAAGCACGATGGTTTCAGCTTTGGTAATTAAATAACTTTGGTGAGCAATGTTCTTAGCGAGTATCGAAAATTCCTGATTACCCGCCGTGTCTCGAAGTAGGGTGATTAAATCATGAAGTGTATGCTCCATGAGCTCGATAGAGTGGGTGAGGTTCGCTACTTCTTGAATCATGCTTTTGGGATAGTGGGTTCGTCTGAAATCAAATCGCGCAATGTTGTCTGTGAGTTGCATGAGTGTATTGAGTGGTTGAGATAAGCGATTCGCCACAAACCATACGATGCCGAAACAGATAAACAACATACCAATTGCAACAGCCACTTGCTTATCACGCATGGAGATGAGGTCAGCCAGCAGATCATTGTGTGGTGTTGCTTCTGCCAAATATAGCGTGACATGTTGAGTGAGCTCAACCGGAGTTAAGGTCAGTGCCCATGTGTTCAGGTTGTACTCTACGTTTTTTAGGTTGAGACTAAATTTCTGCTCATCTGAGATTAGTGGGCCCAAAACAGATGCTTTTAACGCATCCATTTGGTCTCGTTTAGGGATGTTGAAGAAGCTTTGTTCTTGCTCACTACCAGAGAGTTTACCTGTGCTTTGCCCATTACTAATGTTGGCATTTCTAGCTTCGAGTGTGAGGTTCGAGGTCGTTAAATTAAGTTGATGTTGACCAAGAAGGTTAAAGTGTTGGTCAAATAGAGCGAGTCTGGTTTGTGGAGAATAAGCCAGCTCACTGATCTGAGAAGAGAGTGAACTGAGCGTGAAGTCAGCGCCTACCACATGCTTGCCATCTGCCGAGCGCCTAGAAAGTGTAATACCGTTGGTTTGCAGGAAATAGAACAGATAGGGTTCAGAGAGTTGTATTGAGCCGTCTGGTTTGGCGTTACGAAACCAAGGTCGAGTGGTTGGGTTGAACTTACTCTCGGCTTGCATGGTGCTGATCACTTGGTGCGCACCGTCTAAAAAGGTAATGAAGTTTTCGCCGTCTAGATTGGTACTGCTGACCATCATGGTCGCTTTGGCGGGTGCATTGTTGTCGGCTCTTTGTTTGTTGGTGCTTAATGGGCGAAAAATTCTAAATTCGCCATCCTCGGAGCCGTAGAACAGAGCGACTAAGTTAGTATTTTGTTTGAAGATGATATCGACCGAAGCCAACCAAGACTCCTTTTCAACCGAAGAGGTTTGTTGAGCCACAAACGGGCTAACTGCCATTACGTTTAAGGTGGTGATGACAGGAGCAATGGCTTGTTTAAATACCGATTCCAACTTATCACGATGTTCATTATTGACCTCGCGCACTGTGCCTAACAACAACTCTTGAGAATGCCGATAGCTTATTGATATCAATACCGCACCGACAAAGGTTGTCAAAATTAAGAAAAGGCTAGTGATGTGGATACTCAGCGGATATCGTCTTCGTCTCATCAAACACTCCAACTTGTGAATTGGTTTAAGTATTGACGAACTTGAGTAGGTTGCAAAAAATTGGCTCAATTACCGGTTTTGCATGGAATACCTGGAGGAGAGGCGCTCTATCAGTTCTATCGTGCGGCGCAAACGAAGTAATAATAAAGCCTTACGTTTTGGTGCTAATTGTCACTTTCAACTGATAAACTGATTAAATTGTTGCCACGAGGCACTCCTTTTCAGAAAGCGGTTCAGGGATACCTTTTTGAAAAACGTTTAGAGACCAAGCTAGAGGGCATTGTTTCATGGAACTCAAAGTAGATACTCACACCCACACATACGCAAGTGGTCATGCATACAGCACGCTTATCGAGAATGCTAAGTCGGCAAAACAAAATGGCTTAGACATGTTTTGCACTACCGACCATTCAGAGTCGATGCCGGGCGCGCCACATTATTGGTTCTTCAGCAATCAGCGTGTGCTTCCTCGTTTTATCGAAGACGTTGCGATTATCCGCGGCGTGGAATCAAACATCATGAACACACAGGGTGAAATCGATATTCATCCGAGCGTGGATAAGAACCTAGATTGGGTGATTGCCAGCTTCCACGAGCCAGTATTTCGTCCATCAGATGTCGCCACTCATACAGAGGCGCTGTTGAATGTGATTAAGGGCGGTCGAATCGATGCGCTTGGCCACTTAGGCAACCCAAATTTTGATTTCGATTTCGAAGCTGTGATTGAATGCGCAGTCCAACATAACGTCGCTATCGAAATCAACAACACCACGCTAAAAGGCAATAGCCGTGTTGGTAGTGTCGACCGCTGTTTCGAGATTGCAAGAGTTGCGAAAGCGAAAGGGGCGTTCATTACTACCGGAAGTGATGCGCATTTCTGCCAAGACGTGGGCGGGCTGGATCTTGTGTCTTCACTGCTTGATGAAGTGGGCGTGGATTCGAGTAAGGTGGTCACCCATTCGCCAAAGCAATTCTTGTCATTTTTGGCGTTGCGTGGTCGTAATGAAATCCCAGAATACTCAGCTCTTGCTTAAGAGAATGTCGGTGGGTTTGCATTTCGACACAATCAATTTTTGTGCCTAGCGGATTTTTGTATACACTAGCCGAAAATAATAAAGTCGAAGTGCCGCAATAACGATGGCGCTATCTTCAAAGACATCGCTTCACCTGGAGAAACAATGAAAACTCGCTCAATCCTTTTATCTGGTTTAATCGCTGCTTCGCTATTGTCTGGCAACGCTTTTGCTAATGTTGACCTTAAGAAAAACATGCAAGAAATGAAGCTTGCATTTAAACAAGCGGCAGAAGCTCAAAACATTGAAGAGATGCAAAAACCTATCGTACGAATTGATACGCTAGTTGCTGAGCTCAAAACGGGTGTTTACCCAATTGAGAAAGAAGAACACTTCATGGAAGGTTTCAAAAAGATCAGTGCATCGATTGATAGCATTGAACAGAAGCTAGACCAAGGTGAATTTGAATCTGCACAGCAAGAGCTTCGTACTATCGATGGCCTTCGTGAAGAGTATCACGAGAAGCGTAATCCAAGCATTTGGAGCAAGATCTTCGGTTAATTTGCTAATCAATAGAGTTTGCTTGTTAGATACGTATCAAAGAGCAAAACCTTAAGATTTGATTTTTAAAACGCCGCCTTACATTCTTCTTATTAAGAAGTCATAAGGCGGCGTTTTTTATTGTCTTTATTATAAACAGTTTGCTGAGTAGAGTTTCGCCACATTTTCTTGGCTCTTTCGGTGTAACCAGTTTTTAACTAAAAAGAGTGTGCGTTAGCTTCAATTTTTTAACCTGATGTTAATCTTTACGTTTACCTATATATCAAGTGCCTCATAATAAGGGAAATTTATAAAGATTAGGAATAATGCGCCGAACCTCGTTCAATTTCTCCATGTTACTTGCTACAGCATTAAGCTGGGTGCTAGTGACATTAATGCCAGTTATCAATGCTCATGGTAATAGTGCGGGAGTATGGGCGTCGTTATGTACAGTCAACGGCTTTGAACTGGTTCAAATTGAAGAAGGCGAACCCAATACCCACAAAGGTAAGCCGTGTCCCTTTAGCCATTTTTCCACGTTTCACCAAGATGAACTTCCAACTACACTACTGACAACTCGACTGAGTTCTATTGTCTCAGACAGCTACGCTTTTTTGGCTCTAAGCGAACGCTACACGAGGCAAGCCCCACGTGGCCCTCCTTTTGATCTTGCTTATATCTAACCCATTAAAATAATTAAAAAATAAAGTATTAAGTAAAGTTAACCATGCTCAGATTACTTTCTGGTCTTTCAGAAGGTATGTTTGCGTGTGTCAAAGGAAATAATAATGTTGAGAAATGAATCTCAAGATACTGCGAAAGCACAAGCTAATTCGCAGTCTAAAAGCAGTGCAAAAACGAAAGACCGCAATAAAACTCTCTACTTCCTCACTTGGCGCTGGCACTTCTATGCTGGGCTATTCGTTATCCCGTTTATGTTAATGCTAAGCATTACAGGCTTGGTGATGCTGTTTGATGATGAAATCGAACTCGCTTTCCATCACGATGCGATTGAGATTGTTGCATCGGGCGAACCTATCAAGGTGTCACAACAATTATCTGCCGTACAAAATCAATACCCACAAGATTCGGTGACACAATTTGTACCGAGTAAAGCGCCTGATCTGGCCAACCGTTTTTCGGTAGCACTTGAAGATGGGACGTCCGCTTTCGCCACGGTGAATCAATACACTGGCGAAGTGGTCGGAGAAATTCCACGCAGCGATAGCCTGTATCAACTCGCGAATGACATCCATGGCACTTTGTTGATTGGTGATTGGGGTGATTACCTCATTGAGGTTGCAATCAGCTTGTCGATCCTTCTGTTAGTGAGTGGAATCTATTTATGGCTTCCTCGAGATAACGCAAGCCGTGCTGGTTTTCTTAAGCTTAGATTTACCTCAGGAACACGTGTTTTAATGCGTGACCTGCATGCGAACATCGGTGGAACACTATCATTCATTCTTCTGTTATTTATTCTATCGGGATTATCATGGACCGGCTTTTGGGGCGGTAAGCTTGTTCAAGCGTGGAGCACTTTTCCTGCTCAAATGTGGGACGATATTCCTCTGTCTAGCGAAACGCATGCTTCTTTAAATCACGGGTCCGAAGAGGAAATGCCTTGGAACCTAGAGCAAACTCCACTGCCTTTGTCTCAAGATAAGCCGTCAGAACACGTCCACAAAGTAGAAGAAGCGTCTGAAGATCATGATCATTCTAAGATGGGTGAGGATCATTCTCAGCATGTATTATCTGCGAGTAATTTCTCGATTGATGATGTGATAGCAAAAGCTCGAGCTCTTGGTTTTACGCAGTATAAAGTCAATTTCCCGCGCTCAGAAACGGGCGTTTACACCGTGGCTGCCAATACCATGGGAGGTGATATCATCGATCCAACCCTAGATCGCACGACTCACCTCGACCAATATTCAGGACGTATTCTAGGAGAGGTGACGTGGCAAGATTACAACTTATTCGCCAAAACCTTAGCCGTCGGTATTTCTCTGCACCAAGGTGACATCAGCATCATCAACAAGCTTCTAAATGCGTTGTTCTGCATTGCGTTCGTCGTGGTGTCGGTGACTGGTGGTGTGATGTGGTGGATGCGCAGACCTTCAGGCCAAAGAAAGCTTGGGACGCCACCGAAGTTTGGTGATGCAGGCTTATGGAAAGCAGGCTTAGTGACGGTGGTTGTTATTTCGGTTCTGTTTCCACTCGCGGGTGCAACGATTGTGACTGCAATGCTATTGGATTGGTTACTGTTTTCACGCGTTGAGAGATTTAAGACGGCATTGAGTTAATTGATATAAAAACTGACCTTCTTTCTGAGGAGGTCAGTTTCATTAATCAGATGGGTGATTCCTTTGTGAGGAATACTTTAGACTTGATTCAGCTCTAGATTTGATAAAGCTTTAGATCTGATAAAGCTCTAGCGGCAGGCCGTCTGGGTCTGAAAAAAACGTAAAAGCTTTACCTGTAAACTCGTCAACTCGAATCGGTTCGACTTCGATTTCTTGTGCTTCTAAATAGCTTTTGGCATGTTGAACGTCATCTACACAAAAAGCTAAGTGTCTTAGCCCTTGAGCCTCAGGAAAGCTAGGCCTTTCCGGTGCATTAGGGAAACTGAACAATTCTATTTGAGCACCATTCGGCAGTGCTAAATCAAGTTTGTACGATTGGCGCGCTTCGCGATAATTCTCTGCAATCACTTCAAGCTTTAAAATTTCCGTATAAAAGCGTTTAGAAAATTCGTAGTCTGAGCAAATAATGGCGGCGTGGTGTATTCCTTTCAGCATCAGTTTATTTCTCCTGCCAACTTGTCACCTAAGTGCTCCATCGCGTAATCAATGAATACACGCAATCGAGCGGGCATGTACTTGGTTTGAGCAAACTGCATCGCGATAGCGCCATGGTAATTACTCTTGATGGTCCAATCTTCTAATACTTGCACCACAGAACCTTCAGTTAATGCATCTTGAATAACAAAGTCGTGGAAAATACCTACGCCAAGGCCTTCTTTCACGCCTTTGAGTCGCATTTGGGAGTGGTTTACCGCGTAACGGCCACTAACGGATACCGTGTGGAATTCATCGTCTTTCAAGAAGTCCCAAATGTGGTCTTTGTCTGTCTCTGCAAGGTATAAACAGTCGTGCTGAGAAAGTTCGGTAGGGTGGTGAGGAATTCCTTTGGCATTTAGATAGTCGGGGCACGCACATAACACGAGGTTTGTCTTTCCAAGCTCTTTCAAAACCAAACTTTCATCGGGCTTATCGGTAAGGCGAAATGCGATGTCGATGCCTTGGCGCAATATGTCGATGTCGCCATCAGCAGCTCTTAACTTGAGTTGAATTTCGGGATACTGATTTAAGAATGGAACAACGAAAGGCTGCAATACTGAGTTCAAGAAAGCTTCTGGTGCCGCTACTGTTATAGAGCCCGCAGGTTCAGTGTGATCAGAGGTAGACAGTTCAACCGCTTGCTGCGCCGCATTAATCATAACCACGCTTTGGTCGTAAACCAGTTGGCCTGCTTGCGTGATGATCAATGTACGAGTTGTACGTTCAAATAGCTTCACTGAGAGTGCTTTTTCTAAACGTGTGATTAGCTTACTCAACGCTGAGGGTGTCACCCCTAACTGTTTTGCTGCCGCAGTAAAGCTCCCTTTATTAACCACTAAGATGAACGAGGCGAGATCAGGAAGTAGGGCGATGAGTTTGGGGTTGACCATAAGTATCCAGTTAAACAAGTTTCAACGATGAACGTAATGGTTATTGTGAGTGATTCAACTTAATTTGTGAATCAGTTTCATCAATTGGCAAAAGTAAAATTAGTCGTGATGATGTTTAACTATCGATTTGCCTCTTCGTCAACTCAATGTATTTGATTAAATCATCCTACGCCCGGCAACATTTAGACTCATGCGACTTGGTGGATTATCCATCTAACTTACTGTCAATAACTATCTGACATAGCCATACCAAATATTACAAACTCGCGACATTAAAGCCGATATTATTCAAGAACTTTATGTTCATAAGGTGGTCACAAGACTACATAAAAATAATTGGAATCAATAATGGCAAAAACTTGGCTTGTCGCTGCTGTGAGCGTTGCATTACTTGGCGGCGGTGCGTATTTCTATCTGCAATCTTCGGCTCAACCAGAGGCGTTTCCGACATTGGCAGTGGAAAAGGGAACCATCGAGAAACAAGCGGTGGCAGTCGGCAATATTGTCCCTGCACACTCGGTCTCTATTAAGTCACAAATCGATGGCATCGTGGGTGAGATGTACGTTCAGGTCGGTGAAAAGGTCAAGCAAGGCCAACCATTGATTAAGGTTCGTCCGAACCCTACGCCACAAGCATTAACCGACGCATCAACAGATCTAATGCGCAGCGAAGCGGACCTCGAATCAGCCAAACAAAAGCTCGCCAACCTAGAAAGCTTGGTGAAGCAAGACATCATTCCAAAGAATTACGATGAATACGTTAGTGCGCGTTCAACCGTGAAATCGGCTCAAGCGAACGTACTGCAAAAACGCCAAAACCTCGAATTAATTCGCAGCGGTGAAGCTTCCATTGGTGACGCTCGTTTAACCTCAACCATTTACGCACCAATTGATGGCACAGTATTAAACCGCAAAGTCGAAGTCGGTGAGCCAATCATCTCAACCGAATCTAGCCAAGCCGCGACAGAAATGATGTCTCTGGCTGACATGAACAGTCTGATCTTCAAAGGTAGTGTGAGCGAGCATGATGCCGCGCAGCTTTCTCCGGGTATGCCAGTTCTACTGACCGTGGCGCCGTATCCTGATGTGGAAATCTCTGGTGTGCTAACCAAAGTGGCGATTCAATCAGAAAACCTTAACTCGCCAGAAGGCAATGCCTCTGCAAAAAGCTTCGATAACGGATTTGAGGTCGAAGTGGGTGAGCTGAAGATCCCGAAAGAAGTGTTGCTGCGTTCGGGCTTTTCATCAACGGCACAAATCACACTGAAGAAATCTGAGAACGTATTAACCTTGCCAGAACGAGCGCTGCAATTTGATGGCGACACGCCAAACGTATTAATTCCTGATAGTTCAGAACAAGGCTTCCACAAACAGGAAGTGAAGCTAGGCTTGTCGGACGGTATCAATGTAGAAGTGTTAGAAGGTGTTGAGCTAGATGAAGAGATCATCGATAACAGCATGATGATGGGATCTGCACATGGCTAAGCTGCACTTATCTAAAATTGGTGTTGCGATATTAGCGGCAACACTCAGCTTACCAAGCTATGCAATTTCGATTGAACAAGCGTGGCAGCAGGCAAAGCAAAATGACCCGAACTACGAGAAAGCCAAAATTGGCGTTCAACTCGGTGAAGTGGGTGTGGATGCAAGCCGCAGCTCACTCTTACCCGGCTTAAGTGCGACGGCTTCGGCGAATTGGAATGAATCCACTGACAATACCAACAGTTATGGCGCATCGCTTTCTCAAACTATTTGGGACAGCAGCTTGTGGTCAGATTTGGATCAAGCCAATGCCAACTACATTAAAGCTCAGCTAGAGCTCGCTCAGTCACACAATGAACTAGCCAAAAGGTTGCTTTCATCGTATTTGGATGTCGCGAGTGCACAAGGGGATTTGCAGTTGGCGCAATCCAAGTTGGAAGAAGGTAATAAACTGCTGAAGATCATCGAGAAGCGTTACCTCGCGGGTAAAGTGAAATCCGTTGATGTCGAGGAGATCCGTGCGACACAAGTTGCCGATAAAGCCGGTATTTTGAATGCGCGCTCAGATCTAGAAGTCAAACGAGCAGAGCTGGCTGCTTTGATCAACCAAGTTCCACAAGGCGTTGATCAAATTCGCACTGACTCCCTTGTCCAACCGCCAATGATGGTGGAATCACAAGAGCAATGGTTAAAGCTTGCTAAAGACAGTAGCCCAGAGTTGCTGGTGGCAGCACAGAATGTGAAAGCCAGCGAGTTTGCCAAAGACTCAGCTCAAGGCGGTTATTACCCAACGGTGAAAGGCAATGTCGGATATAACGATGATGACCGACGTAAAGACGGTGAATTCAGCGCTGGCATTACTCTCAGTGTTCCTATTGACTTGAATGGCGCAACGCGTGCCAGAGTGGACGAAGCGTCACTCAATACCTTCAGTGCAAAACAAGACTTACGTAAAGTCGAAATCGACATCCAAAAGCGCGTGATTCAGCAGTTTACTCAAGTCGACATTAACTGGAACCAAGTTTTAATGGCGGACGAATTGGTTACTTCTCGTGAGAAAGTGTTGCGCAGCAAAGAGAAACTTTACGATGCAGGTATGTTAGAAGTCTCGGAAGTGATTAGTGCGCACAACAGCTTGTTTGAGGCGAAAAATAGCCTGCAAAACAATCTGTACAACTACTGGCGTCAGCGTATCGGCTTGTTGCAAACCGCAGGTAAGTTAGATGACGACACCATGGTACTGATCTCCCGAGCATTTAACTCATGACCCGTCTATTGCAGCAAACATGGCAAACACTTCTGGCGCATCGCGTGAAGAGCATGCTGGCCATCGTGGCTATTGCTTGGGGGGTAATTTCAGTTGTGGTGTTGATTGCATTGGGTGAAGGTTTTTATCGCCATCAAACTCAGCAGTTGTCATTTATGGTCAACAATGTGCAAGTCGCCTTTCCGTCGAGCACCAGCAAACCTTGGCATGGCTTACCCCTGAGACGCCAGATCCAGATTCCGCAGGATAAGGTCGATATGATCGAACAATCGGGTTTTGTGAAACAAGCATCTAGCGTTTATGCCAAGTGGGATGCGAACGTCACCAATGAAAAAGGGCAGAACCTGACAAGCTTCGTCAGTGGCATTGATTCCCATTACTTCTCGTTGATTCAACGTAAGTTGGTGTCGGGTTCGCGTAACCTTTCACCCAGTGATATTGCCAACCACACCCGCGTTGCGATTTTGGGGGATCAAGTCGCTAGGATGGGGGGAATTCATGTCGGGCAAACCACCAAAGTCAATGGCATTCCATTTTTGGTGATCGGCATTATGAAAGACGAAGATGCGGGCATTTCATTTGGTGATAGCCGCAGAGTTTTTATTCCTCATACTACGTATCTTGATTTGTGGGATGCTAAACCCTGGATGCTGCTACTCAAGCCTGTCGACGGTATGGATAGCAATGCATTCCGACAAGCCATCGTAAACTTTTATGCCAAACAATTACACTTTGACCCGACCGATAAAGAAGCGATTAACTTGCCAGACTTTAGCGAGGGAGCGGCGGTGATTACGGGTATTTTCCGCGGCATTCAAATCTTCCTGGGTGCAAGCGGCGCAATGACCATGGCGGTTGGTGCGCTTGGCGTTGCAAACATCATGTTCCTCTCTGTGACAGAGCGAACGCGAGAGATCGGTGTACGCTTGGCGATTGGCGCGACGCAAAAATCCATACTCAGCCAGTTCATCCTTGAAGGATTGTTATTGGTGGCTGTTGGTACCGCAGTTGGCTTAATGGTGGCTTACTTGGTGGTGGCACTGCTTGGGTCTATGCATTTGCCGGATTGGTTAGGTTTTCCTGTGATTACGGAAGATTCCATTATTTTGTCATTGTTGGTGACTCTCGTTCTAGCGCTGTTGGCGTCTTACTTCCCGGCAAGGCGAGCCTCACGCCTCACCCCCGTAATAGCATTAAGTGCGAGGGCCTAAATATGTTGCTACCAATGAGACAAATCTTTCAGGAAATGGCAGCAGAAAAGCTGCGTTTGGGATTGACCATTCTTGCCGTTGCATGGGCAACCCTATGTATCGCAGCCATGCTGGCGGTGGGCGAGGGCATTCGTCAAGGCGTATTAAGAACAGCACAAGATGGTAACGGGAACCTGATTTACTTAACAGGGGGCATGGCGACCGTTGATTATGGCGTCTTCCACCAAGGTAAGTTTTTAACCTTAAAAGCCGACGATACCGACGTAATTAAAGCCCTGCCAGAGGTCAAAAGCGTTGCGCCCACTGCCGTTTGGGATGAGCGAATTACAGTCGGTGATCGAGGAATATGGCAAAAACCATTAGCCGTCACGACAGACTTCGCATCTATGACCAACTTAATCCTGATGGATGGCGGACGTTGGCTCAATCCACTTGACCAAAAAGAGATGCGTAAAGTCGTTGTGTTGGGCTATTCACTTGCTGCGGACTTGTTTAACCCTATTGAAGATTTCAGCTGGTTTACCCCTGTGACACTGCAAACCAACCCTGTCGGTGAAAAGGTCAAGATTGGCAGTGAAGAGTTCACTGTAATTGGTGTGTTGAAGAAGAACAGTGCCGAAATCGAACAGGGCGACCAAATCAACTACGTTAGCTTCGTGCCGTTAGCAACGTGGCAACGCTTTCATACCAACGGCGATATCGGAGGTATCAACGTCGAACCGCAAGCTCATGCTGATCGTGAAAAATTGGCAAAGACCATTCGTCAGGTGATCTCTCGCAAACACGGCGCCAGTGTGAGTGACGAGCAAGTCGTCCAAGTGGAAGACATGTTCCTCAAACAGAAAAGTATGCAGCAGTTCTTGATTGGCTTACAAAGCTTTCTTGGCATCATCGGCTTTGTCACGCTGGCCGTAGCGGGCGTAGGGATTGCGAATGTCATGTACGCGACCGTAAAACGTTCCACCCGAGACATCGGTGTGCGTATGGCAGTTGGTGCCACGCCCACAGCCATTCGTCTTCACTACCTAGTGCAATCACTGATGACCATGATGCTCGGCGGTGTGCTGGGGCTAGGTGTGACTTACACGCTTGTATCGGCTATCAGCGCCATAAACCTAGAAGGCAACACCTTCTATGAACACCTTGGGAAACCGGTCCCTGAGCTGTCTTGGATCGTTGTTGCGATTGTGATTTCTACCTTGGTGTTTATTGGCGTCGCCTCTTCATGGCTGCCTGCAAACCGCGCTGCCAAAGTGAGCCCATTGGAGGCGCTGCAAAGTGAATAACAAAAAATCTGGAGATAAGATGTCGAACACGCCACTGGTTGATTTGACCAACATTTGTAAATACTACTCAAGCGGAGAGGCGGAAGTACGTGCGCTAGACGGTGTTGACTTGACCATCAATCAAGGTGAATTTCTTTCCATTCTTGGCCCGTCTGGCTCAGGTAAATCGACCCTGATGAACATGCTGGGCTGCTTAGATAAACCGACCGATGGCCAATACCATTTGGGTGGTCAAAACGTCGCAAGTCTAAGTCCGAACGAGCTAGCCGGTATTCGTAACCAAAAGATAGGCTTTGTTTTCCAAAGCTTTAACTTGCTGGAATACGCGACAGCGTTGGATAACGTGGCATTGCCATTGGTTTACTCTGGGATCAAAGCCAAAGAACGTCGCCAGCGCGCTGCGAAGCTGCTTGAGCAAGTTGGGCTAGGGGATCGCCTAGACCACAAACCAAACCAGCTTTCTGGTGGTCAAAAGCAGAGAGTGGCGATTGCGAGAGCTCTAGTTAACGATCCGCAAATCATCTTAGCGGATGAACCTACAGGGGCATTGGATTCAAAATCCGGCGCAGAGATAGAGGCTTTGTTTAATCGTCTTCATGCAGAGGGGCGAACATTGATTATCGTGACACATGATAATTCTCTTGCGGAACGAACCAAGCGAATCGTGACGATCAAAGACGGAAAGGTATTGTCTGACCGCAAAGGGCAACATTACTCAGCCTAGTGCGTTGATCTTTGACTAGAGGCTGCTCTATTACTTTAATTCTAGATAGCTCTTCGTTGATGGTATTTTGGCTGTGTGCATCTGCTAATGTGAAATAGGTACGGAGGTACCATAATTAACACAGCTTTATTGAATACTCTGTATCTATTCTACTTACTCTATATACTGGCTGAATAATAATATTTAAATCAGTCGGTTATAGAGGCGTTATCTATGGATAGATCAGAAAGCTTGTTTCAAAAGCAGCGTATAAAACGGTTTAACTTTTCAGTATGGACAGTTCTGACTGGAACGTTACTCGCCCGAACAAGCTACTTTATGGCATGGCCTTTTCTGATCGTCTTTCTCTATGAAGATTACGGTGCGTCTGCGATTGAAGTCGGTACCATGCTAGCGGTATCCGCGGTTGTTGGTGCTGGAACTGGGCTCTACTCGGGTTACCTTTCGGATAAGCTAGGACGTAAATGGGTCATGGTGCTAGGCAGTTGGATTGCCTCGATATCCTACACTGGCATCGCATTAGCGAGTGAAGTTTGGCAGTTCTATGTGTTGATCATGATGACGGGTCTAATGCGCCCAATGATCGAAGCGCCAGCTAAGGCAGTCATAGGCGATAATCTCAAAGACTCCAAAGATCGTGAGTTAGCGCTGAACATTCGTTACTTCTTACTTAATCTGGGGGGCGCACTTGGTCCATTGATTGGTATCACTTTGGCTCTTTCTCAGCCACAAAACCTGTTCTTTGTTGCTGGTGGTACTTATGTCGTTTACGGTTTCTGGCTGCTGTTAGGAATTGAACGAAAAGGTACTTTTACCAAGCCAGATCCCTCTCAACTGCCTAATTTCGCCGCGACGCTTAATGTGATTCGTAAAGACAATATTTTTGTAAAACTGATGGTCGCTAACTTCATCATGATGTTTGTCTACGCGCAGGCTGAGTCGTCAATTCCTCAAGTCATCGTGCGCTCTTCAATCGCTGATGCCGCTCAACTCATTGCTGGGTTAGTTTTGGTGAATACGCTGACGATTATCGTTTTCCAGTTCCCAATGCTTAAATGGCTTGAGCACGTGCCGCTGTTTGTTAGAACTCGAATCGGCATGATTTTGATGGCGATTGCGCAAATTGGCTTTCTTTTTACACCAAATGATTGGCCACTAGGTTGGGGAATTGCTTGTTTTATATTAAGTTTAGGAGAAGTGATTGCTTTCCCAACCCTTAATGTACAAATCGATAGAATGGCACCGCCACATCTCAGAGGATCTTACTTCGGCGCTGCGGCACTTTACTCTCTTGGCTTTGCTATTGCGCCATTGCTTGGTGGCGTGGTGATAGAGATGCTCAGCGCCTACTGGTTATTTGTGCTCTGCTTCATCCTATGTTTGGTGATGATTTGGTTGTACTGGTTGGCAGAGCATACTGAAGACAGTGTCGGAAGAGAGCCGATCACCCAGAGCTAGCGAGATAAGCCTTGGGTGTTAAGCGACAGATAATAACTAAGGCAACGTGAGTTATGGATAAATCGAATTTTGCACAAAAGTTAAAGTATCTTCGTGAAGAAAAAGCTTTATCTCAGGAGGAGTTTGCTGAGTTACTTTCCCATTCTCACCGAGCATTTTCTGGCGTCAATCAGGTAATGGTGAGCCAGTGGGAAAGGGCAAAAACATTGCCGAGTTTTGTGCGTCGTCTGGGTATCGCGAGCTTCTTTCAGATCGATTACGATTTCTCCGTTGAAGAAATGGTGCAGGTGAAAGCCGCCACTAAGAATGTAGATCGTCCATTCAGTGTTGATATTGGTTATGACTATGAGGTGACGAGCGTTGAGTCATACAGCATGGGGACACTTCCAGCGAAGAGGCTCAAATCGATTCAAATAATGCACCAAAAAACCTACGGCAAAGATTTTATCGAGGTCTCTAAACATCTAGGCGTTATAAAAGAAGATATGCAGGTGCTGTGTTTTCTTTTTGAGGGCGTCATTATTGGGCATGTGGTGTATGACGGGTTAAGTAAGATGCTTTGCAGTGTTGGTGCCGTTAGTATTGTTATTCGTCGTAAGATCTTCGATTACATGGCGGACAATTTATCGGGTACTGAATTCCGCTTTCCTACGCTTGATCCTGCTATGAGTCAATTCCTGTATGACCTCTATCTAGAACCTTATATGAGTAAGCTCGGCATGCCGTTCTTCAAGGCAGACATAAAGAAGATAGTGAAAAATCCCTTTTCTCAGAACATCCAAAATAAACACGATATCTACTTCAAGTACATCCGTTACCACGACCTTAAGCAGAAGAAAAAAAGCGTCGAATTTGTCTTAAGTTAGAACCAGTTAACGGTTCTACATAACCAACCTAAGATCAGTGAGAGGCAGAGGTTTCGAGTATAAGAAGCCTTGGTATCGATCAAAACCAAGCTGGTGGACTCGTTGATGTGTATCAGAATCTTCAACACCTTCTGCCACAGTCTCAATGCCAGATTCTTTGCAGTACGCCAATGTTTGTTTAACCAACTCAGAGCGTGCTGGTTCAGCGCTGTTCACAATCGACTTATCAAATTTCACTTCATCGACATTGAGGCTTTTCACCTTATTCATGTCTGAATGGCCAATGCCAAAATCATCGATAGAGATTTTTACGCCCAGAGATTTAAAACGTTGAATCTGTTCACACAATTGTTCGTCCAGCTGATCATTTTCACTTAGCTCAAAAGTCAGTTGCTCCGCCTTGAAAGATGCATTCCACAGCAGCTCACGAACTTTCTCAACGTTATCTGGGTTCGCCAATACTTTCTTGCTGATGTTCACTGCTAAGTTGAGATGAACAGAGAGTGATTTCACTTCAGTGAGAGATTGCTCAAGCACACTAAAGAAGATCTCTTCTTCATAACCCAATGTAAACGCACGATCGATAAACACACCCGGAGAGAAAATGCCTTCTTCTGGGATATCGAGGCGAAACAGTGCTTCAACCCCAGTCACTTTCTCGATACTAGGCTCAACCTTTGGCTGATAAAAGCAGGTGTACCAGTCGTTTTCAAAGGCTTCTTGTATGATGTGGTCTGATAGGTTCATGTGTGTAGCTTCTCTTCTCATCTTGTTTCATTCGCATAGCGGCGTAACGGTCGCACATTCTGAGAGAAACAGTAATTCATCACTATATCGTTCTGAGATGAAAAATTGATATTTGATATGAAAGCGAAATTAGACCGAAATGGAGGGCGATTTGACGTTCAAAAGAACAGGTAAGACGCGTTTATGTGCCCTCTGTCACTGGGATGAACTATTATTCGTGCCTCAGGTTCACTAATGTTTTTCCAACTAAAGGGATAATCGGAATGCGGATGTTCAACTAGAATATAGGCATTAGTTTTACAGTGTAAATGATCGTTTTGAGATCGTTTATATCCCTACATAAAGCGGCGCGTGATGCTGCTGAATAATAATTAGGAAGGAATGAACAATGTCTTCTGCATTTTACCAACAGATTCAAACTCAAATCGAAGAAGTTAAAGAAGAAGGTCTTTACAAGTCTGAGCGCATTATCACTTCTGCTCAAAAAGCAGCGGTTTCTATCTCGACTGGTGAAGAAGTACTAAACTTCTGTGCAAACAACTACTTAGGTCTTGCTAACCACCCTGAACTTATCGAAGCTGCTAAAGGCGGTATGGATCAACACGGTTTTGGTATGGCTTCAGTGCGTTTCATCTGTGGTACTCAAGACTCTCATAAAGAACTAGAGCAAAAGCTATCTACGTTCCTTGGTAAAGAAGACACAATCCTATACACATCTTGTTTTGATGCGAACGCTGGCCTATTCGAAACGATTCTAGGCAAAGAAGACGCAATCATTTCTGATGCCCTAAACCACGCATCTATCATCGATGGTGTTCGTCTGTGTAAAGCAATGCGCTTCCGCTACGCGAACAACAACATGGAAGAGCTAGAGCAACAACTTATCGCAGCTAAAGAAGCTGGCGCTCGTCACACGCTTATCGTAACTGACGGTGTGTTCTCTATGGACGGCGTAGTGGCTAACCTTCCTGCTATTTGTGATCTTGCGGATAAGTACGGCGCACTAGTAATGGTTGATGACTCTCACGCAGTGGGCTTCATGGGCGAAAACGGCGCGGGTACTCACGAGTTCCACAACGTTGTTGACCGTATCGACATCATCACCGGTACGCTTGGTAAAGCAATGGGTGGCGCTTCAGGCGGTTACACTTCTGGTAAGAAAGAAGTAATCGACTGGTTACGTCAGCGTTCTCGTCCATACCTATTCTCTAACTCTGTTGCACCTGCAATCGTATCGGCGTCTATCCGTGTTCTAGATCTTCTAGCGGAATCTGGCGACCTACGTACTCAACTATGGGAAAACTCTGCTCACTTCCGTACTCGCATGGAAGACGCTGGTTTCACTATGGGTGGTGCTGACCACGCTATCATCCCAATCATGCTTGGTGATGCAAAAGTAGCGGCTGAATTTGCAGAGCGCGCTCTAGAGAAAGGCATCTACGTTGTAGGTTTCTCATTCCCTGTAGTACCAAAAGGTCAAGCTCGTATCCGTACGCAAATGTCTGCAGCACACTCTCGTGAGCAACTAGATCGCGCAATCGATGCGTTCATCCAAGTTGGTAAAGACATGGGTATCATCTAATTTTAAAGGGGTGCCTCGAGCATCCTTTAGTTAGATAGAGCAACACCCAATAGAACATATAGATTTTTGATTCTCGCCTTACAGTTAGGCGAGATGAACTAGGTAACATTATGAAAATTAAAGCACTTTCTAAGCTTAAGCCTGAAGAAGGCATCTGGATGACCGAGGTTGAAAAACCTGAAATGGGTCATAATGATCTTCTTATCCGTATTAAGAAAACCGCAATTTGTGGTACTGACGTACATATCTACAACTGGGATGAGTGGTCGCAAAACACAATCCCAGTACCTATGGTAGTAGGTCACGAATACGTGGGTGAAGTTGTTGGCATCGGCCAAGAAGTTCGTGGTTTTGAAATCGGCGACCGTGTATCTGGTGAAGGTCACATCACATGTGGTCACTGTCGTAACTGTCGTGGCGGCCGTACTCACCTTTGTCGTAACACAACAGGTGTTGGTGTTAACCGCACTGGTGCGTTCTCTGAGTTCCTTGTGATTCCTGCGTTCAACGCATTTAAAATCCCTGCAGAAATCTCTGATGATCTAGCATCAATCTTTGACCCGTTCGGTAACGCAGTACACACAGCGCTTTCTTTCGACCTAGTAGGCGAAGACGTGCTAATCACTGGTGCTGGCCCAATCGGTATCATGGCTGCAGCTGTTGCTAAGCACGTTGGTGCTCGTCACGTTGTAATTACTGATGTAAACGAATACCGCCTAGATCTTGCTAAGAAAATGGGTGTGACTCGCGCAGTAAACGTGATGGAAGAGAAGCTAGAAGACGTAATGTCTGATCTTGGCATGACTGAAGGCTTCGATGTAGGCCTAGAAATGTCTGGTAACCCATCTGCGTTCAACAGCATGCTGACTAACATGAACCACGGCGGTAAGATCTCTCTACTAGGTATTCCACCATCAGACATGGCAGTAGATTGGAACCAAGTAATCTTCAAAGGCTTGGTTATCAAGGGTATCTACGGTCGTGAGATGTTCGAAACTTGGTACAAGATGGCTTCACTAATCCAGTCTGGCCTAGATCTAACTCCAATCATTACTCACCACTACAAAGTGGACGACTTCCAGAAAGGCTTCGACATGATGCGCTCTGGTATGTCTGGTAAAGTAATCCTAGATTGGGAATAAGCGAATAGGGGAGACCCTTAGCTAGTTCCATACTGAAAATGCCCCAAAGAAATTTGGGGCATTTTTTGTTTTCTAGGAACCGATTAATTCTTGATGTCGCTGAATGGCTATTTTGAATACCGGCAATCTTTAAAATACGCGCAATATACTGCGTTTAATTTTTTAAAGAGGGCTTCAATGGCTTGTAAACCACTTGCACTGATAATAACTGGAATATTATTAACGCCGAATTTTGCGACCGCTAATACCACTATCTCGAAAGGTAATAGCGAACAAACAGCAGAGCAGGCAGCAAAGGAACTTGCAAACCCCAACACGGCTTACGCGAGCCTTAACTTAAAGCTCCAATACTCTGGTGGATATGACGGGGGAGGAGACAGCTTCGCTACAGTGTTACAACCGACTCTTCCTTTCCCTATGGATAACGGCGACAAAGTTATCTTCCGTCCTGCTATCTCTTATGTTCAGAATGATTTCAATGTGAATACGCCGACAAGTTTCCAACATATGGATCAGTCAGGAGTGAGCGACATTTCCTTCGATCTAGCTTATGCGCCCAAAATGGTAGGTGGGACTATTGCTGCTTTTGGTCTGTTTGCTTCTTTACCAACGGGCAACAGCGAGCTCACGGCAGATCAATTTGCTGTTGGCCCTGAGTTTATGTACGGCAAAGTGAGTGCTGAACGCGTTGTAGGTGTGTTCCCAAGCCATCTTTATGGCGTATCGGGCAAAGGGGCGGATCACTCTGATACTCGCATTAACAAGACGTCTACGCAGTTATTTTGGGTGGAGTTATTGGAAGGTGGGTGGACGGTATGTTCAGCGCCGACACTCTCCTACGATTGGAATAAAGATCAGGCCGAGATTCCGTTGAATATTAGCGTGAGTAAAACAGCCGTTTTGAATGGTCGTCCTTGGAAGTTTGGTATTGAAGCTAACTACTATATCGAGAAAGATGAAAAAACGCGTCCGGACTTTATGTTGAGCTTCAACATTAGCCCTGTAGTGGAAAATAATTGGCGTCTTTATTCGATTAATCTTGGTTTGGTATGACTCAACGAGAGAGGCTGAACAGTGGTTGTTTAGCCTGTTTATTTAAAGCCAATAGGTTAACCACAAAGCAAATAAAGAAATAGCTGAAAACAGAGCAACGCGCTTGTTAAACATAGGCTTGTTCCAGCCAAGCTGAGCTACATCTTGTTCTGTCAGTTCTAGGTTTATCTGTTCACAGTATCTATCGAGTTCTTTCATCGTCATCACCTCTTCAATCACTTCGATAATCAATATAACTGGATAGGTGTGTTCGTATAAATCAAGGATTTTATAACAGGCGTTTAGTCAGTCTGAACGATGATTCGGTTTGAATCGAGATGCGACCAATTCTCTATGATAGATTTCAAGCACTTAATCTAATTATTGGTGTATCAAATGGTACGAGTAGACGTTAGAAAGTTATCTAACACACTGAGCAATGCAGGCGTACCAGAGAAGAGGGCGGTGTTACTTGCCAAAGCATTCAAAGATTCAATCAACGAAATCGATCTTGTATCTCAATCGTATGTGAACAAGAAGATTGAGAAGTCCAAAAATGAAACTCTCTAATACTTGTTGGCATTTTTAGGGCTTCAGATGGTTTTGATTCCGTGTTTTCACTACATCATGACTAACTTATAGGCATAAAAAAGTCCGATATTGGCGTACCAATATCGGACTTCGATGTTTAATGGTTGGCTCGAGCTAAGTTAGAACAATTAACCTGCTGCAGCCTGCATGATTAGGCCACAGATGTAAGCGCCGTATGTGCCTAGCGCATAACCCAATACCGCCATTAAGATACCTACTGGTGCCAATGCTGGGTGGAATGCTGCCGCTACGATAGGAGCCGATGCTGCGCCACCTACGTTAGCTTGACTACCTACTGCCATGAAAAACAGTGGAGCACGGATTAGCTTCGCCATCGCAATCATAAGCAGAGCGTGGATAGTTAGCCAGGTGATACCAATGAAGAAGTAACCTGGGTTGTCCAAGATAGCGGTAACGTCCATTTGCATACCGATAGTCGCAACTAGGATGTAGATGAACGCAGAACCTACTTTAGACGCGCCACTGTGCTCAAGGCTGCGTGTCGACTTAAAGCATGAAGCGACAAGCGCGAACGTCGTTACCATAACGATTAACCAGAAGAAGCCAGATGTCAGGCTGTATTTCGCAAGTTCTGGAGCGTTGGTTGAGATCCAAGGTGCGATAAGGTCACTGAACAAGTGAGCTAGGCCAGTTAAGCCGAAGGCAATCGCAGTGATCTTCATTAGATCAGTTGTCGTCGTTGGGCGAGCGTTCTCTTCTTGGTATTTAGATACCGTCTCTTTTAGCTCTTCGATTGATGAAGTGTCAGCTTTAAGCCAAGCATCAATCTTCTTCTGACGGCCTGCCATGATAAGCAACACGGCCATCCAAATGTTTGCACAGATAACGTCTACTGTAATCATCGCAGAGAACAGTTGGTCATCAACCTCAAACACTTCTTTCATTGCTGCTTGGTTAGCACCGCCACCGATCCAAGAACCCGCGACAGTCGTTAGGCCACGCCATACGTCACCCGAAACAAGGTCAGGGTTTACTTGATCGATGATCAGAATCGCTAATGGGCCACCGATGATGATGCCGGCAGTACCCGTTAAGAACATGATGACGGCTTTAGAGCCAAGACCAAAGATTTTACGAAGATCTGCTGAGATGATCAGAAGAACCAATGCACTTGGAAGTAGGTAACGGCTTGCTACGAAATACAGTTTAGAGTTTGACGCATCGATGATGCCGAAGCTGTTCAATAGCGAAGGAACAAAGTAACAGAGCAATAGACCCGGAACGAATGAGTAGAATTTTTTCAGTGCGCTATTTTGGCTACTTTCCGTGATAAATACGCCGCCAAGAATAACAGCTAACATGCCCATTATTACAGCATCATTAGTAATCATTATTATATCTCCTTTAAGGTGAGCGCAAAGGTCTCACTTTTTTGATTGCAGGACTATACCGACAACTTCCATTCGTTACAAATTGTAACGGGAGACATGTTTTGAAATATTTATGTTAATTCAAATGGCCTTAATTTGTGAGTTTATCGGTTAATTTATTGGTTTTGTGAATATTTCCACTGCAGCTAGCAAGCTCGGTTTTAATATATGCAATACTGTTCAAACCCCTAAAACTGGTGAACATAATTTTAGTCAAGAATTGCATGATTAAAATGAGTGCATATATAGCCATGTTTAAGGTGTGGTTTATGCAAGGTGGGGATGTTTCAAAAATGTAAAAAATGAATCCATTTTTGTAAGGTGGACTGAGATTAAAAATTATAACTGGATCACATAAATCATGTAGTTCATCTGGTTTAGAGTCAGTGTTTAGGCTTCATTACGCACTTTGTTTGCATATAAATAAAGAAAAAGCGGCTCAAGGGCCGCTTTTTAGTGGTGAGTTAGAATCGTGGATTAGGATTCTTCTTCCTCAAAACCGTCGGCATAGCCTTTCGGTGGTGGTGTCCAACCACGTTCTGAGCGAGAGTGCTTGTCTGAACGGTCTTTCTTCATATCTTCTTTCATTGCTTCTTCTAGGTGAATGAAGATTTGTCGGTAGTTATTATCGTAACGTGGGTTGTCTTCAGCTTCAGACCAAGCTTGGTAAAGCTTTTCAGACTTACGGCTTTCAACACGTTGATACGTTGATTTTTGCTGTTCGACGAAGAAAGGGTGACGGCCCAAAGAACGTAAGGCTTCCGCGCCCATCTCAAGTGCAGAATGGTACGTTTCTGATTCGACAAAGTCTGCACCTGCTTCTCTTAGGCGGTAGCTATGACCACGGTCGAATGCACGCGCTAGGACTTTCACTTTAGGGTAAGTGTGTTTAACGTACTTAACCAATTCAACGCTCGAATCTTGGTTGTCGATAGCCACAACAAGCATAGCGGCTTCTTCAATACCAGCGGTATGCAATAGGTCGTGACGAGTCGCATCACCAAAGTAAGATTTGATGTTAATAGAGCGTAGAACGTCTACTTGGTTAGCTTGATGATCCAGAACCACTGTTTTGACATCATTCGATACCAATAAGCGGTTAACGATCTGACCGAATCGACCGATACCTGCGATGATTACCGTGCCTTTCTCTTCGATGGTGTCTTCTTCGCGGTCGTTAGATTTTTGCTCATAACGAGGCAGAATCACTTTATCAAACAGAATAAACAGGCCAGGGGTTAAGAACATCGACAGAGCAACCACTAGCGACAGTGTTTGAACAAGGTCGGCAGGTAACACGTGGTTTTGTGCCGAGAAGCTCAATAACACGAATCCGAATTCACCAGCTTGTGCCAAGCTCAGAGTAAATAACCAACGGTTACTGTTTTTGATCTTAAAGATCAGCGCCAATGTAAATAGCACTAGTGCTTTAAGCGCCATGACACCAATGGTTAAGGCAATGATGAGTGCGAAGTCGTTGAATAGAACACCGAAGTCGATGCCTGCACCAACCGTAATAAAGAACAAACCAAGCAATAGCCCTTTGAATGGGTCGATGTTCGATTCAAGCTCGTGTCTGAATTCACTGTTTGCTAAAACTACACCTGCGAGGAAAGTACCAAGCGCTGGAGATAAGCCCACAAGGCTCATTAACGCTGCAATACCTATAACAAGCATTAGTGCGGTCGCAGTGAAGATCTCACGAAGGCCAGAGCTCGCAACAAAGCGGAATAGTGGACGGCTTAGGAAGTGCCCGCCAACAACCACGATGGCGATTGAAGCGGTAATAACAAGACCGTATGCCCAGCTAGGCAGGCCTGCTACTAAACTCAGTTCATCGTGGTGCTCTGCGGTTTCTGCGGCACTCTCTGCCAAGGCAACCAGTTCTGGAAGCGCAAGCAAAGGAATGAACGCCAACATTGGAATAACGGCAATATCTTGGAACAACAGAACCGAGAAAGCATTCTTGCCGCCTTCTGTTTTCGATAGCCCTTTTTCATTGAACGTTTGCAGAACAATCGCTGTCGATGAAAGCGCGAAGATCAAACCGATAGTGAGAGCGATCGTCCAAGGTTGACCAAAGGCGAGGGCAATACCCATCACAATCGCAGTAGTGCCGCCCACTTGCAGACCACCAAGCCCCATCAGGCGGTTTCTCATCGCCCAAAGCATCTTAGGTTCAAGCTCAAGGCCGACTAAGAACAGCATCATAACCACACCAAACTCGGCAAAGTGCTGAATGGTCGTGGTTTCTTCACCAACTAAGCCAATGATAGGGCCAATCACAACACCTGCAATCAAGTACCCTAACACTGAGCCTAACCCGAGTCGTTTAGCAATAGGCACTGTGATGACAGCAGCAACTAAGTAGATAAATGCTTGTAGAAAATATCCCGTCATTATTTAACCTCTGCAATTAGTTCATCTACGTAGTGGTTTAGCTTTTCTGCCTTGCTGGCTTTTTTGATATTAATGTCGCCAGCAACCAGTGCCTCTAACAGCACTTTATAGCTATCAACATGCTCTTGAATGCGGTTTTCTTCCAAAGCGGTACGTGAACCAAACAGAGCAAATGGAGCGAGGTAGGTCATCCCACATAAAGACGCGGTTTGTTCTATTGGGTGAAGCAGCTCTCGAATAGTGAAATGGTTGTAGCCATCACTTTGATAGGCGTCTTTTTTACCACCGGCAGTGATGCTGCATAACAAGTTTTTACCTTGTAGCTCATTGCCATCGGCGCCGTAAGCGAAACCATATTCAAGAACCAGATCTTGCCACTCTTTTAGAATCGCCGGTGTTGAGTACCAATATAGTGGGAACTGAAAAATGATAATGTCATGGTCCAACAGGCGTTTCTGTTCACGATCGATGTTGATTTTGAATGTCGGATACTCAGCATAGAGATCGACACAGGTTACCCCATCAATGCGCTTGGCTTGCTCAAATAAGGGTTTGTTCGCTTCAGAGCGATGTTGAGAAGGGTGGGCGAATAGCACCAAGACTCGATTTTTCGACATATAGCCCTCTTTGTCCATTAACGAATAATGCTTATTGGAATTATAGATATACAATAATAGATGAATGATTGAAGAACAATGAATTAGCCCATACTTATCTACTTAGATGTATGTTTTTAGGAGTGTCGTACTTACTATCTGAAACTGGGTATAAAATACTCGTCAGTTTGTGTATTTATGGCACATCCAGACTATGACTAAGTAAAACTAATTATTCGCGAATAATAACAGCGAACCGGTGCATTTTATGTCACCGTTGACGTCTAACGTAAATAATTCAATCACCCTACATAGAACTACAATGAATAAAGGAAAAGATATGAGCACGGACTTGCGTCAACAATGTAATTTGTTGCTTTCTGGTCACTTTGAACCGACTCCGGCACAAACATTTGCTCAGATGGCTGAATGGTGTGAAACGAACAATGTGCGTCATGACAGCTATGGCGATGGTGAATTCATCGAAGGCTTTGAAGCCAAAGTTGCAGAGCTGCTTGGCTATGAAGCGGCGGTGTTTGTGATTACTGGCACAATGAACCAACCGACGGCGTTAGAGATTGCGTGCCAAGAGAAAAGAAACCCACTCGTTGCGATGCATGAGTCGAGTCATATCATGCGTCATGAACGCCAAGGGTATCAGCTCCAGAACCGTTTCAATGTGCTTCCGGTTGGTAATGTATTTCGAACTTGGAACGTTGATGATTTAAAGGCTTGGCCAGATGAGATCGCGGCGGCGTTGTATGAGCTGCCCATGCGTGAGATTGGTGGGCAACTGCCAGAGTGGGAAGAGCTTGAAGCAATTAAGCAATACTGCAAAGAACAATCGATCCATCTTCATATGGATGGTGCTCGTTTGTGGGAGTGCGGCGCTTATTACCAAAAGCCTTATAGCGAGATCGCAAAGGGTTTCGATACGGCTTATGTTTCGCTCTACAAAGGGTTAAACGGCCTTGGAGGTTCACTATTATTAGGTGATAAGGCTTTTGTAGCGAAAGCGTCGGCATGGATGAAGCGTCAAGGCGGCAATGTTTACCATAGAACGCCTTATGTGGTTTCTGCGGCCATGCAGTTTGACCAACGACTCGAGCTAATGCCAGCTTTGTATGAGCGCACTAAGCAGCTCTACCAAATCTTATTGGATTACCCTCAATTCAAAGTGAATCCGCAGCAACCGCAAGTGAATATGCTTCACCTTTATTTACCAGTGAGCTATGAAGAGGGCATCATAGCGCGAGATAATATCGCCAAGAAGCACAAGGTTTGGATAGGAAACCCAGCAATCAGCGAGCTACCGAATCAATGTAAGATTGAGTGGTATGTGGGTGATAATTTATTGAACTTACCCGATCATGAGCTGATCGATATTCTAGATTTTATTAACGAAGAGCTTATTTAATTAGCGAAGAGCTGGTTTGATTACAGAAGCGTTGAATTGTTCGCAGCAGAAGTGAGTTAATCGAGGTGAATACAGGGCATGTTCCCTGTATTCATTTAAATAGCGACAATGGTGCGTGTTACATATATTGGTTGATGTACACGTCAACTAAAAACATGAATACAGGCACGGTGCTGAGAAGTCCGAAGAAGACGATTGGCACCCAGTTTTTCATTTTCTTTTTAGGTTGCTCAGTGTTGTTCATAAATTCGGCCTTAATTCGTTGTTGAGTCTGTTTAGCTTTGTTGTACTAAATAATCTGAGAGCATGGTATCAAATAAACTCGATGAGCCCTATGCGGATTTGGCGTTTCGTGGGGTGTATCAAACACATAAAATCTCGTTGATTCATAAGCGGTTCATAAAGACTCAATAATAATGAACCTATCAGAACAAGTATTGCCTTACTCGGCATATGAAAAAACAGCATTCAAAGATTTGGAGAATACAGAATGAAAACAATAGGAAACATCATTTGGTTTCTGTTCGGTGGCGTATTTATGGGGCTAGCTTGGTGGTTCTTCGGGCTTCTCGCATTCCTTACCATCGTAGGTATTCCATGGGGACGAGCGTGTTTTGTCATGGGTAATTTCTCATTCTTTCCATTCGGCCAAGAAGCGATTTCTCGTGATGAATTGACCAATGAAATGGACATCGGCACCAGCCCGCTAGGCGTGATTGGTAACGTGATTTGGTTCTTATTTGCAGGTATCTGGCTTGCTATTGGTCACATTATGTCAGCTGTAGCGTGTTTCATTACCATCATCGGTATTCCATTTGCGATTCAGCACCTTAAGTTAGCACTTATCTCATTGGCGCCAATCGGCAAAACGGTTGTTGATAAGCGTGAAGCAGAAGCGGCACGAGTAAGAAATTACAAAGGTTAAGATTTCAGTCTGAGCCTTATAGACACTGAAAAAGCACATCATTCGATGTGCTTTTTTATTGGTGCTAGGTTTATCTTCACTAAGGCTTTTGATTGGCAAAAACAATGCGAACTAATCATTGCGATCTAAACGTTATTGAACAGGACTTCAATTCTAAGCGTGATATTGGCTTCTTCCGTGTGCTTTTCGTAAGGCTCTCGCTCCCACTGATAACGCGGGATGACTTCGTAAAACAGCCACTCCTTCCATACGTTTTCTCGGTAGGTTACAGATACCTGAGAGTATTCGTAGTGGTTATACGGCTCGCTGGTTGCCGAGATAGTCGCGCTGTATTGCAGAGCTTGGTCTTGAGATAGGTAATGATACAAGGTCAACCCTGTTCCATATTCCCAACCCTTGAGGTCATCGTTATAACCTGCAAAATTTGACCATCGCGCTAAGAAGTCATCACTTAGGGAAAGATCAAAATCGATATCGGTGATCTCTCCGGTCTCTTTCTTCTCTTGATATACACGCTGAGTCAGCCTGAATACCGCATCCGTTGTTAGCGGGTAGGTAAAGCGATAGCGAGCTTCGATGCGCGGACGCAGTGTCGCCTTGATATTGAAGCTACTGTAACCCTTGGCATAAGCGTCGTATCGCAGGCCGAGTGCGCTCTCTAACTCTTCTGAATCTTGCGGAAAGAAATCTAAGAACTCTTCGTCACCAACCGATTCATAGATTAACTTCAGTCGTTTACTCACAAAAGGCAGGTGCAAGCGTGCGTTGAGCTTAGTCGAGTAATCAACCTCGCCACCTTCTGAATAGATAAAGTCGTTGTACCAACGAACGGAGGTGCCTGCACGGGCATCTTCGGTAATACGGTCATCCACAAAGAAGCTGTCAAACCACAGCGCAGGTTGGCAAAACTTACTGTTCAAGTAGTGATAGGCTTTCTCGACCGGGGCGTCTTCTAAAGGTTGGCTGTGACACTCATCTTTTTCCTCCGCGAGTGCAGAGTGAGAAACGAGTGAAGCTAATAATGAGGTGCTAACTATCCAACGACTCAATGGAACCTATTTGTCATTCTATATATCAATAGGTTGACTATAACCAAGCGATCGCAACAATGCGACTTTTTCGTTGTGAGTCGTTATTGATTAACGGCTCTTGGGAGTGGGGAAGACAAAGATTTGAAAGGGATTGGACAGATAAAAGAAAACGGGCTCAGAAGATGAGCCCGTTTTTATCGATTGGTTTCTAGAACCTAGATTACATTGCCGCTTTGAAGATCGCTGAGATTTCTTCGTGAGTTGCTTGTTTAGGGTTAGTGAAACCACAAGCATCTTTCAGTGCGTTGTCAGACAGAGTTGGGATGTCTACAAGCTTAGCACCAAGCTGCGCGATACCGGTTGGGATGTTCACGTCGTTTGCTAGTTGAACAATCGCTTCGATCGCTGCTTCTGCACCTTGCTCTGGTGTCATACTTTCCACATTCACGCCCATTGCTTTCGCAACATCACGTAGACGCTCAGGACAAACTTGCGCATTGTAGCGTTGAACGTGTGGTAGCAAGATAGCGTTACATACACCGTGTGGAAGGTCGTAGAAACCACCCAGTTGGTGCGCCATTGCATGAACATAGCCAAGAGAAGCATTGTTGAATGCCATACCAGCCATGAACTGTGCGTAAGCCATTTGCTCACGAGCTTCAATGTCTTCGCCGTGCGATACTGCTGTTCTTAGGTGCGCTTGCACAAGTTCAATCGCTTTGATCGCTACTGCGTCTGTGATCGGCGTTGCTGCGATAGAAACGTAAGCTTCGATTGCGTGTGTTAGCGCGTCCATACCCGTTGCTGCAGTCAGTGATGCAGGTTTAGCAAGCATCAACTCAGGATCGTTTACTGAGATAAGCGGTGTTGTGTGCTTATCAACGATAGCCATCTTAATGTGGCGCTCTTCATCAGTGATGATGCAGAAACGTGTCATTTCAGATGCTGTACCTGCTGTCGTGTTGATAGCAATAAGAGGCATCATAGGTTTTTCAGACTGATCGACACCTTCGTAGTCTGCAATTTTACCACCGTTAGAAGCAACTAACGCGATACCTTTTGCACAGTCGTGTGGGGAACCGCCACCTAGAGAAACAACGAAATCACAGTCGTTGTCAGTCAGCAATTCAAGACCATCGTTAACGTTAGTGATGGTTGGGTTTGGTTGAGTACCATCGAATACAACTGCGTCTACGCCGCGCTGGCTAAGAAGGTCTTGTACCTGCTTAACTACGCCAATTTGGTTAAGGATCTTATCTGTCACGATCAGACCTTTTTTAAAGCCTTGAGACTGAATGCTATCAGCAGCATCCTTCAGACAGCCAGTACCCATGAAGTTGATTGTAGGGATGTAAAATGCAGTAGACATTGGAAAACTCCGTTAATTATGATTTTTAATTTCCTACATGGTGTCGGCAATCAACTGGTCGACCATTGATCTGGAACAATTTTGATCCCGAACTACCACTTTGTGGCTATGCGTTGTGATAGGGCTCATATAGCAATCGTTTTTATGGTTTTCAGATATGTTTATTGTCAGTAATGGATGGCAAGCTATTGATTGATTTAAGCGCAGAATGGCACTCTATAACCATGAAAAATAAAGATTATTCAGTCAAAGTTGCTTCTAATTCATCTTTTTTCGATATCTCAATTGAGTCATCGCTGCATGTAACTTGAGGCTGTTGAGGCTCATCGGAATTTAAAGAATCAGAGGTGTCTTGTGATTCTTCATCATAATATTTAACAAGAAATGGGGTGAGCATGACAGATGACGGTAAGAAGTGCTTCATAGTACCTCCCGGTACATTTCGTGTATTTCCTTTATGGTATTGGTTTAATATGTGGCAAAATTTGCGATACATCATGACTTGTTGCTTGTTTTCTATAAATTATTAGAACTATATTCAGGCTCACAAAAATGGTAGTAGAATGCACACTTAACCGTTGAGGTTAGGAAAGAACAAATATAAATACGGCTCGATAGCGCGAATAACAGGACAGAAAATGAAGTACGATTGGATATTCTTTGATGCGGATGAAACCTTGTTCCACTTTGACGCTTTTCAAGGAATGAAGCTAATGTTCTCCCGTTTTGGTGTGGATTTTAGCGAGCAGGATTATTCCGTTTATCAAGAAGTTAACCTACCACTATGGGTAGAATATCAAGATGGCCGAATTACGGCTGATCAACTGAAGCACGCACGCTTCGAAAGCTGGGCAGAAAAGTTAGAAACAACAACTGCGGAATTAAACAGTGCATTCCTAACAGCAATGGCGGACATCTGTTCTTTGCTACCGGGTGTCAAAGAGCTAATGGAATCGTTACAAGGCAAAGTGAACATGGGCATTATTACTAATGGCTTCACTGAGCTGCAATCGATCCGTTTAGAGCGTACTGGCATGACCGATTACTTCGAACATGTGATCATTTCTGAAGAAGTCGGCGTTGCTAAGCCAGATGCTGAGATCTTTGAACATGCACACAAGCTTGTCGGCTTACCAGCAAAGCAGCGCATTTTGATGGTGGGTGATAACCCACACTCTGATATTTTAGGTGGCTTAGACTTTGGTATCGAGACCTGTTGGTTAAACAGCCAAGAGAAGGCGACGCCAGAAGGTATTACCCCTCATTACCAAGTGAAGTCTCTGGCTGAGCTGCAAGCTCTGTTATTGGCATAATTGCTTTTAGATTTTTGAGTGAATGATTGATAGCCGAGTACAGTTATGTGCTCGGCTACTTATTTTTACCTACTGCAAGTTATCGATAGTGGTGCTTAAGCCTATCTTTGCTTTAAGCTCGCTTTGATTACACCATTACAATAAAGAAAAGGAAGAGGCGTGCTGAAATCTCATCGCCATAGCTGCTACGGCATTGCTGCCATTTTACTTTGGAGCTGTTTAATCGCGTTGTCGCGTAGCGTATCAGAACAACTGGGCCCAATCGGCGGCGCAGCCAGCCTTTATACAGTGAGCTCACTGTTGTTGGTCTGTGTTATGGGTTTACCTAAGCTGTCGCGCTTCTCTAAGTCGTATCTGTTGATTGGTGGTGCTCTGTTCGTTTGCTATGAGATCTTTTTGGCTTTGGCTTTAGGAATGGCAAACAATAGACATCAAGCCTTGGAAATGGCCGTCATCAACTACTTATGGCCAGCATTGACGGTGTTGTTCGCAGTCCTGCTCAGCGATAAGAAAATTAACTGGTTGGTTTACCCAAGTATCTTCTTGGCCTTCTTTGGCGTGGCTTGGAGCATCAGCGGCGATCAGGGGCTTTCTGTTGAACAAATCGCTGCCAATGTTGCTACTAACCCAAAAACTTATTCAATGGCGTTTTTCGGCGCGATTATTTGGGCGGTTTACTGTAATTACACCCAAAAAGTGGCGAAAGGGCAGAATGCGATCGTGTTGTTCTTTATCGCGACTGCAATCACCTTGTGGATCAAATACGCCTTGAGTAACGAAACCGGCATGGTGATGACAACCAGTGCTGCAATCGACTTAGTGTTAGCCGGTGTGTGTATGGGGGCAGGTTACGCGCTTTGGAATACAGCGATACTTGGCGGCAATATGGTTTTCCTAGCGACCATGTCTTATTTCACGCCTATTTTTGCGACCTTACTGTCTTCTATGATTTTGGGTTTGTCATTGAGCATGACGTTTTGGCAGGGTGTTTGTATGGTGACGATTGGCTCGTTAGCTTGTTGGTGGGTAACCAGAGATAAAAAGCCGACGGTTACGGCGTCGGCTTCTAAAAAGGTTCAATCAGAGTCTTAGTTAGTAAGAGGCTTTCTTAACTCTTAACTCTTAACTCTTAACTGTTAACTCGCGATATTGAGATTCAATTGGAGCTCATAAGGCATCTTCGATAAGCGTCGCTTAAGTTGGCGGCGCGTACGTTCAATATCATCAACCGCAATCGCATCTTGGTCATTGGTATGAATATCAACGTTGATTCTTAGCTCAGGACCAACCTTAGTCACGCCCATTAGTTCCAAATCTTGATCCGCTTCTTTGTCTACCGCGACAACGTTTTTATCTACCGCATCACAAATGTCTTTGGTTGCCGACATCATCAGCAGTTCACGCATCGCTTCTCGTAACATGTCGAATGGTACTTTGATGAAGTAGAAAGACATCAGTAACATCATCATTGGGTCGGCATACACTGCGTATGACGCAAGAGGTGAGAATGTCATTGCCCACGCTACGACGAAACCAGCTGTCACCGCGACACTCAATAGTGTATCCATCTGCCACTGTTTAGATTCCGCTTGAATCAAACCTGAAGAGATACGTTTGCTCTTGTTAGCGATGTACCACCAAGCGTAACCACAACCCAACACGTTGAAAATACCAAACAGAGTTGCGATAGAAGCATCGACCTCACGACCACCTGTCATCAAGGCACCAATCGCAGAGTAAAGCGAATAACCAACCACAAGTAAAATCACAACGGCTTTAATCGCAATAACAATGGGCTCGATGATAGCTCGACCAAACGGGAACTCTCTATCTGAAGGGCGATTAATGTATTTTGAAGCAGCTAGTGACAATAAAGTTAACAGTAAGCTGATAAGAGAATAGACACCGTCAAATACTATGACCAGAGAGCCAACGATAAGACCCAACACCAATCCGCCAATAGCGAAGCCTGATGCTAAAAGGGCTGAGAACAATAGTACTCGATTTTCGTTTTGGCTTTTCCTGTCACACATAATATTTTCCAGATGTTTTTGATAACTTCATTGTTCTAATAATGAGCTAACTTTACAAACTTTATCTGATGACCTTTATATGTACTATTTAAGTAGTTCATTAAAGTTATTGTAATTCAGTGGTTTAGGTTGACATCAAGGTGTCAATAAAGTTGACGATGACTGTTTTCTAGGGGATATGTGCAACTGAGAATAGATGGTTTATGATTAATAAAACATATCAGTCATCAGTGTCGTATAGCTTCGTGAGCTCAATGTTTACATAAACTTAAGCATATCGATAAAGGCAACGTTAGCGTTCGAATACGTTGCGTAAATCGTTCGGTTTTAGCTGCATGACATCAGTATCAAGGAATGGATAAATATGAAGTTTGATAACCTCAATGACAGCGAGTTATGGGCGATTGCTACGCCTATCATGGATAACTTGATGGAAGGTTCAACCAAGGTTGACCATGCACAACACTGTCGAGACTTTACACAGCGAATGAAGGATATCGTTACGCCCGAGTACTTGGAGAAGGTGTGTCATCATTATCAGCACAGCAATGGCTTCTTTGCTGAACGTGAGCCAGTAGCGCTATTCAGACGTTCTGATTCTATCGCCTTTGTGTGGAAGCAAGCGTATACCATTGCTAAAGGTGAATTTGTGGCTGAAATGGTACTGGCTGAGGAAGAGGGACGTTACTTGGTGGATCACGTCATGGTTTTCTAATCGGTTCAGTCTTTGGTTATATCAGTATTAGGCTGTATTAGTATTAGGTTACTAGTCTCAGTTTGCACAAGGCGGCGCAGGCAATAGCTCGTGCCGCTCTTAAATTGGGAAGCTAAAATTAGAAATCGAACAAGTAGTCGCTGAGCTGATCCGCGAGCCAGTTCATACCAGGGTGTTCAGCCATGCCTGCCGCAGTAAACATGCAGTAATCCTCTTGAGTCAGGCCGTATGTGTGTTTGATCACCGCTAACTCTTGTTCACGTAGCAAATGACGAATCAATGGCTCTGGCATTACGCCCCATGCCTCTTCACGTAAAATCGTATCCAACATAAAATCAAAGCTAGAGAAGCCGATGTAACGACGTGAGAAGGGCTCAAGCTCTGGATTATCCTTTTCATTGAGATAAACCATGGTAGCTTGCATCGAATTTCTTAACACCTCATCAGAAACACGTCGCATCGCACTCAGATCGTGTCCTTTCTTACACACCGACATCATTCGAATCTTGCCAAGCGGGTTGTAGATAATACGCGGGTCATCGACACGTTCGTAATCGACACCAAAAGCGAAATCCACTTGCTGAGTCTCAACCAGATTGGCTAAGTCGCCACTCGACGCGAGAACAAAGTTGAATGAGGTAGAAGGGTACTTGTTATTGAGGGCATGAGATAAATCCTGCCACATCTCATCGGGTAATGAGTCGTCGCGGGCAATCCATATCTCGGCGTTGAACTCGCCAGACACATGCAAGCACGTTTGCTTAATGCGTGCTGCTGTAACTAACATGCCTTCACAGTCTTTGTAGATGGCTTTGCCTGCTTCAGACAGCTCGACGTGATTTCCGCTACGCACGAACAGTTCTACATCTAACTCTTTTTCCAAGGCTTTAATCGACATGCTGAGTTTGGTTCGGTTGCATTCTAGCTGGCGTGCAGCTTCAGAGACTGATCCTAAATCAGCAACAGAACAAAAGGCTTGGACTTGAGAAAGGTTCATTTCATTTCCATATTGAGCGGGTGTCGGTGCATATTATCTGAATATTGTGCTGACTATCTTAGAAATAGTCCATCTTTGCATGATAACTCTATGACGAATTGACTAATTTGGTTTACTCTGGGGAAGTTCCGAACCTACAAGAAGTAAAGATGGAGGCCATGATGGCGAAACAATGGGACGAGTACGCCGTTGATTGGGATAAAGATCCCGCGACCGCAGTATTCGCACAGTCCGTATTTGACCAGTTGACACAGCTCGTTGATTTAAACGGAACCCGTGTCCTTGATTTTGGTTGTGGTACAGGACTACTCAGCCAGAAAATATCTCCTTTAGCAAAAGAGATCATCGCACTCGACATCTCCGAAGGGATGATTGAAGAGTTAGATAAGAAAGAGTTACCAAACGTTGAACCGGTTGTTGATATTTTATCGCGCGGACTAGCAGCGCAGCATCCAGCATTCAGAAACCAGTTTGACCTAGTGGTCGCTTCTTCGGTGTGTGGTTTTATCCCGAACCTACAAGATACAGTCAGTCTGATTTACACATTGCTTGAAAATGATGGCACGTTTGTCCACTGGGATTGGTACCTAGAAAACGGCAGTGAAGATTATGGCGTAAGCCAGCAGCGCTCAGAGAATGTATTGAGTGCGGCAGGTTTCTCTGTTGTTGAAGTGTCGACACCGTTCTCGGTTGATACACCACAAGGTGAGTTAAAAGTACTAATGGGCGTTGGACTCAAACAAGTGCTTCCTCACCTGTAATTGCTTCCCTTATCTGTAAAGAGTATTGCTTTTAGCCAACTCTGACAGAGCGAACCTAAATAACGAAACCCACATCAACGGCCTTAAAGCCAGTTATGTGGGTTTTTCTATTTTTACGGCTTCGTGTTTTAAACGGACTATTCCTATTTCTATACCTAGTGTCTTAATGACGGCTAATTTCAAATGTCTAATTTCCATTTTGGAAAAATAGTCTTGCATACATTTCATTAGTGGAAATGTAACCGCGAGATATAAAATAAGCCCATAACAATTTTAAGGGTTTAATCATGAGCCACCAATCTGCTTCTCCACAACTTTCAGAGCAACAACAACGCTTTAGCAATATCATTTCAGATGCCAACCTGTCTCCAAAACAGAAATCGAGTTATCTTGCCTTAGAAGCTGAAGCAAGCCTGCCGTATATGCCGGTAAGTAATGAAGTAGAACAAGCCTTACAACAAGGTGTGCTATGTGACATGTTTGAAGGTCACGCCCCATTTAAGCCGCGCTATGTGCTTCCCGATTATTCTAAATACTTACATCAAGGCTCAAAGTATTTAGAGCTTAGCGCGGCAACTAATTTCGACGAAGCATTGAACATGCTGACCATCCTTTATCATCACGTTCCGTCAGTGACTTCCATTCCGGTTTACTTAGGTCAACTGGATGATGTGTTGATGCCTTTCGTGGGTGACTTAACGGAAGAGCAGGTTTATCAAAAGCTTAAGCTGTTCTGGATTATGTTGGATCGCACGCTGCCAGATGCTTTCATGCATGTGAATATCGGCCCTACGGATAATATTATCTGCCGCACTATTTTACGTGTCGATGCTGAACTTAAGCAGATCGCACCTAACTTAACCTTTATGTACGACCCAGCAGTGACACCTGATGATCTGTTGCGTCATGCTGCGAGTAACATCTGTGAATGCAGCAAGCCACACATCGCCAACTACCCAGCACACGCTGCGGCCTACGGTGATAAGCGTTTTGGCATCGTGAGCTGTTACAACTCTCTACCTCTAGCGGGTGGTTCAAATACGCTAGTACGTATGAACCTGAAACAAGTGGCGTTGAAGTCTGAGGACAGTGCCGATTTCTTACAACAAGTGCTGCCAAACTACAGCGGTATCATGATTGAGCTGATGAATGCGCGTAGCCGTTTCTTGCACGAAGAGTCTAACTTCTTCGAAGGCTTCTTAACCAAAGAGGGTTTGATCGAAGAAGATCGCTTTGCGCCAATGTTTGGCATTTACGGCATGGCTGAAGCTGTCAACATCTTGATGGAAAAAGAGGGCAAAGCAGGGCGTTATGGTCATGACGAACAAGCTAACCAACTCGGACACCGTATTTCTGAAAAGCTGGCTGAGATCGTTGAAAGCTCTGAAGTGAAGTATGGGTTGGAAGGCAAGGCTCTGTTGCATGCTCAAGGTGGTATCAGCTTAGATGAAGATGTAACGCCAGGTGTGCGTATTCCTTATGGTACAGAACCTGATCCTGTCTCTTACGTTCGCGCAACTGCGGGTCATCACAAGTTCTATACCTCAGGTATCAGCGACATTCTGACCATCGACGAAACAGTAAAGTCGAATCCTGAAGCGATGTTTAACTTGTGTAAAGGCGCAATCCAAGCGGGTTACCGTGAGTTTACTGCCAACGTGGCATCGAACGACTTGGTTCGTGTGACGGGTTACATGATCAAGTTATCTGATATTGCTAAATACGACGAGCAAGGTTCACGTACCAACACCACCTTCCTTGGTGCTGAAGCTGCAAAAAACACCGGTATCTTAGAACGTAAACCGCGCGTGGCGAGCTTAGAGATGTCGCCAACATACGAATAGCGTTGTAATCGAATCACATTAATTATGAAAATTTCTGATCTAACAACTCAAATGGCTAGGGTTAATAACAATAAGACAGAAAAACAAGCGAAGGTCAGCCGTGTGCTGACCTTTTCTTGTGTTGATGGACCGGGAAATCGCCTAGTGCTGTTTCTACAAGGGTGTAATTTCGATTGTATAACCTGTCACAACCCACACACCATTAATCACTGTAACCACTGCGGAGACTGCGTCAGCGGGTGTCCAAGCGGTGCGTTGAGCACCGTTGATGGCAAAGTGAAGTGGGATTCGGCGGCTTGCACTAACTGCGATCAGTGCATTGACATCTGTAACCATAAATCGAGCCCGAAAATCACATCGATGATGGTCTCGGAAGTACTTGAACTCGTTAGGCATAATCAGTTCTTTCTGAGCGGTATTACCATTTCGGGAGGTGAAGCAACCATGCAACTGCCGTTTATCATTGAACTGTTTCAAGCAATCAAAAGCGACGCGCAGTTGGCACATTTGACGTGTTTTATTGACAGTAATGGCTCGCTGTCTAAACAAGGCTGGGAGCGAGTATTGCCTTACCTTGATGGCGCGATGATTGACTTAAAATCGTGGCAATCAGAAACACACCAATGGTTAGTCGGCAGAGGCAATCATCGAGTGATTGAAACCATTAACTATTTGGCTGATAAAGGTAAGTTACATGAAGTTCGGTTACTGCATATTCCAAATAAAAGCGATCTTGAGGACGAGATAGAGCAAGTTGGCTATTACTTAAATGGATTGCCAAGCGGTGTTCGGATTCGACTTAATGCTTTTCAACATCACGGCGTGATCGGCGAAGCGCTAGAGTGGCCTAAATGTACAGAGCAACAAATGCAGAGCTTTCACGACAAGCTCTACGCGATAGTTCAAAGGCCGATGCAAACGCCAGAGGTTTATACCTAGCTTTTAAGTGGTTTAGACGCTCAGTCAGGCTTCTAAGAGTGTTAAGTCTTTAAAAGGATTAAGCTTCTAAGAACAAGTCACATAGCCATTTGATCGCTTGATCATTCATGTTTGGTTTGTTCCATACTAGGCTGTACGCCACTTTACCGTAATCGAAGGGAAGTGGCTTACTCACCAAACCTTGTGCTTGTTTTGCATGCTCAGCCCATTGCTTCGAACAGGTGAACAAGAAAGGCGTGTGATGACAAAGTACGGCTGCAGCACCAAAGTCCGCTACCGATATCGCCATTTCTCTCGGCTGGTGGCATTGAACTAAGTTTTGCTCAAAGTAAGGCTGAGACAGTTCATTATCTAAAATACCAATGTGCTTGTAATCTAAATAGCCCTCAACCGTCAGCTCTTGCTGTGCGAGGGGGTGGTGAGCACCCATCAAACACACCATCTCATCGGGAAGAATGGTTTCCCAAACCAACTCTTTGTTATCGGTTGGTGGTTGGGATATATCGTGAGGCAACAAGATCAAATTCACCTTGCCGCTAAGCAAAGCATCGAAACCAAGTTGCTGCTTTGAATAGATATTGAGTTTCGCTTTAGGCGCAAGTTTTGTGGTGATTTTGCTGATCTTTGAGGCGAACACTTCAAAGGTGCTTTCACGCATCGAGAGCGAAAAGCTGCCTTGGTACTTCTCTGGAGTAAAACTCTTTTGATGAAGGAGTCCATTCATGCTGGAGAGAATGGCGTGAACGGTTGGGGCTATCTTTAAGGCAAAAGGTGTTGGGATTAGCTTAGTGCCGTCTCGATAGAAGAGTTCATCGTTAAGGATGTCACGCAGTTGCGAGAGTGTTTTACTGACACTCGAAGGGCTCACACAAAGTTGCTCAGACGTTTGAGTCACGCTGTGGGTGTTCAGCATAATATGCAGCACAGTGAGGTGCTTAAGGCTCACTCTCGATAAGTGTAAGTAATCCATGTGTGACTCACGTATTCAGATTGGCTTGTGATTTCGCATGAACGACAAAACCGAACAAGCCAAATTGGATTAAGGTTATTTACGAGCCAACTTATGGTGAGCTCGTGAAAAGTGGCCTGCACAGAATGCGCCGACAATCGATAACTCGCCCGCTAAACACAGCGCAGCACAGACTTCGGCTAAGGCTTGTGATTTACCGTTGCCGTGCAGCCCTAACAAATCGAGACACGCTTTTTGGCTTGGCAACCCAGTACCGCCACCGACAGTCCCTAGCATCAGGTTAGGTAAGGTTACGCTCGCGTACAAACCGCCTTCTTTGTTCAGTTCCATACGTGTCATACCAATCGCAGACTCAGCCACACACGCCGCGTCTTGGCCGCAAGCAATGTAAAGAGCAGCAAGTGCATTCGCGTAGTGGGCATTGATACCAATCGTACCGCTCAGAGCGCCACCAACGGTTGTCATCTGGCCAAACTGCACCATCTTCTCAGGTGTGGTGTGCAAGTACTTTGCAACAAGCTCTGCAGGAATGTTTACTTCTGCAGTGACCTTTTTACCACGAACACTGCGTAAGGTTTGGGTATTGGCTTTTTTGTCGCCCGATAAGTTGCCATCAAGGAAAGCATGGTCAGGCTTAACTGGTGTATTCTCAATGATGTATTCAAACACGGCATTAGTTGCGATGGTTACCATGTTCTGACCAGAAGCGTCTCCAGTTAGAAACTCAAACACCAAGTAGACATGGTTGCCTTCGATGTTGATATTGATGTCGGTAAGCTTGCCATGTGATGTAGTTGATTCAGCTAACGCTTTAAATTGCCCATATTGGGTTACTGCCCAAGCCACAAACTGTCCTGCTTCTACTAAACCTTGGAATGCAAAACCGGGAGTACGTGTTACGCCTTCATTGAGCAACATCGCACTTGCGCCACCACAAGCTGTAATTAGCTTTGAACCACGGTTGTAAGACGCGACAAGCGCTGCCTCTGTGGTTGCGAGTGGTACCAAGTAATCCCCCTC
The DNA here is from genome assembly GCF_023206395.1 of Vibrio sp. ED004. Lineage (NCBI taxonomy): Bacteria > Pseudomonadati > Pseudomonadota > Gammaproteobacteria > Vibrionales > Vibrionaceae > Vibrio > Vibrio sp. ED004. The sequence goes on along the minus strand of NZ_CP066150.1, from coordinate 1,549,462 downwards.
AGCAAACAGGCCATTGACTCTTAGCGGGCCAGAGACACCGACAGGCACTTTCACTGTTCCAATGAAGTGTTCGATGTTTTTCTCATAAGCTTGAATCTGACTTTCGGTATGGGAGTCGAGCAGCTCTTTTTGCGACTCTGCATTATCGAGAGCAGTCCAACGGCGTGTGAGATTCTTTTCTGTCAGGTAGGGGCTAGGTGTCAGCTTGTTTACTGGCTTTTCAAAGTGAGGTTGAAGCTTTTTTTCTAATTCGTCTGCGGAGATGTCGCCTCCTAAAATAGAAACATAGTCACGGCGATGCAGATTTAGTTTTGGCATAAATAGTATGAAGTAAAGTTTGTGCAGCAAATTGGTTTGCGCTGATTCTACCGAGTAATAAACCAGAAACAAGCGTCAGATATAATGAGTTACAGTTTGTGTGCTTATTGCGTCAAAAAGCGTCCAAAGTGGTTGAATCAAGACGATTTAGAACGTTGAAAATAAGTGCGAACAGTAAGTCTAGCTTAGATATGGATGTCTAGAAGACTGCCGATCGCTTCGTTTTGACGATCAACTACACTCGCACCCACACGGTTATAACTGGCGCTTTGGGTTAGCTTCAATAGTGAATCGGTTGATGATGAAACAGGTTCTGGATCTTTGTCTTTAAACGAAATGGATTGTTCAGGCTCTACTTGGTTGAAGCTGAGATCACTGCCTTTGAAAGCATCATCGGATTCTGGAGTATGTTTAGAGGCTTGATTGAGTTCGAGCGCGGCTTCTTCAGCCATGTTGTTTGACTGCTGAATAATGGCGTAACCAGATTGAATACCATATATCGACATAGCAGAACCTTTAATTGACGTGTTGAATAAGTCTAGGTGGACGATATTTTGAGCGCAATGGTGAAGGGGTAAAATTTACAGTGAAACAGTGTACTTAAACTAAAATAGTGACGTCTGTCTATTAACTGAACAGGTCGTTCAACGCATTTAGCTCTTCATCGGTAAGAAGAGTTTGTTGTTCCGTTTCAAGATTACCGTCAATCTCGCCTTGCAACGCTTTTAATTGCTGTGGGCTAAGAAGCTGAATCTGTTGTTTGAATGCTTCAAATTGTTGTGTATTCATAATGTGACCTTGGTGCAAATCCATATGCTCAATTGAGCATAGACTACTGGTACAGAAAATCAAACAAGATTAAGTGAATATCAAACGAAATTTGTAATTTCCTAGAACTAAGACAACTATAAATTCCTCTGGTCGTTTTTTGTCCGAGAAATGTTAGGCAAAGTTAAGGCTTGGTCAATCAAAGTCAGAAAATTCCTACAATGTAAAAATCGTCTTAACCCTTATGGGGTAAGGGTAGGTAAGCAGTTGCTCTACTCAATTAGAGGTATTGGTAGAGCAACATATAACTGTAACAAATGATCAAAAGATGTGCGATTAATGCTATCTTTTTGTTTTTACAGTATTTTGTTTGTCTATTAAGAATCAGCTTTATCGAGCGGTTTATCAATCTTCACCTTAACCGCAAACTTGGTCGCTAGCGTATGCAGTTCTGGAAGCATTCGATAAATCAAATGGAGCTGTTGTAAGACCATTCTGACAGAGCTTTCATCTTCTTCTCGCCACTCACTTAGACGTTTATCAAGTTCAGGGTCGTATGCATTTTTAACCTCACACTGTTCACGATGTGAATAGAGTTGGTCATTCAGAGCATCGAGGTGCTCGTGTATCACACGGTGTGCATCCAGAACGAGCTTGTGTGTGGATTCGTCGTCAATACGCGTTCTGTGCGCGCCCAGTGCCGAAATATAGCTGAGTAGAGCGTGATTCAGCGTCAGAAAGCGAAAGCTCTCATCTTCAGAAGTACGATATTTGCCAGGCTCAACCAACATGCTACTGATAGCGCTAGTCAGGTTCGCATCGTTATTGTGCGCGCTGCGGCGAGCTATGCGGTAATTCAGCGTGTCTTTTTTACCTACACGATATTGGCCAATGATCTGCGCGAGGTAGTTCTTATTGGAATCAAGAGCATCAGCCATCACCTTGTGCAGTCGTTTTGATTGCCAGTCAGGCAACACATAAACGACTGCCAATACAGCCAGGGCACAGCCTATGAAGGTATCAGCCAGTCTTGGTAACACCACGGCGTAGCCTTCGCCAAGTTGGTTAAAACAGAACAGTACCAACAGGGTGATAAAGCCAGTTGCGAATCCGTAATTGTTGATACGGAACGCAAAGAACATCACGCCACTGATCACAATGAACACCAACTGGCTCTCTTGAGAAGGGAAGAAGGTCAGTAGCGGAACGCCAATTAATAAGCCTGCAACGGTGCCTATGACACGCGCAGTCAGCTTTTGGCGAGTAGCACTGTAGTTTGGCTGACACACAAATAGCGTTGTCAGTAGAATCCAGTAGCCGCGTTCAATGTCAAAACCTTGAATAATGCCGTAACCGAGAGTCAGTGTGATCGCCATACGAATCGCGTGACGAAACAGCATAGAGTCTGTATGTAAGTTGGCTTTTATCTTTTGCCACATCGCAGTCAAGGTGTGCGGATTGGTATCGTCTAACACATCTTCTTCTAACTTCTCTGCATCTGGATTACTGATGTTCGACAGCTGCTTTTCAACCGTTGCAAGGTTATTGAACAGGTAATCTAATTGGCTCAGCAATGGCTTCCACTCGGGTTTGTTTTGCTGATGCAGATGATTAAGTGAAGACATCAGTTCATCAAGCGCCAATACCGATTTATCGCCATGTTGATATTCTGCGCCAACCTTCAGTGAGCTCGCCACTTCTTTACACGCAGTTGCTTGCGCTTCCAGCAGATATTTAAAACGGAACAGCACATCAGAGCGCTCAAAGTGTTTGGCAAGTTCTTGATAGCGATAGTGGGTCGAACTTACACGCTCGTGAATGTCTTGCGCGATGAAGTAAGTATTTAGGAATCGGTCACTGGGTCCGTCAATGTGTCCGCGTTTAGAGCGGTTAAGCAGGGTTGCTTTACACATGTTGAGTGCATTGACGGTACTCGCATTTAATTTCGCTTCAATAATGCGGTGTGGCTGAGGGATAAGATCAGACACTGGGTAGAATAGCTCAGCCTTGGATCCCATGTAGGTGCCAATCTGATCAAACACGTTAGCAAGGTTCTGCTGGACGGGTTGCATCGGCCACACAATCTGCCAGATCATCGACATGAAGTAGTACCAAGCCGCGCCTGTTAAGAGCAATAAAGGTTGGAACCATAAGTTGATGCTCTCATGAGCGCCGAGCATGGTGTAGATAGCAACCAGCAGAGAACCAAAGGCGATACTGGCGTATTTCGGCCCAATTGCGCCGAGCATGATGAACGAGAATGTGGATGCGAAAAGCCCTAATGCGAATAGCCAAGGTGTGTCGAACAGCAGTTCAATAGAAAAGGCGGCGATCGCAAAACAGATAAAGGTCAGGGTAAGCGCTTTCAAGCGTCCCGTAAAGCTGTCATCACTTTCTGCTAGTGCAGCGGCGATGACACCTAAGATCAATGGAGTGATGAGTGTGTTTTGCCCATAATACCAAGCAGGAACGACAACACCGAGCAGAGTGATGAGAATTAATACGCTGTAATTTATGGTTTTATTCGCCCAATAGAGGCGTAATTTGGCTGAAAAGTCCACAGTCGCTCACTTGACACACTAAAAACCATAATCCTAACAGAAATCAAGCACAAGAATTTGATACTTATCCATAATTGCCCGTAGGTGGTCATGAAAGCGTCGATAAGATATGAGATATTATTAATTCTCATTGCATCATGATATAAATTCAATATTCCTAATTAAGAGCACACTCCAATGCAGCTAAGCGCTAACAAGACTGCACAGTTTTTTATTCAAAATGAATATCATCAGGTTGAACTTGATGGTTCACGTCTGCTGTTATCTTCAGTAGGCAGTGAAGAACGTATCCCGTTTACTATTTGGAGTGGCAAGATCGCGATAAAGCGCGGATTGTTTTGGGGATCGTTACAGTTTTTTGCTAACCAACAAGACGGTAAACAGCGCAGTTGGTTAGTTCAAGGTTTGCCATGGGATCAATGTCGTCAGTTTGCACGCACATCGGTTGCCGCTTATCAAAAATGGCACGACACACAGTGTGAACAGTTGGCTGAGCACGTTCCTAAATGGGAAGCTGAATTAACGCGTCTAGAGCAGCTTCCTGCCTTCTTACCTCATTCTAAAGTCAACACTTGGGTCGACATGGTCAACGCTGGTTTAGAAAGCATGACCATGACTTTAGAAGAAGCCGCGCAGCGCATGCCGAATCGCATCGCGCGAATGCAGCCTTGGCTATCTGAAACCGAGATCAAACAAGCGGATCGAAACCAGCAATGGCTAGAGACAGAAAGGAAGAACTGGGAAGTGTTGTTTGCTCAGTGTGAGTCGTCTCCTTTGAACTTGTCGCAGCAATACGCGGTTTTGATGAACGATGACCATAACCTGATTCTTGCAGGTGCTGGCTCGGGTAAAACCAGTGTTCTTACCGCTCGTGTCGCTTATCTTCTGCAAAGCCATCAGGCGCAAGCTGAAGAGCTTCTACTGCTCGCATTTGGCCGTGAAGCCGCAGAAGAGATGAAGCAGCGTTTGGATAGCAAAATTGGCTTGTCCGCCGAGAAGGTACAAGTGAGTACTTTTCACCAATTAGGTTTGAAAATCCTGAATCAGGTTGAAACCGAGCGTGTTGTGATCTCTCCATTAGCCTTGGATGACAATCAACGCCAAGCTTGGTGCATTGATTGGTTGAAGAAGCACTGGATGACGCCAACCAACTTCAAGCGCTGGCAAAAACACTTATCTAAATGGCCTATTGCTTACCTAACGGGTGATGATGAACTTGGCAGCCATGTTTCAAACCTTAAATTGATTGGCTGGCTAGAGAAGCAACTTGAACAGCTGAATGCATCAGGCCTAACTAAGAAAGAAGTTCAGCAGCAGCTTATCGATCACCGAGATTACACGCGCCTTAACAGTGAACTATCTCTGTGTTGGCCTTGTGTGACGGCATGGCAGAAAGCGCTGAAAGAAGAGAACCACATCGACTTCTCGACCATGATCAGCCGTGCGACCCAATACGTCGAAAAGGGTAAGTTTATCTCGCCTTGGAAGTTCATCATGATCGATGAGTATCAAGATATCTCGCCAGATCGTCTTGCTTTGGTTGAAGCGCTTTGTAATCAGTCGAAAGCTCAGCACCAAGCCTCTATCTTTGCGGTGGGTGATGACTGGCAGTCAATCTACCAATTTGCAGGCGCTGATGTCGATCTCACGACTGGATTTAAAGATCGTTTCGAGAGTTCGACGATTCACCACCTAGATACCACTTACCGATTTAACAATCAGTTAGGTGCGGTTGCTAATCGCTTCGTACAAGAAAACCCGATTCAATTGCCGAAAGAATTGAATAGTTTCAAACAACAGAAGCAAAAGTCGGTGTACAGTGCGCCAAGTAAAGAAGTTGAGAAAATCCTCGACCAATTGAACCGTCAATCGAAAGGTAAAACTAATAAGTCTGTGTTGTTGCTTGGTCGTAACCATTACCACAAACCAGAGTTGTTGGAAGACTGGAAGAAGATCTTTACCTCTGTTGATATCAGCTTCATGACTTGTCACGCCAGTAAGGGTAAAGAAGCCGACTTTGTGATTATCCTCTGTGTTGATGAAGGGCAGTTCCCAGCGAAGAAGAAGCAGCTGCATATTGATGGTGCGTTAACGGAATCGTCAGACGTATTCCCTTATGCTGAAGAGCGTCGCCTTTTCTACGTGGCAATGACTCGTGCGAAAGAGAAGGTATGGATCACGCACAGCGGAGATGGGTCTGGTTTCGTTCAAGAGCTGCATGGTTCAGATTACCCGGTGGTTCGTAAAAAATGATGTCACGTGAGGTGATCGTCTAAGATTAGATTTTCAGGCCTCTTTTGCCTGATTCTCATTAGGTTGAAGTTCGAAAGCAAAAGGAAGCAGATATGGAACATGGCTCAATCAACTACATTGAATTTGCAGCACGTGACATCGCGGCAACTAAGGCGTTTTTCAGCCAAGTGTTCGGTTGGAAATTTGAAGATTACGGGCCTGAGTATTCTGCTTTTGAAGGTAAAGGCTTAATGGGCGGGTTCTACTTGGCGGATCTAGCCTCTAATGCAGACAAGGGTGCAGCGCTGATGGTTTTCTATAGCGAAGACCTTGAGCAGACCGAGCGAGATGTGATTGAGGCTGGTGGAGAAGTAAACCGCGAGATATTCAGTTTTCCCGGTGGTCGACGCTTCCACTTTCGAGAGCCCAGCGGCAACGAAATGGCAGTGTGGAGTGACAAATAGCCTCTACTCAACACTTCTATATTCAGATAAAAAAATATATTCAGATAAGCAAAAGCCTGCGATTTGAACTGACCCCCAATAGTTGGACACCAATTATTGGGGGTCTTTTTATGTCTAAATATAGCCGAGAGCTAAAATGTATCATTGCTAAGCAATACTTAGATGGCACGTCATCTCTCTACTTAGCCAAACAATATTCAATTTCGTCAAGACAGGTTCGGTATTGGGCTCAAGTGTTTGCCATCCACGGCACTGCTTCATTTTTACCAACTAAGCATGCTGCTACTGCTCAGACAAAACGAAAAGCATTGAATTTAATGTGGACGAATGAATGGTCTCTCACGCACACTAGCGCAGTATTAAACCTCTCATCCCCTGGGATACTCTCTGTCTGGCTCAAACGATTTAATGAGCTCGGTATCAAGGGGCTCAAAATGCGCCAGAAAGGAAAACCCTCAATGAAACAGCAACCTCAACGTACTACTAAGCCTGATAATGAAATGACACTTGAGGAGCTAAAAGAGGAGTTGGTCTACTTACGAACCGAGAATGCCGTTCTAAAAAAGTTGGAAGAGTTGGAGCAGGAAAAACCGTCGAACAAAGAAAAGCGGTCATAGCTCTAACTCTTAAAGGCCAGTACCCGTTGAAGCACTTACTGCACACTCTACAGCTGGCAAAAGTGTCTTTTATTATCAGGCTCAAACAAGCAAGCGCCCAAATAGCTACGAACCGAGCTGCAGTTGATAAAGTCAATTTATCATGAACATAAGTAAGGCCGATACGGCTACCGCCGTATTCACTTGGAATTAAAAATCAGGGGTTCGTGCTCAATCATAAAACGGTTCAAAGGCTTATGGCTCAGCTCAACCTTAAATCGACGGTCAGGATTAAAAAGTATCGTTCATACCGAGGTGAGTCTGGAACAACTGCTCCTAACGTGCTTGAAAGAGATTTTAGTGCGACTCAACCCGATGAAAAATGGGTAACTGATGTCACGGAGTTCAAAGTCAAAGAGCAGAAAGTATACTTGTCTCCCGTTGTCGACTTGTTTACTCAGGAAGTGGTTGCTTATAGAGTGGCCAAAAATGCTTGTTTGCCGCTTGTCACGGATATGCTGACGGAGGCTATATCTACGCTTAAACCCAACTCAAAGCCAATTATACATAGCGATCAAGGTTGGCAATATCGTCATCGACACTATCAGAAAAAGGTAGCGGAGAGTGGGTTAACGTAAAGCATGTCGAGAAAAGGTAACTGCTTGGATAATGCTGTTGCTGAAAACTTTTTTGCTTTACTCAAAACAGAGATGTATCACAACCAAAGCTTTGAAGATGCAGATGCTCTGATAGAGCAAATTAAAGAATACATCGAGTACTACAATACCAAACGTATAAAAGTGAAACTAAAAGGCCTGACTCCGATGGAATATCGAACTCAGGCCTTGAAAGCCGCTTAACAGAAATGTCCAACTTTACGGGGTCACTTCAATTAAGCAGGCTTTTTAGTATGTAACGTATTGAACGTAAACGTTAAGTACGCTCAGCTAGGTACGCTTCGTAATCTGGGATCTCGATGATCACTTCTTCTTCAAGCAATGAAGAGTTAAACAAGAAGTTTGCAGTAGCGCGGTTGGTTGCTACTGGAATGTTCCAAACACTAGCAATACGAAGCAATGCTTTCACATCTGGGTCGTGTGGAACGGCATTTAGTGGATCCCAGAAGAAAATCAGCATATCGATTTTTCCTTCAGAGATAAGTGCACCAAGTTGTTGGTCGCCGCCCATAGGGCCACTGATCATGCTCTTGATTGCTAAGCCTGTCTCTTTGCTTAGTAGAGAACCCGTTGTGCCTGTCGCATAAAGAAAGTGGCTTTGTAGCTTTTCTTTATTTTCTTTTACCCATCTTAGTAGCTCAGGCTTGAAGTGGTCGTGAGCAACTAAAGCGATATGCTTATGCGTTGGCATTGTACGTGTTGTTTTTTGCATGAATGTTCCCTAAATTATTGGTCTAATTCTTATTGTTCTAAATTCTTTCTCGAATATATCACTAAGGTTGAACACTGAATACAGGTCGAAACTCAGAAGGTGAGAGCGAGTCGGCAATAACCTGATCTTTTAGTGTTGATGGCGTCAGAATTTCAATTTCTGGCGCTGCATGTTTATCGTATGGCTTTGAGCGTAAGTAATTCGTGGCTTGCTCTACGGATAAGCGTCCTTGTTCAACCATCTTGTCTGTTGGTGAAAACAGTACTTTATGGCGAAGCAACCCGCGGTACACACCATGGCTGAGATAAGCTGAAACCAATCCAATCTCATTTGATTTATCAGCAGCTCTAAGCTCACTGATCGCCGCTTCAATCGCGACCGCACTGCCAACGATGTATTTGATTTCAGGCTGTTCAATCACCTGTTGGACTAAGTTTCTTTGCAACTCTTTGTCATTATCCGCCCAGTAACTTACAGCAATATTAATATCACTCGATTTTATTGCGTCGTAGAAGCCAAGTGCGACTGGTTTGGTGCCACCACTTGCTTGAGGGCCTAATAGCAAAGCAACGTCTGTTTTACCGGTTCCTTTAGGGTGTAACTCGCTTAGGAATTTTCCTGAGTCATAGCCCATTTGGTACCAATCGACACCCACCACGCCTTTTAGTACTTTTTGTTGTTTTTCACTTAAGGTCAGTTCGTTAACCGTTGCAAACATAGGGGTAGAGCCTACCCAGTTGGTTAGCGTATCGTAGTAAGCATCCGGTGATACTGTGCCTAAGATAATGGCGTCTGCACCCCATTTAACACAAAGCTGCATTTGAGAGGCTTGCTTTGCAATATTGGGGTAACCGCCAGCTTCTAGTACGCGAAGCTCTACATTTTGCTTTTTCGCTTCCGAGATCATGCCGTAGTTTACCGACAGCCAGTAAGAGTCTTTTAGGTGAGGGTAGATCGCACAGATCTTTTCTACGCCCGCAGAGGTTTCTGCCTTCGGTACAGGGAGCAACTCAACATGGCTTTCATCCGTTGGTTTGGGTATTTTCTTTGAACTGAGCACGACATCGGAGCTTTCCGTCATCAGTGAGTTCAATGGTGCGATTTGTTCTTCTGATGAAGTCGCAGCAAAGGCCGAATTCGCAAATAAGCCAAGTAAAGAGGAAATGATTGTTGTCGCGAGCGTTTTAGATAGCATGAATTGGTGCTTTATTGGCTTTAGATAAGAAACACTACAAAATATAGCGTATTCTGGGTGGGTAAAGAAGATCGTTTTAAGGTTTAAGTTATATGTTGTTAGCCACAGCAAGTATTGGACGCAAGCTACTTGCTTCGTTTTTGGTCATGGCGCTTTTGGTTCTTGTATCGGCATTGATCGGTGTCTCTGGATTTAGCTTTGTGGCGAAAACAGAAAGAAACGTCGTAGATTCTGCGCTCCCTGCGATGATTGAAGCGCGACAAGTTTCTGAGCTCAGTAACCGCATTATTTCCTCCGTTCAAACTCTCTCCAATGCTAAAAACGAGCAAGAGAGAAAAGAAGCGGGCACCGTGCTATTCGGCCAACTTGAGGCTCTTCTTACTCATATTAAAGAGTTGGGTGTTGATAGTTTTGACTCCCAACTGCTGCACGAACTTGAAACCCACGTTGAAAGTGTCATCAATACACTGGCAGAGCTGGGTGTATCGGTTGAACGTAAGCTTTGGCTCAACAAAGAGCTGACGGCACGCGTCGAAGAGATGAAGTTCTTGGCTGAAGAGCTAGAACAACTCACGCGTACGCAAGTGTTGAACACCGCAACCATCGCGATTGCGAACGTAACCCATATCTACGACCTGCTAGAAACCAAACAAACCGACAAAGCCTATCAAGCTCTTGATGCATTAGTTGAAGTCGATTTAGACCTTTCTGAGCGCTTACACGAACTTCATCTTCTTGCATTCAAAATCCTTAACCAGATTGAAGAAACGCAAACCGTTACCAACGTAGAACGCATTCATCAAATTCAATCAGAGTTTGAAGCCAACCTTAAAATCATGGATCGCCGTGTTAAAGCGGTAGAAGACCCGACTCGTTCAGAGCAAATGTCATTGTTGCTCGATGAGCTTCGCAAGCGCCAAGTGGTGTTTGATATCTCGCTTGAGCAGTATGAGAACACCAAGAAATCTGAATTCTTGATGCAGAATACGCTGCAGCTTTTCTCCAAATTGAACACCACTGTTAACCAATTGGTCGATGATTCAAACCTGAGCACTAAGAAGGCGGTGGACGAGCTGACTTCAACGCTGAGTGTTGCACAGTGGTCACTGTCGGTGATTTCGATTATTGGCCTTATTATCGTGGCGTTTATCGTGTGGCGCGTGGTGTATATCTCGGTGGTGAAACGCCTTGCGGAATACTCGACCGCATTAATGTCTATCGCTCAAGGGCGTTTGAACATCGATATTTCGGTGAAAGGTAATGATGAAATTGCTCATATGGGTGAGGCGATCATTACCGCGAGAAATACCGCACAAGCGCTGCAAGTGGTGGCGGTAGGTGAAGCCAAAGCCAAGCGTGAGCTTGAAGAGCATAAAGAACAACTGGAAGAGCTGATTACCGAGCGTACCTATCAACTCCAACAAACCAATGAAAAGCTTAATGTCGAAGTAACCAACCACGCCAAAGCGCGCAGTGCTGCAGAACAAGCAAGCCGAGCGAAGTCTGCGTTCTTGGCGACCATGAGCCACGAAATCCGAACGCCGATGAATGGGGTGTTGGGTACGGCTCGATTACTGAAAGACACCGGCTTGAATCAGCTGCAATCGGGCTATGCGGATATTATTAACCGCAGTGGTAAGAACCTACTAGCGATCCTTAACGACGTGTTGGATTATTCCAAAATTGAAGCGGGGCATTTAGAAGTGCGTGTCGCGTCGTTCGACCTGCATCAAATGGTTCAAGACACCTATCAATTGATGGAAGGGCGAGCATCCGAGAAGAAACTCGACTTTCACTACTTCATCGAGAGTGACGTTCAGCGTTACTGGCGCGGGGATGTCACTCGTATCAGTCAGATCCTCAATAACTTGGTCGGTAACGCCATCAAATTCACCGAAAGTGGCTCTGTAGATATTTTTGTCAGCCTTGATCTGGAAGATGAAAATCGTGTGATGTTCGAGGTTTCAGATACCGGTGTTGGTATCGATATCAGTGAGCAGAAATGTTTGTTTGATGCGTTTAGCCAAACAGAAAGCGGTCGCAACAAAACCGGTGGTACAGGGCTTGGCTTAGCGATCAGTAAGAGCGTGATGCACGCCATGAACGGTGATATTGGTGTTCACTCTGAAGAAGGAGAGGGCAGCCAGTTTTGGTTCTCACTACCGCTTGAAGTGGGCGAGAAGATTGAAAACAAAGTTACGATTGTTGAAGCCTGCATTCGCGCTAAGGTGCTTCTGATTGAAGACAACCCAGTGAACTGCATAGTTGCGGAAGGCTTCTTGAATAACTTAGGCCACGATGTGGTCATCGCGACAACAGGGCAAGAAGCACGAGCTATATTCAGTGAACAAGAGTTCGATATTGCGTTGGTGGACATCAACTTACCTGATTGCGATGGCGTTGAATTGATTCAACAGTTGAAAGACGATGCAAGCCTACATGAACAAGGCGCAACACGTAAATTGCCACCTATGATTGCTGTATCGGCTCACGTGTTTAACGAAGAAGTCGAAAGTTACTTGTCGTCGGGCTTTGATGGTTTCTTACCTAAACCTTTAGAGAAAGAAGCCTTATCGGAGTTGATTGTAGAGCAATTAGACGGTCACACTCTATTGTTGCCTCAGCCCGATCCATCGGATGCTATTTGCTGTAAGGTCGGTTCGAAATCTCAAGATGCCGAGTTAGATTTATCGGCATTGGCGCTCGGAGGTACAGCACAACAGGCAAATCAAGACACAGAAAATAACCAAGGAGATCAGAGCGTGCAGATTATTGATCCGAAAATCATTAAAGATGACTTAGCCATTTTAGGCCACGAGAAAATAGTGCAGATCGTTGGTCTGTTTGATCAAAGCAGCCAAGCCACTCTCGATGAGTTTGTTGTAGCGGACCAAGCTGAGAACGCTCGTGAAATTAAGTCGCTGGCTCATAAATTGAAAGGCTCGGCGGGAAGTTTGGGTTTATCTGCCTTGTTTGCTTTGTGCCAGAGCATTGAAGCGAGTGAAGAGCCGTTGAACCAATATCGTGACCATGCCGATTCACTCTCTGAATTGGTCAAAGACTCGCTAGCGGCTCTGCGCGAACAACTGTAAATAAGACGCTCATATTTAGTAAAATAATAGCTAATAAACAGTAACTTAGAAATAAAAAAGCAGGTTGTATCTTCGTGTTTCCATGAAGTTATAACCTGCTTTTTTAGTCTTGGATGTAATTTAAAACCAGACCAAAGAAGAGCTGTCTCAAGCCATTTTGATGTGACCTGCTGCTTTGATCTTCACGTGAACCATGTTGCCTTGTAGGTAGCTTAATGGGATCTCGCTGCGTTCAATAATTGCCACGTTGTCGCTGCATGCACCTGCCTCAATCGCCAGTTGCTTTGATTGCTCTTCCAAGCCCTTTAAGGTTTCCTCACGTGAAGCGGGATCAATCGGGACAATCTTATCGAACTGACCTGATATTTCACCCAACGCAACACCAATTGCATTCGCTACTTCAAAGTGCTCAGGACGTACTACTTGGCTCACACCTTCAAAATGATCTGGGAATAGGGCACTACCACCACCAACCATTATGACGGGTACGCTCGCTGCGGAAGTCTTCATCTTATCGATGCCTTCCTCAACGTCGGTCACCATCTGTTGATACACCTGATTTGCTTGCTCGGTCGAAATACCAATCTCATCACTCAATTGATGTTCCGCTTGCCACTGCATTTGACCGGTTTTGAGTGCGATGTCGGTTAACGTGAGTTCATCGCCGCCAAAGCTGCGCGCTGTTTGCGTGAGAGTGTGGCCAACACTTTCGGGGCCTAGTTCGATACGTTGTTGTTCAAAACGAACCTTGGTGCCGCCACCAATGGCTAATGCCAAAATATCAGGCATGCGGAAGTTGGTTCTCACTTCACCAATCTCTACCGCTAAACTCGACTCTCGCGGGTAACCGTGGGTAAGCACACCAATATCAGACGTAGTGCCGCCTACATCAACTACAATTGCGTCTTTCAGCTTGGTTAGATGGCTTGCACCTCGAATAGAATTTGTTGGCCCACAAGCCACGGTAAGAATTGGGTACATCAACGCGAACTGCTGCGACATTAATGTTCCATCGTTCTGACCAAAGTAGGGTGTGGTGTGAATCTCATGGTTTATTAGCGCATTGCAGAAACCATCGACGAATCGTTTTGCTGTGCCTTGTAGGGCTGCATTGAGAATTGTGGCGTTCTCACGCTCCAGAAGCCCTAAACTGCCGACTTTATGGGAGAGCGATAGGTTCACGCCCGGAAGTTCTTGCTGAATCCACTCTGCGGCTTGCAGTTCTTGGTCGCCATTAACGGGTGAGAACACACCGCTGATAGCAATTGAATCTACGTGGCCTTTCATTTTCTGACAAAGCTCGCGGATCTCAGACTCTTGAATGTCAGCAATCAATTGGCCATCGTATTCATAGCCGCCGTGTGCTTGGTAGAAGTGTTCACCAAGCAGGTTTTGCCACGCTTCACTCCAACCACAAAGGGGCGGGACGCTGTCGCCACTCGGAAGGGCTAAACGAATCATGCCAACTCTGTCTAAGCCTTTTCTTTCCACAATCGCGTTAGTGCATTGAGTAGTGCCAAGCATCGCATGCTTCACTTGTTTTCCGTCAATGTTCGCTTGGCTTAGTAGTGCAGAAATCGCGTTATCGATACCAGTTGAAATATCATGTGTGGTTGCAGTTTTGACCTTAGCAACCACATGCAAGTCTGCGTCGAGCAACACACCATCGGTATTGGTGCCACCAACGTCAATGCCCAAACGGCAGTAATCAAGCGTAATGTTTGTCATGCTACTACCTCTTCAATGCAGACTTTAGTTGTTCAATGGTTTGATATTCGACGGTGTAGCCAAAGTAACCTGGCCCTGCGACTTCGATGCCTTTGTCGGTGCGCCATTTCGGGTCACAAGGGTAGGCGATAAGATCGATGCGTTGTCCGTAGCGAAGCTGTTCGGTTGTGATTGGTTTGCCGGTTTCATGATCCAATATCGAAATAAGATCTGGTGTCGAAGCCAAAAGGTTATCTTGATTCATGTCGGCGCGGCTTGTGCCTTTGTGCGCCAGCAGCAATTCGTTTTGGAACTGCACGAATACGTTATCTACGCCGGTATCTTCGAACTGAGCCAGTTTCTCGATCACGACACCACCTGTTGCAAAACCACCATCGGTTTCGCGTTGAATATCAACAATCTTGCCGCTGATGATCGTGTGACCGCCAACAATGTCCAACACAGCCTGTGTGCCGCTCTGGTTGTTGTCGTTCGCTAATCTAATCGCTTCACCGATCTTCATTGCTTGAGTGAGTGTTGCAGGCAGTGCGCTGCGCTTTAGGTTCTTACCGTTCATTGGGTAATCACACATCGCCGCCGAGCCGCCCATTTGCTCTGTAATCGGCCTAGCAAACTTTTCAGACCAAATACCGTCTATCGGGTACAGCGTCACCACATTGCCACGCTCGTCGGCCAATGTGTTGGGTGCTGAAGGTAAATCGTCGAGGAAGAAAGTCACCATTTGCGCTTCAGGAAACGCGCGTCCCATCGCATCACAATCGATTACTGGGATGTTCTTTTGCGCTGCAACGAGAATTGGAATTAGCGAGTTGAAACCGCCTACCTCGATAGGGAATGTTGCCGCTACCTCAGTACCAAGCGCCTTTTCCATCGCTTCGAATGCAACCAGCATTTGATCTTTCGAGTTGAGCTTTTCTACTGCAACGGTTGGTGCGCCAATCATTGAAGAGGGCACTGTCATCCAATCGTCTTGTACTTCTTCCAGAGGAATCATGCGTACAGGTTGTTTTGCTGTTGCGATAGCGACTTTCGCCATCAATGCACCGCTGTATGGGTCACCACCGCCGCCCGTGCCTAATACAGTGGCACCAAGCGCGATGTCATCAATCATTTGTTCAGTAATAATCACAACTACTATTCCTTATCACTAGAAGGAGAAAGCTTCATTAGGGCTAGGTAAATAACACCAGCTGCGAGAATGCCGTCTAACGCCGAGATGCTGGTTAATGAAAACAGGTTGAATAATTCAGGTGCGGTACAGGCGCTGAATGCAGTACCAAACGCCCAAGAGGCGAGGCCTTTAAACATCCACGCTGGAACTTGTTGGATGTTCTCAAAGCTCATTTTTGCAGAGTCTAAGACGTAGTATTGAACGATGTAGACGCCTGCAGCAGGGGCGATGGTCACGCTGAGGAGCATTAAGAAGTCAGTAAACTTGTTCACCATGCCGAGTTGAGCAATACCGATGCCGACGATGGTCATGATCACAACCAATACAGGGCGAGGGATCTTAGGCAGTACCATCGACATACATAAGCCACCTGAAGTCAGGTTACTACTGTTGGTCGTCCATTGCGCAAACACCAGTACGATGATGGCAGCCATACCCAAACCAAGCGTGAAGAAGACTTCTACTAGGTCGTCGGTGCCTGTCATTTTGGTCAGGATTAATGCAATGAGAATGATGGCACTGTTACCAACCAGAAAGCCGATACCTGCTCCGAGAATCGCATCACGGCGAGTCTTAGCGTAGCGAGCAATATCAGGTGCAGCGACGGCTGCAAGAATCCAAATAGACATAACGAAAGAGATGGCTTGGCCAAGTGTTAGAGGATCTTCAATGGTTGGAGCAGCGCCACCTTGGTAGTCGGCAGCCATGAACAAGCCAATGGTAATAAGCGTCACCATCAGAGGTACTGAATAGGTGCTGAGTTTACCTAAGGCACGAACGCCGTAGATGGCTGTCATCATCATTAATACACTGCCGCCAATCAGAGCGGTTAGGTGAGAAATCACAATGTCGTATTTTGCGAGAGCATCCACCATGATGAACGCAAAGAAATCAGCTTGGAAAGCAAACCAGCCGACTAGCGAAATACCGTTGATGAAACCAAGGATTTTACCGCCGTTACGACCAAACACTGCGCTACTCACGAGTGGAGTTGAAACGCCCGCTTGAAAACCGATGTTGGCACACAGCATCGCGATGACTGCGAGTAAGCTTGAACCGATAAATGTCGCTAGTAGCGCATCTTCAAAACCAATCCCGCTACTCAAAATTGAGCCAAGGAACAAGCCAGAGATATCGATACCGATAGCCAACCAGATAAGGCTGATCACCCACCAAGAACGTTTGGCCTTCTCGGGAACGGGTTCCAGTTCGAAGTCATCTATCTTTTTGTGGCTGTGTGTTGCTTCGGGTTTATTCATGTAAGCTTCTGTCGCCATAGCGCCATCCATGCATTGTTATTCCATAAGTGTGAATAAAGCATACTGATGTATTTATTGTTAATAAATGAATATAATCAGATGTAAACATATCAAGAACCAAATGTGAGTGGCAAAGTGAACCCAAACAATAAGTTAGATAAAAGAGACCTACGAAGATTAGAACTTTTTTGTGAAATTGTTGAGCAGGGAGGTATCAATCAGGCAGTCGCGAGCACCGGAATTAGTCAGCCTGTGCTCAGTAATCAACTTATTGCCTTGGAAAAAAGCTTAGAATTAACATTATGCCAACGTGGTCGGCGCGGTTTTAAGCTCACTCATGAAGGTGAGCAAGTGTATAAATATGCGAACCAGCTAAAATCAACCTTAACCGACTTCGCTTATAAGCTTCGAGGCGTTCAAACAGAACTTTCTGGGCACGTGCGAATTGGCTGTTTGGATAACACGGTGACTTTGCCCTACAACCCACTTCCAAAAGCGATAGAGACATTTTACCAACGCAGTAACAGTGTTGAAGTGAGTGTCGATGTCGGTGATTTCACTCAGTTGAATGAGAAGTTGGCAAAGAACCAGATAGATATGATGATCGTCGTTCTCGGGTCACATCAAAAATCAGCCTTTCAACATAAATACCCACTGTTTGAAGAGCACAGCTATCTCTATGCGCGTAAGGATCTGGCTGAGAAGATCATGGATAACGATTTTTCCCTTGATGGCTGTCGTATCAACATGGGTGGCTATGCCAAAGATGAGATGTTCCGATTACTTAATATTGAACAGTACGATTCCGTAAAGCCTTTTGATGGCTGGCATGTAGAGTCGGGTGTGATTCTCACCTTAGCGGGTACACACTTGAGTTTCTTGCCGTCTCACTTAATCGACCGTGGTCACTATGACCAGGCTTTGATCGCGCTACAACCGGACAAGTGGAGCCTGAAAAGTCAGTTTTATCTGGTGTTGAAGCAGCCTTTGGATTCTCTTTCTCCTGCCGCTCGCGCGTTTTTTGATGAGCTACACCAAACGGAACCATCGGGTTCAATCTAGAGAACTTTTCGCTTCTCAAGAGCACTTCTCGCTTCTCAATAGCACTTAAGATACTTTCCCCCCATATACAAAAAATCCTCTGCCATGACAGAGGATTTTTGTTTTTAATCGCTATGTGTGAAAACTAGCGGTTCTCAAAGCGGTTGTAATCCAACAGGCCGAACTCGATAGGTTGCGCTTGTTGATACCAACGATGGACACGGTCACTGAACGGCCAGAATTCCGGAGAGCTGCGTCGTACAGCAAACTTATCAAGTAACGCCACGTAGTCTTCTTCCGTGTTCAAGTTCTGGAGTGTTTTAACCAGAGTCGGAATGTCGCTTTCGGTTAGTGAGAGGTAAGCCGCTGGGTAGCTGCCTACAACGCCACGCACGAGTGTTAAGTCATCGTTGGCGTAATCTCGGTTACCTTCCTCATTAAACAGGCTCGAAATGTTGCTGTGAGCGTTGTTGTGAATCATGGTAAAGAGTTGCTCTTCGCCATTCTCGCCTTCAATCATGATCATCACCAACTGAGGAACGTGGCGTAAGCCTTCTCCCTTAATCAAGCTCACTTGATTCAGTAGCGCTTCATTCTTTTTACTAAAGCCTGTTTCGACAATATCAAAACGGTTATTCAGAACTGGCTCTAGCTTCTGTTTGATCATATCCAGCAATTCACGCTTAGGATCGGCCGTTTTGTACACCACGCTGGTTGGCTGATCGAAAGGCGCGATATTGCGCTGCAAGAAATCGCTCAATTGTACACTTTGGTTTTGATACCAGCTTGAGTGTTCAAGGTGGCGAACGTCTTTAGGAAGAAGAGTTAAGAAGTTACTCTCACCTTCGAGACGTAAGAAGTCCATGAACATACGCGTAATCAGCTGGTGGCCGAAGTTTCCGTATACATCGAAGCCGGCAACAAGCAGGTAGTGAATACGTTCAAGTAGGGCGTAATCAAGAATCCACGCCGTTTTAGGCTGCGGCCCAACCAGACCTTGAACAACGGAAGCGCTGTCAAAATGTCTGAATATCGTTAAAGCGGCATTCGGATTGGTGCCATTTCCGTCCCAAATGATGCCCGTATCGAGGTTTACGCCACTTTCAAACCATTTGTTGGTGAAGTCTGATTTAGCGTTTAGGTATCGTGCTTGTTGCTTAGAGTAACGTACCCAATTGGTCGCTGGGACTGTATTACTTTTCAACTCACCTGGAAGCTTCAAGTTTTTCTCTTGGCTTGCATAAAAGTCGTTAATCTCCGGCACATCAGCTTTCTCAGGGTCAATAAAGAACACCCAGAAGCGGTCATTAATCACATTGAGCGCAAGCTGACCACGACAAACTGGCCCTTTAATATACGCCATGATGGTGTTCTGTGCGTTATCCAACATGAAGTTGAAGCGAGAGTTAACAGGCAGGGCTTCAAACGAAGTCATTGGGTTAGCAGCAACATCAACGTCGTAGCTAGGCAGCTTATTTACGACGTAATCTGCATCAACAAACCACGTATTCCAATTCTGTAGGCGCTCTTTATTGAGCGCGAAAGGCATGTGTGTCTTGTCGACAATGGTGCCTTGCTCTGGAATCAATCGGTAGTAAACGCGAGAGACTTTTGGATCGTCGTAAGGGCGACGAGTGGTAATGCGCTGTACTGCTTCGCCCGGAGGTGTTGTAGAACGAACGATCGAGAAGAAACGTGTTGGCTGCCCTAAATCAGAAAAATAAACGTGTGATAGAAATAGGTGCTCGTAGATGTAACGTGCAGAAAGCTGGCTCTTTCTCGAACTCTTATTCAGGAATTTTTCATAGACATTAACCAGCTCTTGCTCGGCTTCGCTCAACGGAATATGTTCATTCATTAACGCGCCGTTTTCCAGCCAACTCATTAACGTCGCGTACTCGGTCTTGTCTAGGTTAGGCATCCCATAAGGCATGCCCCAAGTTGGGTAATCTCTTTCGTATTGAGCGTACTCTTCGATGGTCGGACACTGTTGGTCGCGATCAATCGAGAAGTCGAAACCTTCTAACTGCTTTTGGTCTGGAAGCGGATGGTTCTCTTTTTGAATAAGCATTCGAGATACAAGACCCGCATCAAGGTTAGCGGTTGAGTTTTGCATACGCTCGTTAAGCACAGGGTGGAAGTCGGCTTCACGCCACTCTTGAGTGGTCAATGCATCTTCAAATAGGCGAGTAGGGGCAGATGCCGTTAAACGCGTACCTTGATAAACGAGAGCCTTGCTTGCGCCACGATCGATACCTTCAACTGAAGACATTTTGAGTTGGCAAGGCGCATCATAACAAGCGTGACAAACCACACATCGGTTATCAATGATCGGCTTCACTTCGTTGATGAAGTGTTGTGATTGAGCCGAAAGAATAGGGGCTTGGCGATCGCGTACTTGCTGTTCACCAAACAGCTCGTCAAAGTTTAGACCCGCGTACACGGCACAACCTGAGAAGACGCTAACAAAAGCTAAGATGAAGAGTTTTTTCAAATTCATACGTATTTAAATATTAGGTATTTTCTCTAATTATATCGAAAATGATTGAAAATGCTCATGTTCTAACAATTTTGTAGATAAGATATTGATGGAACTGAGCCACTTATCGCGTCAGCCCCATCATCAAACCAAGGTTCAGAAAGCTTAGCTAAGGCTTATTGATTGACGTAACACACCGAAAAAGGAACAGACAAGCGTTCAAACTCTTTGATCCAACGCCACTGGTTGTCTTGCAATTTATCTCCCGATCCTTTGACTTCAATCCAATGAAATTCATCGCCTTTGAAAGCAATCAAATCTGGCATCCCAGTTCGGAATAGCTTTAGGTCACTCAATATCACCTTGAAGAGATCAACAAGTAGAGTGTTTGGAATGGAAGCAATGCTGTGCTCGATAAGTGCTTTAGGGAAATGATTCCAATGAACAAAAGGATTAGCGATGCCTTGCTTGTTATCGTAAGTATCAAGCAAATGACTGAGCCCGTGCTCGGATAGTGTTTGGAACACAGCTTCAATTTGCTCGACTCGTTTGTCTACGAAGTCTGAGTGATACAAGTCCAGTGGTCGATGTTGGTAACGATTGATAAAAGCACCTTCGACATCAGAGAAAATGACATCCCAGAAGGCCAAACCGAACAAGCCACACAGAAAGCTGTTCTCAGAGAAATAGACATCCCAACCTTGGCTTTCAAAGTGCTGCTTTACCGCAAGCTCAACTCTGGTTTGGCTGAGGTCTAACTCAAGTTTTATCTGCGTACAACTTGGCTTTGAAGGGCGGGGAACCTTGTTGCCCTGCTTGCGTAATAACCTCTGTTCAAGCTTAATCGCGACCTCTAGCTCTGATACATCCGATGGATTCTCTTGTATTTGCGTGACAATGTCACACATCAAGTCTAACTCGTCTTGTTTGTCATAGATGCGCGCAAGTCGCTCTCTGCTTGGAGAAAGCACCGATTGTTTAAACCAAAAGACAGCTTGCTCGTTTTGGTTAAGCCTTTCTAGATCGCGTGCCAGGTCGTTGATCAATCGCGACCGTTTTCTAGCAATACTTTTGTGTTCTGATTCTTCGGGTATAGCCTGTAAAAGACGTTCAATAAACTCAGGGTCTTTACGATCACCTTCGTAATACTGGTGTTGAATTTCACGCATTTCAAGCAATTGATTGATCTGTTCTCTAGCGGTGAAGAACCGACGTTGTTTGCTTAACGGGTAGTTTTCAAAGGTGTTGAGTCCAAGGTCACTTAACACGAACTGGCTTAGGTCTTGGTACGTATTGGCAAAAAACAGCAACAGCAATACATCAATCACCTGAGATTCGACAACGTAAATGCAATCGAACGATAGGCTTTGGAACTGTTCAAAAGCTTGTGGTTCAAGCAACGCTAACAGTTGATCTTTTTTAGCTGCCTTGTTGCTCTTAAGAGATGGGAATACATTTAGCAACTCAGGCTTAGTGAGCAGGTTCAATCCAAGTTCGAGCTGACTGACTTCTAAGTCATGCTTGTCCGTTGGGTGACTTAACGTAATGAAGCGTGATGAGTTTAGCTCTTGTAATGCAGTGTCTATATCTGGGATTTCAACATAAGCGAGCTTGTCACTACGAAACCAGCAGCCTTTACGAGAAAGCAAACGAACCATTAAACACTGGCTTGAAACAGAAAGGCGCTTGTATTCAGACAACCAACGGCACTCATCGTCACTCAGAAGATCAGGGTAGAGATTTTGCGCGTGTTCAACCAATCGATTGAAGTTGTCGAGATAATAAGTAGGCGAGAATTGGGGAGTGGTTTCTATCGTCAATGGAGAAGTCGCTTGATACAAAAAGAGCCTAACCCTAAGGTTAAGCTCTTCAGTAACAAATTCAATCTTTTCTGATGATTAAGCTTGCGATGCTTTTAGTTCAGCAACTTTCGCTTCAGAGATTGGCTTAGTGATGATTGCTAGAACAATACACACTGCCATCATAACTGCAGAGATTGTGTAAGCTAGACCGTAACCTTCGCCATTTGCCATTGAGAAACCAACAACTGCTGCACCGATAGCGCCACCGATACCCCATGCCGTGTAAAGCACGCCGTAGTTAGTACCGTAGTTTTTCAGGCCGTAGAATTCAGCAGTTAGTGTTGGGAATACTGCTAGAAGCGTACCGTAACCAACAGCTGCGATTGCTGTACCAATGATTAGCGTGAATTCAGAGTTGAACGTAGCAAATAGAGCCATGTTCGCGCCTTGAAGGATGAACGCTAGAAGTAGAGTACGTACACCACCGATTTTATCTGCAAGCATACCCGCAGCAACACGGCCGCCTG
The DNA here is from genome assembly GCF_023206395.1 of Vibrio sp. ED004. Lineage (NCBI taxonomy): Bacteria > Pseudomonadati > Pseudomonadota > Gammaproteobacteria > Vibrionales > Vibrionaceae > Vibrio > Vibrio sp. ED004. The sequence continues at coordinate 1,526,840 of NZ_CP066150.1, read as the reverse complement.
AGTTGAATACTGCAAGGATAGACGCTAGGTAAACTGCGTTTGGCAGGTTAGCTTGAACGCTAGCGATTGTAGTGATGTTACCGATGATCATTAGACCAACAGATGCAGCAAATGCGTACATGATCCATAGAGAGTAGAACTGAGGAGTCTTCAGCATTACTTTCCACGTTAGGTCTTCAGTCTTCTTAACCGCTTTAGGTGCTTGGCCTGCTTTTACTTTAGGCTCAGCTGGCGTGTAATCCGCTGGTGGGTTGTTGATTGTTGCTGCTAGAGGTACTGCGATTGCAAGTACACCAACACCAAGAATCATAAAGCTTGTTTGGATACCCATGCTGTCGATTAGCGCAGAAGTTACTGGTGCTAGGTAAATAGCTGCAAGACCGAAGCCCGCTGCGATTAGACCGTTAACCATACCTTTCTTAGAAGAGTGGAACCACTTCATTGCTGATGGAGAAAGACATGCGTAACCGAAGCCGATACCAGCACCTGTCATAATACCGAACGTGATGTTCAGCATCATAGGTGTTGTAGCGAAACCAGAAGCAATCATGCCTATGCCTGTTAGAGCCGTACCTAGGATTAGGATCTTACGTGGACCCATACGGTCTTGTAGGATGCCTGCAACAAGAAGACAAACAGAGAATGTGATAGTTGCAATAGCGTAAGGAGAAGATGCTTCAGCAGCACTCCAACCAGCTTCAGTTACTAGCGCTTTGTTAAATACACTCCAAGCATACAGGATGCCAAGACAAAGGTTGATACAGAAGCCTGCTAGCAGGATACGTGTTGCTTTATCAATCTTGCTCATTTTTATTCTCGGTTCTGTCTTTTGTTTAGTAACAGTCACTCAACGAAAGACGGGTTATTGTCATTGTTTCTTCAAAATTAGTTTGCGTTTATCAACAGATACCGCAAAAGAGCGCGGATTATAACCAATAAAAATGTGATTGGAATCTCTTTTTCCATTTTTGGTAAATTAAATTCACTTTGTTAACAGGTTGTTTTTTGTAAGTTTTTAAATTGTTCTCAACACCTTTCTATTTTGTTCTTTTTAGGCGTGTCGCCTTATTATTTCAGGGATTTTTGGGTATTGGTTTTTTAATAGCCACGTATTACGTGCGGATATCACAGAGTTACAAATTATTTTAAATAATTTCTAAAGTTAATTTTGTGTAACAAAATAAATTGAAATGGGACTTTTTCTATGTAGGACAAGTGATAACGGACTTTCTCAAAAATCAACTTGTTAACACGATGTTAAATATGGTTTTGTGGTTAATATTTATACACAAACTGGTCATGTTTTGGGCTTGTGTTCTCCTCAAAAACAAGGAAAATAGCATGCAAAATGAGATTCCAAATTTGAAAGGATGCGTTTCCAGTCTATTGCGAGGCGAGTATTATGAAACTGTTTTTAATTCTATTGATGTCAATTTCTGGTGGTGTAGCGGCAGCTGACCATATTCACTCTTTCCTATTCGGCTTCTATGTTGCGGCTCTAGCTGTTGGTAGTTGCTACTGGCTTGCATTCCGCAGTACGCGTTTCCCACAGCTGGCATTAGTGCTATTGATGTGTGGCTTTTTTGCGAAAATTGCAGTGACTGTTATCGGTGTTTCCTGGGGTATCTCGAACGATATCATTCAATCACCGTTCATTTTCTCATTGTCATACCTGTTCTTCTTAGTGGTTGTGTCTTACGTTTGGTTTGCATACCGCGATAAATTGACGCTAAAAAAGCGTGCTAAACAGGTAGAAGAGTCTCGCAAACAAGCGGCAGCATAATTTGATTTGATTTGATTTGATTTGATTTGATTTGATTTGATTTGATTTGATTCTTAAAAAGCCTTCTTCGGAAGGCTTTTTTGATCCTGTCTACCTGAACTCTGTTATTTAGTTATGACGGTAGATAAAAGAAACCCCAGTATGGCGACATACTGGGGTTTCTTGTTTTTGAGTCTCTATGAAAAGCGTTCTATTTCTTCATCATCTTCGCGAGATCAGCAAATGGGTTATGCGTAGCCGTTTGGTGATCGTCTAAACGTGCTTTTGCGTCCACACCATAACGCTCATGGTCAGTGTATTTTGAGTGCTCATGATCGTGACAGTACAGGCACAATAGTTCCCAGTTACTGCCGTCTTCAGGGTTGTTCGTATGGTCGTGATCCACGTGGTGAACGGTCAGCTCTCTTAAGTTCGAGTAAACGAATTCACGTGCACATTTACCACAAACCCATGGGTACAGTTTTAGTGCCTTTTCGCGGTAGCCTTTCTCTTGGCGAGCGTACGCTGCACTCGAGCCTGTGTAATCAGAAGACATTGCCAAATCCTTATCAATTATAATCCCCCGATTTTATCACAGCTTTCTGGAACGGGTAGGGCTGTCGTTGCTAAATGGTGCGGTAGATTAACCAACATTGAATGAGGTTAGAAATAGGACACGAATAGATGCCTACCTTTGACATGAGCCATCTTGTAAAACGGGTTATGTCTTTCTGGAATAAGCCATGCTTAACAGTTTGAAAATAAATCGTATTCAGGGGTTTTAACCAAGGACATGTGACCTAATATCAGTTTGTGAGACCCTATATTAATAAGGAAATATCATGTCACAACAATACACACCGCCAAAAGTTTGGGTTAACGATGCTGCTGGTGGTAACAAGTGGGCAAACATTAATAGTCCTGAATCTGGCGCTCGATTTGATAAAGAGCTTCCTGTTGGTGACCACGCCTTGCAACTGTATTCTCTTGGTACGCCTAACGGTCAGAAGGTCACTATCATGCTAGAAGAGTTGTTAGCGGCGGGTGTTAAAGAAGCTGAATATGATGCGTACTTGATCAATATTGGTGAGTCAGACCAATTCTCTTCTGGTTTTGTTGGTGTAAACCCAAACTCGAAGATCCCAGCTCTGCTTGATAAATCAGGCAACGAAGATGTAAATGTATTCGAATCGGCTTCTATCTTGATGCATCTAGCTGAAAAATTTGGTCACTTCTTGCCGAAAGAAGGGGCAGCGCGCGCGCAAACCATCAACTGGTTGTTCTGGGCACAAGGTTCAGCCCCATTCCTAGGCGGTGGTTTCGGCCACTTCTACGCTTATGCGGATGAAAAGCAAGAATACCCAATTAACCGCTTCGCAATGGAAGCGAAGCGTCAACTAGATGTGTTAGACAAGCAACTCGCTAACAGCACTTTTGTTGCGGGAGAAGAGTTCAGCATCGCTGATATCGCGATTTGGCCTTGGTATGGCAACCTTGTGCTGGGCAACCTATATGATGCCGCTGAGTTCCTGCAAGTTGAGTCTTACACCAACGTAGTTCGCTGGGCGAAGTTGCTAGAAGCCCGTGAAGGCGTTCAGCGTGGCCGTATTATCAACCGTTCATGGGGCGAAGAGTGGGAGCAACTTCCTGAGCGCCATTCTGCAGAAGACATTGATAACGTGCTGAAACTAAAGCCTTAGTTTTATTTAGATAGATAGAAGCGCCACATATTCTTTTTGAATGTGGCGCTTTTTTGATCCTTCAATGAATCAATCTGAGTCTTATTATTACATACTAGTAAAGGTGATTTGATTTTAATTGGGATTATCATCAATTTTGTTATAAATATAATGCACTCCATCAGAAAAATTTTGCCTTTAGGCATGGTGGGTAAGCGAATGCTGAAACAGAAAGAGAAGATTGTTGTGGTTGGTGGCGGCGCTGCTGGCCTTGAATTGGTTACGCGTTTAGGTCGTGATAAACGTTATGATGTGACACTTGTAGAGCCATCGTCACACCACTACTGGAAACCGCGCTTACACGAAATTGCAGCGGGAACATTCGACGAAGAACTCGATGCTGTCAGTTACTTCCAGCATGCATCTTGTAATGGGTACACCTACGTTCAAGCTTCAATGAGCGGCTTAGATCGTGCTAATAAAGTGATCAAGCTGAATCATTTTAGCGGTACGACACAAGAACTAGAATACGACTATCTTGTTATTGCAGTCGGCGCCATTAGCAATGACTTTAAAACAGAAGGCGTGAGTGAACACTGTTTATTCCTCGATTCAGCAGTGCAAGCACAAAAAGCTTGGCAGGAGATCAACCCTCTATTGAGAGCAAGCAGTCAGCGCAAAATTTCAATTGTTGGCGCAGGTGCAACAGGCGTTGAACTGGCGGCGGAGCTAGCAAAAGTGAGCGCCAAGCTACAGCGCTATCGTCAGGAAGGCAGCCTTGAAATTACTTTGATTGAAGCGGCTGATCGCGTGTTGCCTGTTGGGCCTGAATGCATGTCGAAACGAGTTCATGAAGCTTTGATAAAACAAGGCATTAACGTTAGAACCGGCACTCGAATTCAAAGAGCTGAAGAGGCGAAATTAGTCACTTCAGAATATGAGGTTATTTCAGCAGATCTGCAAATATGGGCTGCTGGTATTAAATGTGCGGATTGGCTAAGCGAACTAGACGGCTTAGAGACAAATCGAATCAATCAATTAGTGGTAGATCAGACACTAAGAACAACCAATGACAATGATATTTTTGTCCTTGGCGACAGTGCTGAGTGTCCACAACCGGATGGTTCTTTTGTTCCACCAAGAGCTCAAGCTGCCAATCAAGCTGCGGGTCATTTGGCTCAGCAGTTTAAGCATTTAGCGAAAGGTAAGGCATTACAACCCTTTGTGTTCCACGATGGAGGAATGTTGGTAGCGGTTGGGCATGACTATGCGGTCGGCGCGTTGATGAATGACAGAGTACTTTTGCGTGGTAGATTTGTACGAAACCTTTACGACACTATTTTCCGTTTACATCAAAGAGTGTTGTTTAGTTGGGGACGTGTGAGCGCATTGGTTGTACTAAAAAGACTGAAATGTGCGCTAAACCCATACAGTAAAAAGATCTAACTTGAGGCTTACCCTCAGGTTGATACGTCAATGAGCGCCATACATAAGGCTATGTATGGCGCTTTTGTTTTATGCAAAAGACAGTCTAGAACTGCGATATCGAGTAAAATCGAGAGTGCTGATTTGGCTGGCTTATAATATTTAGCTTTAGCTATTGAATGCGGTTTAGGTATAAACTTGCGACATCATAATTCTAAAGGATGGTGCCATGTACCACGGTCATATCTATTTCCCTCTGCGCTTTGCAGAGCAAGCAGAAACACTGCGTCAGAAAATTCTATCGGAACGTAAAGATGTATTAGAGGTTTTTCCGCTAATCCAGCGTTTGGTTGGTCCGCATAAAATGCCGATGTTTGAAATTCACTTTGCTAACAAAGAGTCGGGTATTGTTGAGTGGCTTGAACAAGAGCGCGGCGATATGTCGGTGCTGATTCACCCAGTAACGGGCGGTGAAGAGACGCTAGACCACACAGTACGTGCGATTTGGCTTGGTCGTGAACTAGGTGTATTCGAAGAGACACTAAGTAGCTAATTTAATTCGCGCCCGACAGTTTTTAGCTAATCAACGTTTTTAATAAACATAGCTGCTGTCGGGTGTATCAAAGCTCACTAATTTTCGAATGATTTCCTTTTTAAATTCTAGCTTCTCCAGCTATTTCCCAGTAACAGCGATACCGCTACCGACACACCTAGTGCGATTAAGATATTGGGTAAGTAAAGTCCCCAAATCGCGACACAAACCGCCACGGTTACCACAGCCCACAATAGTGTTTCTAAAATCCAAGTGCCCATAACATAACTCCTAACTAGATTGTGCGATTAGCATAACCAAGACAAGGTAAACTTTTGGTCACCATCAATTGAGCATCTAGAAAACCGCTACAGAATTACTTTAACGTTGAACTCATTGTTGTTGGTTTCATGAGTAAACTGCCAACCTTGGTTGTGACAAACACGTTCAATGAGCTCTAGGCCGATACCAAAAGAGGTTTGTTGTTCAGAGTTGTTTACCATGTTTTCGTCTTTCAAATGGTTGGTTACCTCAAACTGATGTTCTGTCAGCGTGATCCTGATATCTCCGCTGCCACCATGTTGGAATGCATTTCGAACTAAATTGGTGAGCACAACTTCAGTGAGCTCTCGAGGAAGGTTATGTTCTTCTTGAAAAACCTTGATTTGAATATCGACTTTTTTGTTTTTCAAAAGGTAACGCTGGCTTTCAATAATGCTGTCGAGTAGGGGAGCGAGCTTGATTTGCTCATAGTTGGTTTCCATCTCGTTATTGCGGCTCATCCACAGCAGAGTCGTCACTAAGGCTTTCATGTTGGTGGCTGAGCGTTGGATTCGTGCGACGGCACGTTGACCGCTGTTCGGAATGCTTTCAGACAATCGAACCAACATATCGCCACTGGCTGAAATGGTGGCAATCGGTGTTCTTAGTTCGTGGCTTGCAGTTTTTAAGAAGAAGCTCTCACGCTCATTGGCTTGGCGTTCGCCTTGTACGCTTTTAACCAGTTGAGAAGCCAACTTATCGATCTCTTTATACCGAAACTGAGTCAGTCCTTGAGTGTTGTTCACATCAAGAGATTCAGACCATTTGGATAAGGTAATAATCGGTTTGGTGACTCGGTGTATCAGAAGGCGAATGATCAAGAACACCAAAAGTAAAAGAGCACCGATGGCGATAAAGGCACTGTTTATTTGATTCACGGATTCTGGTGGGTTGAGTTCGAATAGATTCAGGTAGATCGCTTCATCGTACTCAGAAATGATGTACAAGGCTTCGTCTTTGTCAGAAATCTGATGTTTGGCTGCATAGAGGTATTGCCCTGACTCATTGCTAGATGAAGCCTCGTAGTGTTCATAAATAGCGTCGTTATCAAATGTATTCCAATCAAAGGCTTGTTGAAATTTAGCGGGCAGTTCCGAATAGGTTAGAAAGGCTTGGAATGTCGGATTTTGATAGTCTGGCAGTTGCCCGGTTTCGATGTAACGTTGCTCTGCGACTTCTAGTTCATACAAGAATCCATATTTTGCCGACTCATTAAGGCCAATATGATAACTCTGAGACACCATTAAGCTGTAGATGGCAGTCAATAGCACGACAATGCCAAACAGGTAGAGGTAAATGTCGCGCTTAATACTGACTCGATTCATGTTTGCCTGTTTCATGATTGCTCCTCATGTAAGACAACACCAATGCCATGAACTGTGTGAATTAGCTTTGAATCAAAGGGCGCATCAACCACTTGGCGAAGCTTAAACAGGTGCGCTTTTACGCTGTCAGAGCTTGGCATTTCGTCTTCCCATGCCTCTTCAAGCTTAGCTTTGCTCACCACGTTAGGGCTGTTTCGCACTAACATCACGAGCATTCGCCAACATACTGGAGAAAGCTTCAATAGCTTGCCGTCTCTAATGGCTTGATGCTTATCCAAGTCCAACTTGAGGTCTGCCACGGACAATGAAGTTACGGAACCTTGAGCACGACGAACAAGTGCCATTAACCGTACTTTGAGTTCTTCCATTGCAAAAGGCTTCACTAGATAGTCATCCGAACCGACCTCAAACCCTGCGATCTTGTCTTGTAACGTGTCTCTTGCCGTCAGCATGAGAATTGGAGTGGTCACGCCTTGCTGGCGAAGAGATTGGCAGACATCAAGCCCGTCCATTTTGGGCATGTTGATGTCCGTTAAGATGATGTCATAACGCCCCTCTAACGCAAGATTGAGCCCAGCGCTGCCATTGTAAGCAAAATCGAATTCGAAACCGTCGAGTTCCATATAGTCTGCAATGGCTTCTGCCAAGTCACTGTCGTCTTCAATCAACAGGGCGTTAATGCTCATAAGTGTCCTTACTTTGTTTCTCGTTCTCTTTTCCAAGCCCAGATAGGCGGCTGGATAAGAAGTTGTAGTCGGTAGTTCCAATTTGGCGCGTGCCATAACTGCTGGCACAGTTTAACGTAGCCGTGGAAATATACCTTAAATGGGTTCACAGAGTTGATTCTAGGGAACACACCGTATCTGACTTCTTCCTCTTCTTTGGCGAACGTACCGAACATACGATCCCAAATGATCAATATCCCAGCGTAGTTCTTATCAAGGTACTGTTTGTTGGTTGCGTGATGCACTCTGTGGTGTGAAGGTGTATTGAACACGGCTTCAACAGGACGAGGTAATCGCTTAACTGTTTCCGTGTGCAATAACGTTTGGTATAGCTGCACAAAGGTTTCACACATAAGCACGACAAACGGGTTAAAGCCGAGCAGAATTAACGGCAAGTGAAAGAAGAATGGGAAGAACCAATCCAAAGGCCCAAACCGGTAAGCGACCGAGATATTAAAGTAAGGCGAGCTATGATGAACCGAGTGTGTACCCCATGCTAAGCCGTTGCTGTGCAAGAATCTGTGCTCCCAGTAGTACGCGAGATCGGCCAAGATCAAGCAACCAAGAATTGTCCAACCGGTTATTGGCAGTTGAGTCAGGCTGAAGTTCTCGTAGGCGTAAACAAACGCACCCACATAAGCTAATCCGACAAAGAAAACGGTAACCAATAAGAAGAACAAGGTGACTAAGTTAGTCGCGCTGTCACCCAACATGTTCCAACTTAGCTTTTTCTTAAAGGCATAGCGTATAAGCTCAAAGATAAACAGAGCCAGAGCAAGCAGTAGAAAGTTATCATCAACCCAAGTCTCGGTCAGGATGACGCTTGTTTCTGTGAATGTTTGAGAGAGAAAGTTCCCAATGCTATCCATAGTGAAATCCATAACTAAATCCTTTACTGACCATTCTTATAATAGACGTATAACTCGCTGGAATCTGGCAACCCATGCTGATTCAATTGGTGGTGCTCGATAACCATATCTACCTGTTTTAAGACTGCAATACCTTCCCAAGCCAGCGCTAGCTCCTGCTCAGTATGCTCGCCTTGGCTCAGTAACAAAGTGCCTTCAGACTTGCTTGGAACCTTAATTAAGGTGCTGTTTTTATTTGATGTTGATTGCTGAGTCGGGAAACCAATCGTGACTGTAGCCTTGCTGAAGTCTGAGCTGATGTCTTGATAGATCACGATGACTTTTTGTTGCTCTGCGATCTCCTCATCATTGGCTTCTAGGTTTTGGTAGAAATCGACCCACAACTCTGGAACGTCTTCCAAAGGAATGGTTTTGCTTAAGCCTCGCAGGTAAGTCGTGCTTGCGGTCGCTTGTGGTTTGACCTCTGATGATTGTTTCTTTGAGGCGTTGTTCGTTGATGACTCAGTTATTGACTGCTCAGTCGATGTATCCGCAATCGCGGGCTGAATATGTAATAGCCCCCAAACTGCGCCAGTAATACCGACAGTCGTGAGTAATGAAGCGAATAATTTCATGCTCTTTCCTTGTTTTTCATTTTTCTTATCAAGGACAGTAAAGGAGCTAAGGTAAACAAAAGGTAACCGAGTTTCTCGTTGATCGAGTCTGGCGCCTAATTTTCTAATACAGCAATTTGGGACACTTTTTCCCAAGCTGAATTGGTAATACTGGCGCCATATTCATTTATGGGCTCAATAATGCTATTCAAACATCCCATCTCTCTGCTGACGATTATTCGGCTGAATCCATTAAAGGTCGCTGCGACCTGGTTAATGGTGCTGGCGGAAAACGTGATGCTTATTCTGTTGCCGCTGTTTATTGGTTACGCCATCGACGGCGTGTTAAACCAAAGTTTCCAGCCTTTGGTGATGCTAGCCGCGATTCTTTTTGTGCTGGTGATCATCAGTGTTGTTCGTCGTTTTTACGATACCCGTGTTTATGGGGCGATTCGTGTAAAGCTGGCGAGTATCGTTGAGCGAAACCTGCGTGGTTTATCTGTATCAACCAAAGACGCGCGACTCACCATGTCGCGTGAGCTGGTTGATTTCTTAGAAGACGATTTGCCTGCTTTGATGACGGCCGTGGTGCAGCTTGTCGCGACTGTGGTGATTCTCTCTACGTTTCACTTCTCATTGGCGCTTTGCATGTTGTTTGCTGGGCTGTCGATGCTGGCCATCTATGGTTTGTTTCATAGAACATTCAGGCGGCTCAATGGCCAATTTAACGATCAAGTCGAACAGCAAGTTCAACTGTTGAGTGGCGTTCGCTTATCTGCGCTTCGTTGGCACTTTGAGCGACTTAAACAGTGTGAAATCAAGCTTTCAGACACCGAGGCCATTGTTTACGGGCTGATCTTTACCGTGCTGTTTGGCGCAGTCGTGGGCAATTTGTGGATGGTGAGCCAGCTAATTCAGCCTACTGCAGGGCAAGTGTTCTCAATCGTTACCTATTCATTGGAGTTTGTTGAAACCGCAGTGATGTTGCCAATTACTCTGCAAACCCTTTCTCGTCTTACTGAGATCAGTCAGCGACTCAATCATACCTCTGTCCAACAGGCTACCAAGGAGATGCCTTATGAAGTTTAAAAAGCCACTTTCGGTATTAGTCGGTTGTGCGGCTATCTTTGCTGCCTTGATTGTTGTCGACGAATTGGAACCTGAGGCAGCGGAACCTGTGAAGAAACAAACAGTATTGGCACCGGTTTCTGTATTGGAGGTGACACCTTCGCAGCACGAATCGACGTTAACGGTACTAGGCTTAACCGCTGCTCGTTGGCCAATTCAACTGAAAGCCTCGAGTAGTGCGCAACTAAAATGGCTGAATGAAAGCATCGAACCGGGACATTTAGTGAATAAGGGCGATGTGTTGGCGAGGCTAGATAGTAGCGCTGTTGATGCGAACTTGGCGCAAGCGTTAAGTGCGTTAAAACAAGCGGAGCTGGAATTGAAACAGGCTAAGCATGAACAAACGGTCGCTCTTAAAATGCTCAACCCAAAAACAAGTTCGTCCTTTGCGCGCAGAGAACCTCAAGTGCTTGCAGCAAAAGCCAACCTGCAACAAGACCAACAAGCTTATGTCAGTGCGAAGAAGCTAGTCGAAGAGTCAGTGATTACTGCGCCTTTTGATGCGGTCGTCATGAAGCGTCACATTAGCCCAAGAGAGTGGGTAGAGGCGGGGCAAGTGACCTTTGAGTTAGCCGCCAGTGATTCGATTGATATCGAGCTTCCAATTTCTGAATTACATTGGCAACAATACAGGCTGCCTTGGTTAAGCCGAGCATTCGTGTCGTGAGTCGTTCTGGGAATCAATGGCCGGCAAAGGTGCGCTATGTATCACCGCAAGTGGACTCGGTGACTCGTCAAAGGCAAGTCGTGCTGTCGGTTGAGGCACCTTATCAAAACAAACCAAGGCTTTTCCCTAATCAGCAGGTTCAGGCTGTGGTTAATTTAGGTCTAAAAGATGATGTGGTAAGCGTACCTCTGAGCGCGATGACGCGAGATGGCTATGTGTGGACGTTAGATACAGAAGATCGTTTGCGAAAAGAGTCGGTAACGCTTATTGGGCAAGGCAGCCAAGAGCTTGATATTCGCTTCAACGATCAAAGTGATAAGGCTCGTCGCGTGGTGCAATATCCGCTTTCTTCAATGCTAATCGGTAAACAAGTCGCGCCTAGATTCAATGGAATCCATTCTGAAGCCATGCTCGCGGGTAAATCTGATGCCAAACAGATTAAGGAATCAAACCAATGAGTTGGATGACAAAATGGTTCATTAATAACCCAGTCGCTGCCAATCTGTTGATGATGGCGATTGTGATCAGTGGTGTGCTTGCGTTTGGGCAACTGCGTGTCGAGTCGTTTCCACAAATTGCCCCATCATCAATCAGTATTACTGTGGCTTATCCTGGCGGTACGGCGCAACAGATTGATGAGAGCGTGACTCAACGAATCGAAGAGTCGATCAGCGGCATTGCAGGCATCAAACAGATCACCAGCCAATCGAGTGCTGGCGTGTCTAGAGTTGTGGTTCGTAAAACCAGCAGCACAGACTTAGATAAGTTGTTGGATGATATTCGTAACCAAGTTAACGCCATCAACGGCTTTCCTGTGCAAGCCGAAAGACCACAAGTGGTGCGCAATGAATTCACCAATTTAGCAGCGTTTGTGGTGGTATCAGGTCCAAGAACCGATGACGAGCTGCAACCTATCGCGAAGCAGCTTGAACAAGCGCTGAAGAAGAACCCTCAAATATCGAAGGTATCAAACTGGGGAACTCGAACGCCCCAGTTGGTTATCGAGCCTGATCCTGACCAACTGAAAGCGCTGGGGTTGAGCTTGGAAGATCTTGCAGGTTTAGTTGAGCAGCGTTCGCTTGAATCTCGCAGCGGTGAGCTTATCAGTGACAAAGGCCGGATGGTGATTCGTGGTGACGGTTACGCCGATGATTTGCAGAAACTGAATCAGCTTGTCGTGATTTCAGGGAGCAACGGAAAAATACACTTGGGAGACATCGCCAAGCTAACCCGTGGCTACCAATACAGCGGCTCTGTTGTGCGTAACAACGATTCCAATGCCATCGCTTTATTGGTCAGTACTAGCCAAACCGACAATCTGCTTAAAGTCAGTGAAGCGATCAGTGAAACACTGGATGTGCAACGTGCGATTCTGCCTTCGGATATTGAGCTGAATACCATGGCTGATATGGCGCCTTACATTGAAGAACAACTGTTTCGTTTGAGCGAAAACGCATGGCAAGGTTTGTTGATAGTGCTGATTTTACTTGGGATATTTCTTGAGATTAGGCTCGCGTTTTGGGTCGCAATGGGGATTCCGATAGCACTCACTGGAACGCTCGCCGCAATGCAGTGGTTTAACTACAGCATCAACGACATCACCTTGTTTGGTTTTATCTTGGTACTCGGTGTGCTGGTGGACGATGCGGTTGTTGTCGGGGAAGCGATACATGAAAAACGGAATTCTCCTAATATAAACGGAAAGACAGCCGCTTGGCAGGGCGTGCATTCCGTGTCGGTGGCAACTGTATTCGGTGTGCTGACAACCATTGCTGCATTTTCTCCAATGCTATGGATTAACAATGAGCTAGCCAAGGTACTAGCTGGGTTTTCGGCAGTGGTTATATTCGCTTTGATCTTCTCGCTGATTGAAAGCAAATTTATTCTACCGTCGCACTTGGCTCAGCTTTCAGTGAAAAAGCCATCTACAAGTATCTTTGCCAAGATGCAGAATACCGCTCAAGGTGGTTTGCAGTGGTTTAATCTCAACATCTATAAGCCAGTATTGGAGTTTGCACTTGGCTACAAGGTGGCGTCCCTGCTTGGGTTTGTCGCGGTTATTTCACTGGCTTATGGCATGTGGTCAAATGGTGCGATTCGCAGTGCGCTGTTCCCTGAAATTCCGGGGCGTTACATCACTGCGGTGATTGAGTTAGAAGACGGCGCGCCGTTGCCACTGCAGCGCCAAGCCTTGTTGCAAGTAGAGCAAGCGATGATGCAGGTAGAGAAAGGCTTAATGGACGATTATCCCTTGCAAGAAAAGCCCGTCGTAAACCTGCTCGCGTGGTCTGATGGCTATGGTGAAATTGAAGTGACCGCTGAGCTAACCAATGAATCTTTAAGTTTTTTGCCAGGCAATTTATTGCTGAAGGGATGGCGAGAGAGTACAGGGCAAATCGAAGGCGCTTACTCGGTGAAATTCAGTGCAGCAGAGGAGCCTGCTGGCGGCACATTCTTAACGATCTCTTCCAACGAACGTGATCTGGCTTCTCGTGTCAGTGGGCAGCTAGCAGATACTCTAGCGTCCTTAAATGGCGTTTCGGATGTTTACGATGATGGTCAGGATGGTTTACCGCAAGTTCGCTTAGTGTTGAATCAATATGGTCAGCAACTAGGGTTAACTCAAGCCACATTAGCTCAACTCGCCGGAGAAGCGTTTGGTGAAAGAGAAGTGCATCGCTTGTTAGAAAATGGACAAGAGACCAAGGTGTTGCTGCAATACCCAAGAGATGAGCGTCGAACCTTAGCTCAGCTAGAACAAGCCATAATTATGTTGCCGAATGGCGGCAGTGTGATGATGGGCGATATCGCTGAGTTCCGTCACGAGCAAGAGCCGCAAGTGGTTTACCGCCGCGATCGTGAGCAAGTGATAAACCTGTATTGGAAGCAAAATCGCGACCTACAATCACCAGAGAAAACACGTGAGCAACTTGATGATACGATTGAATCTCTGCACCTGCAATATCCAAGCGTAACCATTAAAGCGGGCGGTGAGTTTGAAGAGATAGGGGAAGTGTCGGATGGCTTTAAATCGGCAATGATTCTGACCTTGCTAATGATCTACATCTTGTTGGCTGTGCCTCTGAAGTCTTACTGGCAGCCGATGATTATCATGGCGGTAATACCGTTCGGGTTCGCAGGTGCGATATTTGGTCACTACTTAATGGATTTGCCAATCAGCATTCTCTCAATGTTCGGCATGATGGCCATGACGGGTATCGTGATTAACGGCTCGTTGGTACTGATCACGCGCTTTAATGCTGAATATCGCCAAGGCGTGCCATTACAGCAAGCGTTAGTGATTGCAGGTACTAGCCGTTTGAGAGCGATCTTCTTAACCACGATAACCACTGTGTGTGGGTTGTTGCCGTTACTGAGCGAAACTGCGGAACAGGCACAATACTTAAAGCCTGCGGGGGTGTCGTTGGTGTTTGGTGAACTGTTCGCCACTGCGGTAACGCTGATTTTGATACCTGTGTTGCTTGGTTTGTTTTGCCGCAAACCGCCTCAAGTTGAAGATCTAATCAAAAATGGAGCGGTCGAACAAGAACCACAGGTACAGACACAGCTCACTTTGGAGCGCTTGTGATTGATTTTATAAAGGACAAAGACGATAGTGAAGCCAAGCGATCGAATTCAATCAAGTCGACAGATATAAGAGCTTCTATGCCTGAAAACAAAGACCGTATGACGAAAGAGAACAAACCTGATTATCAATTGGTGCCCGGTTTTAAACTGGTGCCTGAGATTGCATTGATTGAATCTTTGCCAGAGCACCTTCAAAAACGCTTTAGTCATGCGCTTACTTTGATGCATGAAGAGTGGGGTGAGCGTCGTACTTGGGAAGAGATCGCCACCGAGAGCGCAATTTCTCCGTATCACTTTCATCGTCAGTTTACTGAGCTATTTAATGAAACACCGGGGCAGTATCTGAGTCGCGTTCGATTACAAATCGCCGTGGGTTTGTTGATTAATGATGAGCCGTGGAGCGTGATTGAAATTGCTCAGTATTGTGGCTTCTCATCGTCACAGTCTTTAGGTAAGGCGCTTAAACGTGAATTAGGGGTGCCGGCAAAACATATTCGAGAAATGGGCTACAACGCGACACCTAAGGAGACGGCGGATTTCATTCAGAGATTGGCGCATCTGGGGGTACAGTCTTCAATGGAACAAGAATTGGTTAAGTCAATGCCGACCGAGCTGGTTTGGTATCCAGAACGCGGTATGCAGAAGCTTAAACTGGACGATCCTGATTGGGATACCGTGTTTGAGATGTATGGTCAGAAATCGACACAACTCATGGGCACCACACCGATAAAGCAGATGAGAAACAAGTGGGACGATATAGACGCTGAAATCGGAAATTGGCAAGTGGCCAGAGACCGTTACGACAAGATCGTTCCAGAAGGTTACTACCTATGTAGCGATGTTTATCTGGTTTCAGATGTGGCTTATAGCACAGCCTTAGAAGCGCTGTTTAATGCGGTTAAGCAGCAAGGTTTACAGTTAGATGTGAACGGCTATTTGGTGGAGATGATTCGCCATATAGATGATGACGATGTGGAAGGGGTGACTTTCTCTTTCCAGTTGCCGGTTTTAACCACACAAGACAGCGAATAATAAAAAGGCTCCTCATATGAGGAGCCTTTTGTTTTAAGTGTTTACCAAGAGCCTCTGTTTATCATCTAAACAGAGTAGTGGGATTAAGCCTCTGCAGTCACTTTAGAATCGCTCATCTTTTTAAGAGCAGCGTAACCAAAACCTGTTACCGCTGTACCAGCTGCAATCGCCACTAGGTACATAAGTACTGGAGAGATAGCGCCAGGAATCAGTAGTACGAATAGACCGCCGTGTGGAGCCATTAGTTGTGCACCAAACATCATTGATAGAGCACCAGTTAGTGCGCCACCTGCCATACATGCTGGGATAACACGCATTGGATCTTTTGCTGCGAATGGGATTGCGCCTTCAGAGATGAAGCATAGGCCAAGAACGAATGATGCTTTACCTGCTTCACGCTCGCCTGCTTCAAACTTATCTTTCACTAGGAAAGTCGCAAGACCCATACCTAGAGCAGGAACCATACCTGCTGCCATGATTGCTGCCATTGGTGCGTAAGTTTGCGAAGCTAATAGACCAACACCGAATGTGTAAGCCGCTTTGTTTACAGGGCCACCAAGGTCGAAACACATCATTGCGCCTAGTATCACACCTAGAAGAATCGCGTTAGACGTTCCCATGTTGTTTAGGAAAGTCGTCATTGCACTCATCACGCCAGAAACAGGACCACCTACGATGTAAACCATCACCAAGCCAGTGAACAAACTCGCGATAAACGGAATGATCAGGATTGGCTTAAGGGCTTCCATAGATTGTGGAAGTTGAACCTTGTCGGCAATGAACTTAGCAGAGTAACCGGCAATGAAACCCGCCGCGATACCACCTAGGAAACCAGCACCTGTAGAACTAGCTAGCATACCGCCGATTAGACCTGGAGCCAGACCCGGACGGTCAGCAATCGAGAATGCAATGAAACCAGCAAGAACAGGAATCATCAGTGCGAATGCAGAACCACCACCGATAGTCATCAGTGCTGCTGCCAGTGTGCCTTCTTCTTTAAACGCTTCGATACCGAATACGAAAGAGAGTGCGATGATCAAACCGCCCGCAACAACCACAGGAAGCATGTGAGATACACCTGTCATTAGGTGCTTGTACACGCCTTTCTTCTCGTCAGCAGGTGCTGAATTTGAAGAAGCTGTGTGTTGGTATGGTTTAGCTTCTGCGAACGCTTTTTCCATCTCTTGCTTTGTTTTCTTCAAAGCAGGACTTGTTGTTGTTTTGTACAGCGCTTTGCCGTTAAAACGATCCAGTGGAACATCGATGTCTGCTGCGATGATAACAAGATCAGCGTCTGCGATTTCTTGGTCTGTTAGTTGGTTTTTCGCACCTACAGAGCCGCGAGTTTCCACTTTGATTTGGTGACCTAGGCGTTTACCTTCTGCTTCAAGCGCTTCAGCCGCCATGAAGGTGTGTGCAACACCCGTTGGGCAAGCGGTAATCGCTACGATCTTTTTGCTGCCTGTCGCTGGTGACGTACCAGTTACTGCAACCGTTTCTTCAACTTGAGAAGCGTCTAGTACCGTTGCTTCTGCTACCGCTTTCTCTAGAAATGCTTTTGCATCTGCTGTGCATTCAGAGATAGCCGCTTGGTACACTTTTTTGCCAACAAAACGCGCTTTATCAACGTTTGTGTTAGCTGCGATAACCACAACGTCGCTGCTGTCGATAGCGTCTTGCGATACTGGAGATTCAGGTAGCACGCTTGATTGACATTCAATAGCAGCGTTCCAACCCAGTGCTTTTGTCGCTTGCTCTAACAAGCCCGCGGCGATGATGCTGTTTGCTACGCCACTTGGGCAAGCTGTGATAATGGTAATATTCATAATAAACCTTTTGTCCTATTTGCTTGTGTCTAACTGGCTAGTTGGAGCACTAAGCGCCTGTAATTGGATATTTTGTAGTACTGAATCCAGCTCTTGTTGGCTGGTGATGCCCACGCCTACCTGTGAAACTGCTAGAGCAGATAGGGCGGTTGCGAATTTAATAAGTTCTGGTTTTGGCATCTGTTGCATGTGACCCCAACATAGGCCAGCAACTAAGGTGTCGCCTGCGCCTACTGTGCTCACCACTTGCATACGCGGCGGTTGAGCATGTAACCATTCACCTTGGTTTAGCCACATCACGCCTTCTGCGCCAAGTGACACCACGATGTTATCGATGCCTTTTTCACTTAGGGCTTGGCCTGCGTGTTGGCATTGGTCACGAGTTGTCAGTTCTGCATTGAACAGCTGAGACAGCTCTTCATCGTTTGGCTTGATCAACCAAGGTTGTGCATTGATACCTGCTTTTAGTGCGTCACGGCTGCTGTCGAACAACACCTTTTTACCTAGGTCACGCAAGCGTTGTACCCAAGAAGCGCAAAGCTCTGGCGATACGCCTTGTGGCAAGCTGCCTGCAATCACGAAGTATTCGTGGTCTTTAGCTAGTTCTAGCAAGGTTTCTTCAAACGCTTTAACAGCGTCAGCATCAACAGGAACACCTGGGAAGTTGATGTCGCTAACTTGGCCTGAGTTTTCTACCAATTTCACGTTTATACGAGTTGCGCCATCAACACGGATGAAACGGTCAGTTGCGCCCATCTGTTCAAACAGTTGGCAGAATGCTTCTTCGTTATTGCGACCAAGGAAGCCTGTTACGGTCACTTTAGCGCCAAGTTCTGAAAGTACTTTTGCTACGTTTACGCCTTTGCCTGCTGCATGCAGAGAGCCTTTGTTTACTAGGCTAACTGAACCTACATTGAGTGCGTCGATAGCACCTGTCAGGTCTAGGGCAGGGTTAAGCGTAACGGTAACGGCTTTGATTTGTTTATCAGGCATATCGATTCCTTAACCTTCACCAAGGCCTGAAGCGATAGCTTTACCAATCGATTCAAGTGCTTGTGCTGCATCGTCACCTTCAGCAACAAACTGAAGTTGGTGGCCGTGTTTAACGCCAAGTGCGATGACTTTCATCAAGCTCTTCGCGTTCACTTCTTTTCCGTCACCATCTAGGTTTGAAACGCGGATTGTTGATTCGAATTTCTTCGCTTCAGCAACCAACATTGCGCCCGGGCGAGCGTGTAGGCCGTGTGCGTTTTTAATTTTGAATACTGCGCAGTTGTCATCGTCTTGAGAGGCTGTAGAAACCGCTTCACCTTTTAGAAGACCAATCACTTGTGCGATGTCAGCCGTTAACAGTTGTTGCTGTTTACCTTCGAAAACCATCTTGCTTAGGTTTGCCAGAATAGATTGGTGTGCGCTGTTGCAAGCGGCGAAAGCGACCAATGCTTTCACTGGTGTGCCTTCGTACTCACAGTGGTTTGCTGTTGAAACAAACGATACGCCAGTGCGAGTTACGCCTTTATCACTGCCCAACAACCACAGGCCTTGGCCTAGGTGAGTCGGTGTTTTTGTTACTAGGTCAGCAACGAATGCGTTGTCTGTGCAACCTGTGTTCTTAAGTAGGCCGCCCGCAACAGCTGACATTTGAACCATGTCGCTTGCAGGGAATAGTAGCTGAACTAAAGAAGCGTCTAGGTCGGCTTCTAGCTGAACTTCGCCATTAAGTAGGGCGATGATTTCGTCTTCTGATTTCGCTTGCTTTAATTTCTCTTCAACACCGTCTGCCGCTAGCACTTTCGTTAGCTGCTTAAGAATGCCTAAGTGCTCGTCAGATTTCGCTGCAATACCAATTGCTACGTAAACACGGTTGCCGTCTGCCCAATCAATGCCTTCTGGGAAGTGGTGAACCGCTACGCCTGTCTCTTTTACTAGGCCACGCGTGTCAGTGGTACCGTGAGGAATCGCGATGCCGTTACCTAGGAACGTTGAGTTCTGGTTTTCACGGTTCAGCATCCCTTCAACGTAGCCAGAGTCAACTAAGCCTTTCGCGGTTAGGTCGCCAGCAATGTTCTGGATAGCTTTGAATTTGTCATCGGCCGTTTGACCAAGAGTGATGTCAGATTTTGATAATTTAAGCATGGTGCCTCTTTAGCGTATCGCTTGAGAATTTGTGTATCGCTACGATTCAGTCTAGAGCAAGATTCATGGAGCTTAATTCTTTGCTTGCTCTTTGCTTTATGTTTGCTGAATCGGTTCAGCATTCAGTGTAAAAAAATTCAGCAAAGCCGATTTTGGTTTTCAAAATAGTTTTGCTGCGTGTCGTAATTTCACTTTCGTTCATAACGAGAAGTTGAATCACAACAAATGACGCTCAATCCATACAAAAGGATGATTGAAGTCACTTTTCAGATTTTGCTGAATCCTTTCAGCTTTTATACTGAATCGATTCAGCATATAATTCAACTAATCCAAGGATCAGAAGATTGGTTATATGATCCTACGCACAAAATACAGGTCACCCATATGACACTAGATGAAATTGCCAAACTAGCCGGTGTGTCGAAAACCACAGCCAGTTATGTGATTAATGGCAAGGCGCAGAAATACAGAATCAGTGAGAAGACGCAGCAAAAAGTAATGGCGGTGGTAGAGGAGTATAACTACCGTCCAGACCATGCTGCTTCGTCGCTGCGTGCTGGTAATAGCCGTTCATTTGGTTTGATTATTCCTGATCTGGAAAACAGCAGTTACGCGCGTTTAGCAAAACTGATAGAGCAGAACTCACGTAAAGTGGGCTATCAAATCCTGATTGGGTGCTCTGATGATGATGCTGAAACCGAACGTAAAGTAGCGGAAGCTTTGGTGAGCCGTCGTATTGATGCTTTGTTGGTGGCGAGCTCAATGCCAGACGCTAACGAGTTTTACTTGAAGCTGCAAAACTCGGGTACACCTGTGATTGCGATTGACCGTCCGTTAGATGATGAACACTTCGCTTGCGTGATCAGTGAAGATTTCGAAGCCGCGTTTGAACTGACTCATTCGATTCTTGATGACAGCATTCATAGTGTTGGCTTGATAGGCGCACTGCCTGATTTAAATATCTCACGCGAACGTCAGCTAGGTTTTGAAGCGGCAAATAAAGCGCATACTCAACAAACCGGGCTAAAAGAAAATAAGCCTATGGTTGTGGGTTATGGCGAGCACTTTGATCGTGAATCAGGTCGAGAAGTGTTTGAAGAGTGGATTGCTAAAGGCACAGTGCCCGATGCGATTGTGACTATGTCTTACACCTTGCTAGAAGGTGTATTGGATGTGATGGTTGAAAAGCCAGAGCTGATCAATCAAGTGAAACTGGCAACCTTTGGTGATAACCGCTTATTGGATTTCTTACCTTTCAAAGTCCATTCACTGCCGCAGCAATTCGAAGTGATTGCCGATAGTGCTTTTGCTTTGGCATTAAATGCGTCGGCTAAGCGTTACCAAGCCGGAATTGAGCTTGTGCCAAGAAGCTTAGTCAAACGAGGCTAGCATTCATTTAACAGTTAGTCAGAGCTTAACGGCTAGCTTTTGTTTAGTCGTTAGCCAGAGCTTAACCGTTAACTAGAACCAAGCAATAAGCCCATTTCTACAATGGCAACAATGCCGAGCAACAAAGCCAACACTTTCCAAAACTGGATAGGGTTTCGGTTTATCAAAGGTTGTTTGGCTTTGCTTTTCACCAAGCTTTGGTTTGGTGTGTAAAGGTCTGCCACAAAATCCCCCAACACTTGATGGCGCTCGCTTGGCGATTCCGCGCAGGCTTTTTGTAATACCAAATCCACCCAAGCCGGTATATCAGCACGCTTTTGTGTGAGTGGTTGGTATTCCCACTGATGATGACGAGATTGCTTGAGCGATTGTGCAGTCATTTCAGAGTAGGGCAATGTACCTGTCAGCATCTCATAGCCGATCACTGCGATAGAGAACAGATCCGAGCTTGTGGTGGCCGTGTTGTGCTTAATGGTTTCCGGTGCGATGTAATTCACCGCGCCCAGTGGTGTCGAGTCTTGTTCTGTTTGTTCTCCCTCTTCAATACCTCTCACTAAAACTGCACCAAGGTCGATGATTTTGATCTCACCATCACGTTGAAGCATGATGTTTTCAGGCTTCAAGTCTCGGTGCACCATATCTGCACGTTGTAATACGCGAATGCCCTGTGTGATCTTTTCTAATATCTCGCGCACTTCATTGAGTGACGGTTTTGGATTGTCGTACATCCATTGTCTCAGGGTGATGCCTTCTACCCACTCACAGATTTGATATAAGAATTGCGAGTTCTCTGGCGTCGGGTGAACCTTCATTACTCTCTTATTTTTTAACAAGATCCCCGCCCATTGTTCATTAAAGAAGGCACGAAGTTGCGAAGGGCTATCGTGATACTGAACGGAAGGGACTTTCAGCACGAACTCGGTTTGGGTTTCTTTCTGCATCACACGATACACATGGCTTCTAGAGCCTGCATATAACACTTCAAGGACCATAAAGTTGTCGATGCTTTGGCCAAGTTTTAGCGCTGGTGGAATCGCGCGTTTAGCCAGCTTTTCATGGAATTCAATGAGCGAAGGTTTAGGCAGATGACTGACTTGCACAATCAAGCAGCTCACGTTGTCTGAGCTATTGTGGCTTAAAGCAGTGTTACAGATGGTTTGTGCTGCGTATTCGAAATCCGCTCCAGGCTTATTGACGTGTTCCTTGAAGGTGTTGGGGGAGACAAACTCATGCACCCCATCAGATGTCAGGATAAAGCAGTCGTTTTTCTTGATAGGCAGGGTTTGATAGTCAACGTTGAGTTGGTTGTCCATGCCTAAGGCACGTGTTAGATAATGCTTCTGCCCCATATTTTTACGCGTGTGATCGCGTGTCAGTTGGCGTAATTCTCCATCTCTTAATAAGTAGATACGGCTGTCGCCAACGTGGAATATATGTGCGGTGTTCGATTTAAGTATCACGCTGCTGAACGTCGAAACGAGGGCATTGTGGTTCACTTGTTGGGCGGGATGAATATTAGAAACAGACGTGTTGAAGAGCCAAGAATTGAGTGAAGTTAAGACTTTCTGTGCCGAGCGTTGAATGCTCCAGCTTTGGGGGGTGGCGTAATAGTCGTCGATAAACTGCATCACGCTGGTGTGACTGGCTTTCTGGCCATGCTCACTGCAACTTGCGCCGTCTGCTATGCAGGCAACACTGCCTTTCAACTCTTGTTCCGCGCGAGTTCTGGGGTGTTTTACAATGATGGCATCTTGGTTTTCATCACGTACGCCTTGATTCGAATAACCACCAAACTTAAGCGTTAACTGGTTGTTTGATTCTGGCGCGATGATTTGCCCTTGGCTGAATGAAATTGTCATAACTGGTCTTCTTCTTAACTGCTCTTCTTAACTGCTCTTCTTTCTGCTTCCTTGACAGAACATCCTCGGAAGAACAAAAGCTCTAGTGAACGTAGAGCCTCTGAACGAAGCACCAAAGCGGTGATACCAACCTTGGTGCTTCTCCCGATTCAATGAGTGGTTAGCTCGATACGTTAATCAAGGTCACGCTACCGTCGTCATTCACTTCAGCAATTTGGCCGTTAGGCTCTTCCATGAACATCAGCGTAACGAAGCCGAGTACCGCTGTTCCCGCAATTACTAAGAAGAAGGTTTGGTAACTTACGAATGACAGCACGGTTAGGTAAACTACCGCACCCACGTTACCGTAAGCACCCGTCATACCTGCAATCTGACCTGTCATACGACGCTTGATTAGAGGTACCGTTGCGAATACTGCACCTTCACCCGCTTGTACGAAGAAAGAACACGCCATCGCCGCGACAACCGCTAGCCATACAGGCCATGTGCTGTCAACTTGACCCATTGCGAAGTAACCCACAGCAAGACCAATCGTTAGAATAAGCAGTGTTGGTTTACGACCGAATTTATCTGAAATCCAACCACCACCTGGGCGAGACATTAGGTTCATAAAGGCATAAGCTGACGCAACCATACCAGCAAGAACTGGTGTTAATTCAAAGGTTTCAGAGAAGAACAGAGGCAACATAGAAACTACCGCTAGCTCAGAACCAAATGTCGCGAAGTACAATACGTTAAGTACCGCAACTTGCTTGAATTTGTACTGGTGAATCTCTGGCACTTCTTCTTTAAATACGTTCTTGTTTACTTTCCAAACTTGCGACACTTCGTACACGTAAAGCGCAGCCAAACCTGCATACACAGAGTAAACTGCCATGTCAGACAACATGTTGATGTTGCTTGGTGATAGCTTCCAAGTCAGTAGTGCTAAAGCGGCATACATTGGGATCTTCATAATAAGTAGGAAGAAAAAGTCACCCTTTGATGTCACTTCCATCGCCGTTACTTGAGCAGGCTTGAAGTAAGTCGAACCTTTTGGTGTATCTGACACGTTTTTGTAGAAGATAAACGAGAACGCTAAGCTCATTGCGCCAGTAATACCGACCGCATAACGCCAGCCGTCTTCACCACCAAAAGCTAGAGCGAGAGTTGGAAGCGTGAATGCTGCAGCTGCTGAACCGAAGTTACCCCAGCCACCATAAATGCCTTCAGCTGTACCCAATTCATTGTGTGGGAACCACTCAGACACAAGACGAATACCAACCACGAAACCAGCACCGATGAAACCTAATAGGAAACGTGCAATCGCCGCTTGAATGAAAGAGTCTGCCAGAGCAAACATAAAACAAGGGATAGAACAGACCGCGAGTAGTGAAGAGTAGACCAACCTTGGGCCGTATCTGTCGGTTAGCATGCCTATTGCGACACGTGCCGGAATGGTTAAGGCAACGTTGAGAATAAGGAGTGTTTTGATCTCTTCAGTGGAAAGACCAAGCGAGGTTTTTACCATTTGCAGTAGTGGAGCAAAGTTGAACCATACAACAAAGGTGATAAAAAATGCCATCCAACTTAGGTGTAAGGTTTTCATCTTACCCGTAAATGAAAGCAGCGAAAATTTTGTGTTATCCATGGTTTAAATCCTTTAAATCTGGAAAATTACCCGGTTTTAGCTCGTGCGTTACTTCCGAAATTCGAACGCATTCATGTGGCTAAACCCTATGCCGAAATTGCTCACGCTTTAAAGCGTTTGCAGGATGATGTCGGCTGTTTATTAACTGGCGATAGCAAGAGGTGCGAGAACTTGTACATGTTCACCTTGCTTGCGAACTTCAAATTTCATGAGCTTGAGTTCTGGTTGTTCAAGGCACGCGCCAGTTTCTAAGTGGAAATGCTGCTTGTATAAGGGTGAGGCTACGTAAGGCTCACCGCTTAATGAACCAATTATACCACGTGACATCACATTCGCTTTGCCGATAGGGTCGTAATTAGAGAGCCCATAAAGCGTGTCGCTGCGCTTGCAGTAAAAAATAGCCACTTGGTTATCGTCTACTTTGGCGCAAATCCCCCCATTTGGGGTTAAGTCCCGGGTGCTACATACGGTTGTCCAATTTTCCATGACTTTCTCCTAGTCTAAAATTGAGTTTTTTATTTTTTTATTGGTGAACCTGATGAAATTTATGAAACCTCAGTCACTTCGATTTGGTCTGCTTTAGCGAGCTTTTCATCGCGTTTTGAATTCGAAGCATCACTCAAGCTCGGCTTAGGAAAACGTTGCTCTCGCTCTTTGATGAAAGAGAGACTAGTGTCCATTTCTTCACTGTTGATGTAGTGCTGGAAGCGCTTCATCTTCTCAGGGTTTTCAATGGTAGTTTTCCATTCACACTGGTACTTCTCGATATTGAGTGCGATGTCAGCTTCGAGTTCTTCAGCTACGTTGAGCTTGTCTTCAATCACGACTTGCTTGAGGTATTCAATGCCGCCTTCGAGGTTCTCCATCCATACCGATGTACGCTGTAGGCGGTCTGCGGTACGGGTGTAGAACATCAAAACGCGGTCGATGTATTTAAGGAGGGTGGTTTCGTCTAAATCAGTGGCGAATAGGTCACCATGGCGAGGGCGCATACCACCGTTACCACAGATGTAGAGGTTCCAACCTTTGTCGGTAGCGATAATGCCAAAGTCTTTTGATTGGGCTTCTGCACATTCACGAGTACAGCCTGAAACCGCAAACTTAATCTTGTGTGGTGAACGCAGGCCTTTGTAGCGGTTTTCAAGTCGAATCGCTAAGCCGACACTGTCGTCGACACCGTATCGACACCAAGTGCTACCGACACACGATTTCACGGTACGAACCGAT
Source organism: Vibrio sp. ED004 (assembly GCF_023206395.1). Lineage (NCBI taxonomy): Bacteria > Pseudomonadati > Pseudomonadota > Gammaproteobacteria > Vibrionales > Vibrionaceae > Vibrio > Vibrio sp. ED004. The sequence goes on along the minus strand of NZ_CP066150.1, from coordinate 1,501,127 downwards.
TTACCGTAGGCGTGGCCCGTTTCAAAACCTGCGTCAATCAGCTTTTTCCAGATGATAGGCAGTTCGTTAAGCTGTGCGCCAAACAAGTCGACACGTTGGCCACCTGTGATTTTGGTATACAGGTCGAACTCTTTAGCGACTTCGCCAAGCACGATCAATTTATCTGGTGTGATTTCACCGCCAGCAATACGTGGAACCACAGAGTAGGTGCCGTCTTTTTGCATGTTGCCAAGATAGATGTCGTTGGTGTCTTGTAGCTCGATATGTTGATCTTCAAGGATGTAATCGTTCCAGTACGAAGCCAGAATCGAACCGACAGCGGGTTTACACACGGTGCAGCCTAATCCGTTTCCATGAGAATCTAACAGCTCATCGAAGGTTTTGATTTTGTTGACGCGGATGATGTCAGTCAGCTCTTGGCGAGAGTAAGCAAAGTGCTCACAGATATCGTTAGAGACTTCCACACCTAGGTTACTCAGTTCGCTATCGAGAACTTGTTTAGCAAGGGCAGAACAACCACCACAACCTGTTGAAGCGTTGGTGGTTTCTTTTAGAGCCGCCATAGTGGTGCAGCCAGCAGATACTGCGTCTTTAATGTCGCCTTTGGTCACATCAAAACATGAACAGATCACAGCGCTATCAGGCAGAGCTTCAACACCCATAGCGGAACCAGAATCATCGGCCACGTTAGGTAAAATCAGCACGGATGGGTTTTCAGGAAGGGGAATATCGTTTTGCTTGATTTGCAGTAGCGAGCCGTAGGCTTCTGCGTCACCGACCAGTACTGCACCAACAATCTTTGTGCCGTCAGCCGAAATGATCAGGCGCTTATAAACTTGTTCAATTTCATCGTTGTAGGTATACGATTGAGCGCCTTCCGTCTTGCCGTGTACTTCGCCAATACTGGCAACATCGACGCCAAGCAGCTTGAGCTTAGTGCTCATGTCAGCGCCCGTGAATGCAGCGTCGTCAGTACCATCAGAGACAATATGCGAAGCTGCAATTTTTGCCATCGAATAACCGGGAGCGACTAAGCCAAAAATCTTGTTATCCCAAAGTGCACATTCACCAATGGCATAGACGTTGTCGATATTGGTTTGGCAGTGATTGTTGATCACGATACCGCCACGTTCGCCAATCTCGACATCAGAGCTTCTTGCTAGTTCATCTTGAGGGCGAATACCGGCAGAGAATACGATCATATCGGTTTCTAAATGGGTGCCGTCTGCGAAGTTCATGCGGTAGCGAGCGTTTTCACCGTCGATTATTTCCGAGGTCGCTTTCTCGGTATGAACTTGCACACCAAGGTCTTCAATTTTTCTGCGCAGTAGGGCACCGCCACCGTCATCCAATTGAACGGCCATTAGGCGAGGCGCGAATTCAACCACATGGGTTTCTAAGCCCAGGTTTTTGACTGCGTTTGCGGCTTCTAAGCCCAGCAGACCACCACCAATCACCACGCCAGATTTGCTGCCTTTGCTTGAAAGCTCGATGGCGTCTAAGTCTTCGATGGTGCGATAAACGTGACAGTGTTCTTGGTCGTTACCGGGAATAGGGGGAACAAAAGGGAAAGAGCCCGTCGCCAAGATTAGCTTATCGTAACTTTCAACATGACCACTTTCAGTGATGACTTGTTGATTGGCGGTGTCTAGCTTGGCAACCTTTTGGTTCAACAAGTAGTTCACGCCGTTGCTTTGGTAATATTCTTCACTGGTCAATGACAGGTCATCAGCGCTTTGACCATTAAAGTAAGCCGTCAGCTGAACACGGTCGTAGGCCAGCCTTGGTTCTTCGCTAAAAGTAATAACATCAAACTCATCACTCTCTGATTGCAGGATGTTGTCGATAAATTTGTGTCCAACCATGCCGTTACCAACAACGACGATTTTCTTCTTGCTCATAGTCCATTCCTTATTCTCGGCGTCACCATCACTAGCATCTAATTTCTAGTAATTAGCAGATGAATACCGGGTTGAGATTCCACTCAATTCATAATTATCAAGAAAAACAAAAATGTTTTTTCTAAGTCTTGGTTTTTAGTGGAGCAAGGAGGATGCCAGATTACGGTTCGTTCATTTAAATAAAAATTAACTTTTAATTTTCAGTGGTTTAAAAAGTAGGGGTAGCACGCAATTACCCCTAAAGTGGTATGTAAATTTTTTGTTAGATTTATAGAAATGGGCGTTTGTGGTGCAACTTTCTGCAAGATGGTGCAAAAATTAAGTTTCTATCCTGGCTAAGTCCTGATTGGTTCATTGTTGATATTTGTGTTTTTATTAAGCTATTGTTTTTAAATGAAAATATTTCAAATCTATCGGCTGTTATTAAGTGGCGTGTTATTTGCTTGGTTTAAGTTATTACAATTATTGATAATTGAGCGAGAAACGGATGACCGATTCAAACAACGGCTGGATAAAATCAACCTGTGCTTATTGTGGTGTAGGTTGTGGTATAGAAGCGAGACCGACATCGCTAGGAAAACTAGAAGTGCGTGGTGATAAAGATCATCCATCAAACTATGGGAAGCTATGCACTAAAGGGGTTGCGCTCGGCGACACCGTCACGCCTTTAGGTCGTCTTACACAGCCTGCTTATATTCAGAATAAACAAAAACAAGAGTTAGATTGGAACAGTGCCACTCAGTTGGTCGCAGATGAATTCAATCAAGCCATCGAAGAGTTTGGGTCCGATTCGGTTGCGTTCTATGTGTCTGGTCAACTGCTTACCGAAGACTATTATGTTGCCAATAAACTGATGAAAGGCTTCATTGGTAGTGGCAACATCGACAGTAATTCTAGGTTATGTATGGCTTCAACCGTGGTCGGACATAAGCGAGCATTTGGCGCAGACACAGTACCGGTTTGCTACGAAGATCTCGAACAAGCCGATTTAGTCGTGATTACAGGCTCCAACCTAGCATGGTGTCACCCGGTACTTTTCCAAAGATTAAGAGCCGCTAAACAAACCAACCCTGCATTGAAAGTTATCGTCATCGACCCGCGTTATACCGACACCTGTGAAATTGCAGACATTCACTTGGCATTGGAATCTGGCTCAGACGTCGCACTATTCAATGGTCTCTTGGGTTACCTCGACGATAACGACAAGCTAGATTCAGACTACATAGAAAACCACACTCAAGGCTTTACTGAATCGATTCGATCTGCGACTCAATACCGTTATACCGAATCAAGTTGGGGCGACAAAAACGTTCCTGAGCTCACAGGGTTAACAGAGCAGCAGCTAAAACAGTTCTACAGTTTGTTTGCATCGAACGAGAAGGTGCTGACCATTTACTCTCAAGGCGTGAACCAATCGACACAAGGGTGCGATAAGGTAAACGCCATTATTAACTGCCATTTAGCCACCGGTAAAATCGGTAAGACGGGCATGGGGCCATTTTCTGTAACGGGTCAGCCAAATGCGATGGGCGGACGTGAGGTGGGCGGTTTAGCTAATACTTTAGCGGCGCACTTTGAATTTGGTGACCCGCAATCACACCAAACCGTCAGCGAGTTCTGGCAAACCGACACCTTAGCCACACATGCAGGTTTAAAAGCGATTGACCTGTTCGATGCTATGAATGAAGGCAAAATCAAAGCGGTGTGGATCATGGCGACCAACCCAGTAGTGAGCTTGCCTGACAGCGAAAAGATCAAAGCGGCATTAGAGAAGTGCCCATTTGTGGTGGTGTCTGATTGTATTGCCGATACGGAAACCACTCGCTTGGCTGATGTGGTACTGCCCGCGCAAGGGTGGAGCGAGAAGTCGGGCACCGTGACTAACTCTGAGCGCCGCATCTCACGTCAGCGCCGTATATTACCAAGCCCAGGAGAGGCCAAACCTGATTGGTGGATATTAAAAGAAGTCGCGCAAAAAATGGGATTCAATGAACAGTTTGATTACCGCCACGAAGGAGAGATCTTCAAAGAGTATTGCGAGATGACAGCACTCGGCAATGAAACAGGTAAAACGCGCGACTTGTGCTTAATTGGACTCACGCAACTGGATGAGAAAGGCTATGGCGAACTCACTCCGCAGCAATGGCCGGTATTAGAGTATCAACCAGAGATCATTGAGCAGCGCATGTTCACCAATGGCGAGTTCTTTACTGAATCAGGCAAAGCGCAGTTTATCGCAGTTGAGCACGACAAGCCGATTGCCGATACCAGCCTTGAATTCCCACTAATCATGAACACAGGTCGAATCCGAGACCAATGGCACACCATGAGCCGCACAGGCTTAGCGGCAGGCTTGGGTGAACACACGCCAGAGCCTTTTGTTGCCATGCACCCAGATACGGTTTCAGAACTGAACTTGGATGAATTCGGGCTAGATGCCTTCAACCACGCCACCATTAATCCAGTGGTGAAAGTGCGCAGCGCACAAGGGGAGTGCCAAGCCCGCTTAGTGGTGACCAAAGAGATGCGCCGCGAACAAGTCTTCATGCCTATCCATTGGAATGCCCCGACCGCCAAAGACAGTAAACCATGTGACCTGATCCTACCTCATACCGATGCAGCCTCTGGTCAGCCAGAATTCAAACACACACCTGTAGTGGTTGAGCCGTGTGGCTATCGCAGCGAAGCTGCATTGGTCAGTGACAAAGTGATGGATTGCAGCGGCTTTGATTATTGGGTGCGCCAAAGAGTCGAGGGCGGCTTTCTGTATCGTATCTCATCGTCCAAGAACCCAATGGAGTTGGTAATTCAGCTTGCCAATACCCTTGATGCCTTGCCAGAACCTAACGCGGAGGCAATCAAATCACTTCATTACCACGGCAATAAATCCTTCAAGAACTACGGCTCTGCAAAGCTGGGACAGTCTGGCGTAAAGCAAGCCTTCGTGGTGAACAGTAAGCTCGATAACGAAAGCATCGACTGGCTGGTGGAATGCTTAACCCGAGAAGCCGATGAAGAGTTCGAAGCCGAGTTTTTGAGTACTATGGCAAAGTAGCTGACTACCTCTAACCTATTCATACTTAAAATTAAGCGCCGACAATTGAGTCGGCGTTTTTGTTTTTAAGTATGTAATACCGATTGATTAAATGACAAGTTTCACATATCATTTTACGAATTGGTATGGTGTTCCATAATTTTCTAGGTAGAGGTAAATTGATGTCTAAATTGGCCATTTCTAAATTCTTTGAACAAAAACTGGAGGCTCCGCTTCACAACACCGTGTGGTCTTGGGGAAGTGAGAACGCCAAAGGGATTTACCTACGCGCATGGAACCGCACTAAAATCGGTGAGAAGTTTGATATTGCCAACAGTGGTATGGAAACAGACAACGATGGTAGAACCCGAGCGGGTGGAGTAGAGCGCGCAAAACACGTAAAAGCGATTGCTCAAGGCAAGCCGGGTTACATTGTCGCCATTGAGGGATACGTTGATGACGCAGGCAAATCTCACATTGTCGACTACAACGATAAAGCGGTATTTCGCATCCTATCTCTCACTGTGAACGAGCAAGGCAAAACGCTAGCCGAAGTTGATTACGATAACCCAATACTCATTGAAGCGATTGGTGAAGAGACCGACGTAGTCGCGATTATGGAAAGCCTAGAAGACAAACCCAAAACCCTTGCTACATTAGCCAAGGCTGAAAAGCTCGGTTGGCAAATCACAGGAATGAACGACCAAGGCGTAACCATTCTACTCAAAGGCAAGAAAACCGGCCTTATCTCATATACTGGCGAATTCAGCGCTGCTTAGGAGTGACTATGTATAACCAAGGCGACCTGTGCCCACACTGCGGCTTAATCATCATGTTACCTACAGATCTAGAACCAAAATGCTTAGGCTGCGGGGAAGAAATCAACCAAGAAGATGACGACTAACTCACACATTGGGTCAATTTCTACATTTTGCCGAGACTATATGGAATTTTTCTGCTTTTTGTCATGTTTGAGAGAGAAGTAAGCAAGTAAAGTGCTGTTATTAAATGGGTTATTAGACAGATCCTGAACGGTGTAGATTATTAGACAGAATTGTTTCAGGGACAAAATGCAGAATTATTCTGTCTAATATAGCTGTTATACCGCAATCAATCATCTAACCTTTTCATAGCTTTACGGTAAACATCGCTACGTTCGCGTTTTCCGACTGCTAAGACGGTTACAATGATGACATCGTCTTCAACTTTGTAGACGAGACGGTAGCCCGATTGGCGAAGCTTAATCTTATACATGTTGTCAGCTCCAGAGAGTTTTGAAGCCGGAACATGCGGGTTATCTAAGCGCTCGATTAGCTTTTTCTTAAATTGTTGTTGAAGCGTTGAGCCAAGCTTTTTCCACTCTTTGAGTGCGCTCTTTTTAAAGTCGAGTTTATAGGTCATCAATATTTACCGAAATGCTCTCTTCAGATTCACGCTCTTTCGCAATAGTTAGTAGTTCAAGATCTTCGAGTCTGTCCATCATCATTTCGTACGCTTCGGCTGGTACGCAATAAAATGCTGGCTCATTTCGGTTCAGTACAGCAACAGGTTCACCGTAAGCACTAGTTGCAACTTTCATAGGGTTAGCTTTCAACTCAGTAATGCTTGCAGCAACATCGGCTAAAATTCTAGTGGTCATATAATAGGTCTCTTAAGTGGTCTTTGTTTTGGTCATTTTAGCCTCAACCAAGCGGTATAACAAATAAGGATTAAGGTGTTGCGCAGCCAACACTAAATCCCGAGTGTTGAACAAGCCCGAAGCCACTTTATTAAGTAAATTGTACGATGAGTATGAAGGGCAAATCGCTTTGAGGCTTTTCTCAAGGCGAGCGAGGCCAAGATAAGGTTGCGATAGCAATCATATCAACCAGTTAGCTATTTTTCGTTTCTTTCGTCGTTACATCTCCTTTGTTTTCGTTGATGCCATTATCCTTATTATCAAATGCCTTTCGGCTAGATGGGTCGACTTACTCCAACACACGCCATCTGATGCTGACAGCAAGGGCATACTCGTATTGCTTTGGTTCTTATCGGTGCGGTTAGCGGCGGCATTATATAGAGCAAGTTCAATAACAACAGTTGAATGCGGGCTCTTAAGGCGTGTGCTTGACCACGTAAAAACCGTAATCTCGTACTCGCTGCAACCCTTTGGGCAGCGCGTGCTGCAAAATGAGCAGTAAGAACTTCAGAGTGGGCAAGGTGCGCGTTCGCCATGCATTGGTCTGGCTCTCTTTATAGCGGAAGGTGACAGTATCATCGGTGATACTGATGATGTCTTCATCAGGCAGCACGCCGCGATAGAGGTAGCGAGCCAAATAGTTGAGTGCAGCCTGACCGTATCCCACTTGTCTGCAATCGACCACCCATTGTTTGGGTATGCCACTCGGCAGCCACAGCGTTGGGTGTTGATTAATGGTCTCTAGCATTCTTGCTCGCCATACTTTGGCCAAAGCAAACGCGTTGAAGAGGTAATGCTTGTTGCCTTTGTGCCACGTTTGCCTTGATGCGTCGTATTGGCCTGCCGCCACGATAATGTGCAGATGTGGGTGTAAGTTTCGTTGTCGGCTGTGAGTATGCAACACGGCAGTGAATCCCATTTCACCTTGCTGCTGCCTGTTGGCAAAATCCTTTAATACCCCTGATGCCACCTTAAACATACCGCTATATATCGCTTTAGGTTGATGTCTTGCTAAGACCCTTAGTTGATACGGCAAAGTGAAGGTCACCATGAAATAGTGAACAGGTAACCGCTTTTGCTGCTGACGTTGAAGCCAATCAGTGGTGGTACGTTGTTGGCACTGAGGGCAATGACGATGACCACAAGAAAGCGGTAATCGGTCATTGTGATGACAGTGACTGCAGAACCATTGTGAGCGACCTTGTTGTTCTGTTTTACAACGGAGCATCGCCCCAATGGCTCGATGCATATCGCCATTCATCTGCGCATAATAGTGACGTTTAAGCGCAGAGTGATGTTGGCGAAGCAGTTCAATAAAGGTACTCATGTAATGCTCCACGTTAAGTCTAGAGCATCAGTTAAATGATTGATGGCCATCGCAGCATCGTGTTGTTTTAGCGTAGTCATTCGGGTGTAACGAGCAGTGGTATTAAGGCTTGCATGACCCAGTAGCGTTTGTAGTGAACGCAGGTCTACCCCTTGCTCAAGTAAGTGCGTAGCGAAGCAATGTCTAAGTGAGTGGGGGCTGGCGTGTTTTTGGATTCCGCACTCTTTGAGTACAAGTTTCATGGTTTTTGAATACCGCCACGATCCATGGGGTGTCGCGACATGTACCAAGGCCAGGAAATAAGTAATAAGGTGCTTATGGGTAAGCCAATGCACGCGAAGAGCTTTAAGCGTTCGCAGCGGAAGCGGCACCATTCGGTCTTTTCCGCCTTTTCCTTCGCGTATGTGAACGCGCATTGTTTGGCTGTCGATATCGTGAACCGTGAGGTTCAATCCTTCACCAAGGCGCAACCCCATGCTGTACAGAGTAAGAAAAAAACACTTGATAACGTGTCTGTCGAGTGTGGCTAATCAGCGAGCTGACTTGTTGCGGTGTCAGTATGTCGGGCAGTCGTTTTACTTGTGGCGGCTTGACGATATTGAGCCATTCCCACTGTTTATCGAGCGTGTAACGATAGAAAAACTGCAAGCCATTACGATCGAGTTTTATGGTGCTCCACGAGTGGGTTTGAATAAGAGACGCGAAGAAGTGTTTGAGGTCAGAGGTCGTTAATGTATCAGGGGCTCGGTCGAAATGAGCGGTGATCCGACGAACCGCACGGGAATAGGCATCAATGGTCGCGGGTCGTTTACCTTGCAGCTTTAGGTTGGTAAGGTGTTGTTCATAAAGGGTGTTGTAGCGTTTTAAGTCATCGGGTTTCATGGGGTTACTCCTGTGAACGACCATCAGGGTGATGGTGTTACAAGAGTATGGTTTGCACTCGTTTTACTCTGCCGCGTAGCGGCTTCGTTCAACAAAGCATTTAAGAGTGATTCCTAACGCTTGGCATTTTTGCTTCGTCTTTGGGTTCAGTGTTTACAGTGGTATAGTTGAGTTTCGTGGTCGCGTTACTCACACCTTAATGTGGCTACATGGATTCCCCGGGTTGTCAAACATCCGCTAAACTTATGTTGATGGGTTTTGGACTGCCGCTCTACATTCGGCCTACTTATCAACGATTCGCATACGTCGTGGCCCTGATGACTTTACGCGACTGCGGTGCCTTATTCGTTAGATGACATCTAGTGTGTCCGCCGCATTAACAGGCTCTCCGCAAGTGGTCTTAACCTATCTCCATCATTAGCGTCTGCAATGACCCGGTGGGTTTAACTCTTTATGCTGCTTAGGTTTCTACTTAAGCAGCATAGTTTTCATATTCGGTTTGATTGTGTAAAAGCGACCATATAATTCGTGCGTTCTTCGCGGCAAGTGCCACTATCGCTCGGTTCATTCCTCTTCGTTCTAAAACGCCTCGACACCACTGACTTAGCTTATCTTGCTTGTCGCCAAGGTTGGCAATCACGGTTCTTGCGCCGTGAACTAATAGTTTTCGTAAGTATTTGTCGCCGTGTTTGGTTATCCGGCCTAAGCGAGGCTTTCCTCCTGTCGAATATTGCTTTGGTACTAAGCCTAGCCAAGCAGAGAAATCGCGACTTTTATCAAATTGAGAGCCATTACCTATCGAAGCAAGTATCGCTGTTGCAGTTTGCGGCCCGATACCTCGAACCTTCATTACTCGTTGAACATTAGCGCTGACCTTAGCAAAAGAATCGAAGACTTGCTCAGTATCGGCGATACGTTGATTCAATTCTCCAAGGTGGTACAAGCATCAGCAATCACTGTTCTTGCCTAATAATGTGCACCACCACACGCTTCAACGCCTATACGCATGAGTGACATATTTGCTATTTTAGTCAGTAGCTTAGAGTGAGTTACCGACTTATGAAGTATGACCTTACCATTTTGGTCTACGGCATGAAGACTAAAGTGGTTTTTGGCTAGGTCGATACTGCAGAAATAAGAATAATCAGACATGGTGCCTCCGATGCATTTAAGTACCACATAAGTGTGGCAGATCCTCGGGAGGGGGAATCCATGTCATTCGTTAGGTTTATAAATTGGAGTAATGATGGAATCCATAACAAAAACAATAATTTTCATTGGACTACTGTGTGCTTTAAGCGGTTGTGGAGTCAGTACCAAAGTTAAAAAGTCCCCGTACAGTTTAGATTTTTTTAACAGTAGTTTTTATCGTGGTTACACTGTTTTGGTAGAAGAACAAAGTTGCATTAACGCTATTGAGTATTTTAGAACAGGTCTCGATAACTACGAATATGTAGAAATATCGACGCTATATTATGATTACTGCATCGAATCAGATGAATCAGAAGTCAGTAATTATTTTGTATCCAGTTTAAGTATACTGAATGGAGATAGTGATAATTGGCGTAGCAATGGCTTATCTGATGATGAATTTACGTGGATAAATAGCATGTCGGAGCAAGGTGGTACAGTAGAGCAATTTGCCATCGGAAAAATGTATTTAAATGGATACATTTTAGAAAAGAATAAAGAAAATGCATTGTACTTTATAGCTTTGTCTGCGATAGGTGGATATGGTCGGGCGCAAATGGAATTAGCTATGATACTGATGGAAATTGGAGAGCAGCAGAATGCTCTTCTTTGGTTAGAGGAAGCATCTAAAAGTGGCTATCCTAGAGCCAAAGAAATGTTGGAAGGCATGAGGTTGATATTATAAACCATACAAACGCTTTAAGACGGACTCACAACGCTCGGCGGTTTTGGTTTGAATCGGCTTTTGTGTTTACGGTGTAATAATTTGGTGTCGTGGTAGCGTTGCTCACCACTTAAGCGGGCGCTATATGCTTCAAGGAAGATGATGAAAAAAATAGTACTTTCAATATGTTGCTTAATGGCGTCCAGTCAGGCTAATGCCGACGTCAAGGTAGATTTTCCCTTCCAGAAAAAGTTTGAAGTGTATGAGGTTAGCGGGAATAGTGTTGAAGAAATTGAACGCTCATTTAACGCTAGACCTGAGTTTCTCGTAAATGAAGGCTTTGACGGGTACACCGCGTGGAAATATGACTTCAATACGAATGATGAAACTTGTGAAATTAATGAATTTAAGCTGAAAGTTACTTATACACTTCCGAAGTTCGAAATGTCTAAGACTTCAGTTGAATCAGCGGAGGAGTTTCGCCCATATCTAGAAAAGCTCTATCGACATGAGCAGATTCATTGTGCTCTTGCAGTTAAGTCGATGCATGAAATTTATTTAGCTTTCAAAGGTGGGCAGCGCGGAGGGTGCAGTAGTGCTAATGATAGAGTCACTGAACTTGAAAGTTACTTAGTGGAAAGTAATGCGCTGTTTGACGTTTATACATCGCATGGAGAAATTGAATTAGCAGAGTCTCCATTTGGTGAGGAGCCTTACTTAAAAATATGCGAAATACCTTTCGTGCCAATGTCACCACGCATGTAACAAAGCGTTCATGACAGATTCCCAAAGCTCGGCATTTTCAGTTTGGGTTAGCTTTAGTGTTTAAGGTGGCAAGGTTTTTGGTCAGGTGGTCGCGTTGTTCACCACTTAATGCGTTATGGCACAGGGCTAAATTCAGCTAAGGGAACTAGATGAATGAAAAAGTGAAAGTAGCCTTGAAGTGGCTGAAAGAATTCTTGGATGCAGAATGCATTGAGTACCAAATTGTAGGTGGACTGGCTGCAACTATTCATGGTGGCAGTCGTGAAATTGCAGATATTGACCTTTATATCCACAACTCTGACGCAAGCAAGATACTGGTTCACGTATCTCAATTTATATCTAAACCGTTAACTCGTTATACTGAGTACGGTTGGGATCTAGAGTATTTTCAGTTGGTTTATCAAAATCAAAAAATTGAAATCGGTTTATCTCAAAATACAAAGATACAATCGGCTTTAGACGGTTCATGGTACCAGCTTGAAATTGATTATTCAGCGTCAGTTGAAAAAGACTATCAAGGTATTATATTGCCAGTAATCCCTGTTCGTCACTTAGTCGAGTACCAGCAAATCTTGGGTAGGGAAGTCGATCTAATTGACATACAAGAACTAACGTCGAGTTCAGCGCCATAACAAACGTTTAAGAATCAAGATAACCAAAGAGGGCGCCAATAACGGCGCCCTTTGTGTTAGTTGGAAACGCTGTAAGTGTCGTAGTCACGCAGTAAGAAGATTGCGATACAAGCTGCGAGCATTGGCCAAGAGGCGAAGAATAGTAGGTTATTGAACGGGTCCATGTATTTTCCAAAAGAAGAAAAGGTTGAGCCTGCATGAAGGACTAAAATGGCACCATAGGTGTATTTTTTCCACATACCTACGACGAATGCGCCTAAAAACCCGAGCTGCGCGACACCCATAGCCATCATCGCATTATTCGAGATGTCGATGCCGTAAAAGCCAGACAGCACTTTTACAGCGTGTTCAGGCACTAAAATCTTATCTAAGCCCCAGAACAAGAAGACGATAAAAATGCCGATTCTCAGCAGCAGTAGGCTGGTCGCAAGTTTGGTTTGAAGTGTCTTTTCCATGATATTCCTTTTGTGCACTCAAGATGCGATGAAGTTAAATGTCCATCAAAGGAGACCCATGGCCGTTGGTTTTTCTTTCGCGGTTTTTCAACGCCTTATGTAACAAGGAGTGTCTGGTTGAATAGCTTGTGATTGATCGTCTAAATGGCGGCTTGCGTATGGCTTGTTTGCTAAAAGAAGGTTGGTGTTGATGCCCCTTACGTACTTAACCCGTGCGATTAGGCAGTCGCGGAGCATAAGCCATCATCATGCGCTGAGCTTGATGCTCATTTACTAAGATGCGGTTGATGAGTTTTTGCAGTTGTTCGATGTCTGGCAGTTGCTGATGCCTTACTTGTTTCTCAAGGGTAAGGGCTTGGTGAGAGAGCATTTTCAAGCCAAGGTTCAAAGACATCCCTTTAATGGAATGCAGGGTTTGCCTTAGTGACTTGATGTTATGTTGCATGTAGTACTCGATGAGTTGGTCTATCGACTTCTCAAGCTCTCTGGATGTGGATTCTAGCAGTATGAGTAACTCATGGTGGTTCTCTTTGAACGATTGAATGACTTCAGATTGGCTAATCTCTTCTTCAATCAGGCTCAGCTTTTCAATCGGTTCACGGTGAAGCTCTATCACGTTGCTGGTTAGGTCGATGGTTTTATCGCTGTTGGCTTGCTTTGGAAGGCGTGATGAGAACTGCTGCAATGCATCGAAGAAGCTTTCTTGCTGTAGAGGCTTAGTTAAAACGTGGTCTGCGCCTGCTTCAATAAAGCTGTCATGTGCCTCACGGAACACATCCGCAGTATACGCAAAGATCAACGTTTCTAAACCAAGTTGTTGTCTAATAAACAGTGTTGCCTCAATCCCGTTCATTTCAGGCATGTGGTTATCCATTAAGATCAGATCATACTTAGCCGTTTTGAGGTATTCCGTTGCGATTCGTCCGTTTTCAGCTAACTCGACATGGTAGCCGAGGTTTTCACAAAAGCCTTTTGCCACAATCGCGTTGATTCGGTTGTCTTCCACCAGAAGCGCATTCAATGGCGTATTGAACGGCTCTGCTGTGCTCAGTAGGTTGGGGGGTATATCGGTTGCTTGGCGTTCTTGCCACATGATAGGAAGCGATACTTTGAATTTAGTGCCCAGCCCAACAGCGCTGTTGAGTGTTATTTTTCCTTCCATCAATTCAACAAGCTTCTTAACAATCGCAAGGCCAAGCCCTGTGCCGCCAAACTTTCTGGTGGTTGATGCGTCTGCTTGCTCGAATGAGTTAAAGATGTGCTGATGCTTATCTTGTGGAATGCCGACGCCAGTATCCGTGACTGTCAGTAATAGTTCGTTCATGGGTTGGTTAAGCTCGGCTTGAATCAACACATGGCCTTCGTTGGTGAACTTGGTTGCGTTACCGCCTAGGTTAAACAAGATTTGTCGTAACCTTGCACAATCACCAACGATGTCGATGTTGTTAGGCACCTCGTTCTCGACAATCAAGCGGATACTTTTCTCATCGGCCATGGGTTTGATAGCGCTACAAACCGGTTTAATGACTTGTTCAAAGTTAAACGGCGCTATGTCCAATTCAAGCTTGTTCTCTTCAACTTTAGAGAAGTCTAGGATGTCATTGAGTATGGTCATGAGGTGCTGACCCGAATCTAGGATGACATTGATGTTCTCTTTGGTGGATGGCTCTTTGGTTTGGGAAGCTATGATTTGCGAGATACCGAGCACGCCATTCATCGGGGTACGTATTTCGTGGCTCATGGTTGAAAGAAACTCGCTTTTTGCCTTGGCTGCGGCTTCGGCTTTTTTACGTTCCGCGATCAGTTCCTGATTGGATGCTTCCATCTGGCTGTTACTTCTTACTAGGTTGGTCGCCATTTTGTGGAAGCTGTGGGTCAGCTGAGCCACCTCGTCTTTACCTTTCATTGAAGGATTACGTTCTAAGGTTGAAGCGACTTGTTTCAAATGACCTGCCGACACTTGGTTTGCAGCATTGAGAAGTAGGTGAATACGTTTATTGATTCTGTTTGACGACCATGCCACAACAAGCAGCGAAATAAACGTTGAAAATAGTGTTCCAAGAAATAGTACATAGGTGGTTTGGCTTGCGGAGTTTTCGGACTTTTCGACTCGAATCTGAATGAGTTTCTGTTCAATTTCTATGAATACGGCTATTTCGCTGCGAATCTCATCAATGATTTTCTTTCCGGTTTGTTTCTGAGTTAGCTCGATAACATTCTGCATTGTGGTGTAGCCATTACCGACGAGGCTACGTTGAGCGATTTCTTTTTCTCCGGCTTCTGCTAGCCATGCTTCGTGAAGATCATCTATACGCTTTAGTCGTTCAACTTGGGGTGGGTTATCACTGACTTGGTCACTCAAGGTACTGATTTTTTGATTCCACACATCAAGTGCAAGATCGTAAGGTTCTAGGAAGACAGGATCACCGGTAATCAGGTATCCACGTTGGCCTGTTTCCATATCAATCGCTAGGTTAAGGAGTTCTTGAGCGCGAGCAATGGCCTTGTGGGTGTGAACCACCCAATGGTTATCTTCGACGATGGACTGCGTGTTTTGATGGACAGAAAACGAGACGAGAACCATTAACGCAATAGGGGTGGAAAAACTGACTAATAACTTCCATTGTAGGGATATATCATCAAACCAACTCGCAAACATAAAGACACGCATTCCACACACTAAAAACCTATTGTTAGTGTAGGTTAGATTGTTGGGTGTACAAATGCATAGTGTGTGGTTGGGTATAGTAGTTAACGAAAAGTAGAGCTAGGGCACTAAAAACAGGGCTCTAGCTCTATTAGTTCGAGGCTTTAGGCAAACATTAATGATAAACAATGTATCGACTGCGCTTAGGTTACTCTAACGCTGTAGTCGAAGGCGATGACGCGGGAAATCCAAGGCTAGATTCTACATGTTGCTGCCTGAGCAAGCTTATTGTTAGGTTGATTGGCATCGGCTTATAAAAGTAGAAGCCTTGTATATAATCGACACCCAGTTTAGACAAAATGTTTACTTGGGATTCGTACTCAACCCCTTCAACGATGACTTGCATGCCTAAGGTTTGTGACAACTGAAGCATGGATTCCAGCAAAGGGATACCAAGGCTTGATTCGTCGGAAATGTTCTTCACAAACACACGGTCGATCTTGAGAATGCTGAACGGAAATTGTCTCACGAAATCCAAGCCCGCATAGCCAGTACCAAAGTCATCAATCGCGACTCTCACGCCCAAATCGGCAAGCTTGGTTAAGTTGTTTTTGATCTTCACCATATCCGCATCAGAACACTCGCCATCTTCTGTCACTTCAAAAACGACTTGTTTGAGAATATCTGGATTCTTCTTGTAGATGCTAATGACTTTGTTGGCGAAGTTACTGTTAGAGACGACGTTTCGGCTGATATTGACGCTGATGTATTTTGACTCAAACAGCTCGCGGTGATTCTTCATGGTGTACAGCACTTCACGCAACACAAAGTAGGTTAGGTCTTCAATCAACCCTAAGCTCTCTGCAAGAGGGATGAAGATGGCAGGGGATACATTGCCTTCGATAGGGTCGTTCCACCTGAGCAGCGACTCACAGCCCACAATTTCAGTTGTGTTTCGGTTAACGATAGGCTGCATGTGAACATGTAGGTGTTTGTTTTTGAGTGCGCTAGACAGCGAGTACTCTAAGCTGCGTTGACTCTGTTTTTTATGCTTGAGAGAAAGAATAATGATGGTGGTAATTCCGGCCATCAAAAAGCCAAACCACAAGTAGCTTAATAAGAAGTGCAGATAATACTGATACCCAATGTATGAGGTGATGGTCAGTGGGTAGATACTGGATTGTATCCGAACTTCAGCGATGGATGCCCCAGTATCTGAAGGGTGGATATCTCTTTTGATCACCTCGACTTTAGCTTGAATGCCATGGTTGTGAAGGTTCGCTTCTACAATGTCATAGATAAAGTGCGGCGGAATCATCAGGCTCACTCCGGCATCTTCCTTATTCGAGAAAATAAGCATGATGGATTGCACTTGGGTGATGGCTGAATTGGAATACGATAGGGTGGTTAAATTCGGATCGTCGTTGAGTCTTTCTCTGATAGTGCTGTAAAGGCGAAACGAAACCTCACCATCGGTGGTCGAACAGTAAAAACGGTTCTGTTTGTTGAATACGGCGGCTTCTTTTACCCAATCGGCATCAAAAACGTTTTGTCTTAGCTCTCTAACAATTGCATCGCAAGATTGGTCTGGGGTGATACCCGATAAAAAACGGTCGAACCTGGATTGGATACCTTCAAGTCGTGTTTCGACGAGCTTTGATGTGTCTTGGGTTAAATTCTGGTAGTGAGATGGTGTAAACGGGATAAGCAATGCCATAGAGAAGAAGAAAGAAATGGCAAAGTAGAACGAAGTCTTGGCAAAATGTTGGTACTTGATATCCATAGTCGGAGAAGCGTTACCGATTGGGTGAGCATTCAATTTAATTTATAAATTTAACGATTACGTAGCAATAGTAATAATAAATATTGTGAATACGCGCATGAATTATTGATAAAGATAATATGTTTTCCATTTTTACCAGCGAAATCTTGATGTTATCTCGTTTTTTCTTGGCGGGGTTGGTGATATTTTGCATTGTTCATACGTATAACAAACGCTTATATCCCGATAAATTTTGATGTTATTTGCTCAAAGAGCGAAAGAGATTTAAATATTGAGCCATGTTTAATCTAATTCGCTGATATGGTCTCAAGTTAAACAAGGTTATAAAGAAATGTCACCGAACCATTCACGGGTGACAATATTTAGGATGTTTATGAAAAGAATGATATCAGTAATCGCATTCGCTTTGCTGTCTGGTTCTGTATTAGCCGATGAACAGGTTGTCGATTGTGAGAATGCGATGAATACCATAGAGATCAACCACTGTGCGTCGATTGAGTTGGAAGCTGCAACGGTGGAGCTTGACCAATACCTTGAAGCGAGCTTTGAACACAATGCTTATGATGAGGAGTTGGTGAGTTCCATAAAGGTCGCTCAAGAGAGTTGGCAAGCGTACATGACAGCTCATTGTGACTCGGTGTATACCCAATGGCGCGATGGTTCAATTCGAGGTCTGATGGCACTTTCTTGCAAAACCAAACTCACCAAGCAAAGAACACATGAGGTGTGGGAAAACTTCTTAACCTATATGGATAGCACACCGCCCGTTTTGCCAGAGCCGAAGCTGATGAAGTAGATGACCTACTTATGAGAGTGTGCGCTTGCTTCAACCATTATCGTTCGCGTCAGCAAGTGAGAGGGGATTTCGTTACTCTGCCGTTCTTAGGTTCAAGTTTAAGTGTTACCCATTAAGGATTCGATTTTGGATAGTGTCAGCATCACTCTCGTTCAGCTTGAGGTTGAATACAAAAATAAGCAGAAGAACGTCGCGTTAGTCTCTGAGCTTTTAGAAGCCGAGACGTCAGTGGGTGACATTACCTTGCTGCCTGAACTTTTCTCTACGGGGTATATTTTTAACGATGCCGCGGAAATTCATGAGTTGTGTGAAGACTTCACTAATAGCCCTACCATTGATTCGTTAACGGTTTTAGCTGCGAAACATGAGACGTTAATCGTTGCTGGTATTGCAGAACAAGGTAACGGCCAGTATTACAACAGTGTGGCGGTGATTGATGGATCTGGTTTGCGTCATAAATACAGAAAAATCAGTCAAACGAAATTCGATAAGCAGTACTTTTCGAGAGGTTCAGAGGTGCTAACCTTTGAGCACAAGGGCTTAACGTTTGGTGTTGCGATTTGCTTTGATGTTTGGTTCCCAGAGATCATGAGAGCGTATCAGTCGGTTGATGTTGTTCTTCATCCTGCGAATTTTGGCGGACATCATAGTTTTGCCATTGCTCAAGCGAGAGCTTTGGAGGAAGGGTGTCACATAGTTACTTGCAATCGCGTCGGGCAAGATGTCGTTGATGCGTTTACTGCGACATACTGTGGTGGCAGTCGAGTTTATTCTCCAAAAGGCGATTTGATACTTGAGCTGAATGAACAGCAGTTTGTAGAAACGGTGGTGATTCAGGATCTTTCTATTGCACCTCAATACAATGGTGTCGATGTGCTAGACGAAATACAGCAAATCGCATCTGTGTTGAATCGCTAAGAAGATAAGTGAAGTGCATTAGGATCGAAAAGGGCAAGGTTGTTTAACCTTGCCCTTTGTTGTTGGTCTGTTTCAGCTGTCTGTTGCTAGGATCTTTAAGGAAGCGCTTTAAATGGCTTTTACGCTGCTTCGTTCAACTAATGTAGGCTCTAACTCAACTACCTGCGGGTAAGCGTCTGGCGTTTGTAGCCTGCTTAAAAGCGTATCGACTGCTGCTTTACCTAAACGGTGTTTTGGCTGGTGGACAGTGCTTAACGCAGGTGTCATGTATTTCGACAGGTGGATATCATCGTAACCAATGATAGATAGGTCATTCGGAATCGAAGTACCATCTTGAGCCGCGGCATGAATCACGCCCATTGCCATCATGTCATTACTCACAAACAGTGCGCTAGGCATTCCACCACGCGCTTTCAGTGTCTGATAAGAATCAAAACCGCCATCACATTCGAAGTTAGATTCTACAATCCAGTTTGAGTTGATCTCTAAATTCGCTTCTTCCATCGCTTGCTTGAAACCTTGATAACGAGACGAGGCTTGATTGCGATGCAGTGGACCAGTGATACAGCCAATCAGAGAGTGACCGTTATCTATCAAGTGCTTGGTCGCCATGTAGCCGCCTTGATGCGAGTTGTCTTGGATCTTATCGCTCGCGAACAACATTGGGCCCCAGTCCATAACCACAACAGGCAGCTCTGGGTAACGTTCAAACACATCAATATGCTCGCCTTCAAGGGTCGAACACATCAGCATTAAGCCATCGACACGCTTTTGTAGCAGTGTATCGATGGATGATTTCATGCGTTCGCTGTCACCCTCGGTGTTGCACAAGATAAGGTTATAGCCTTTTTCGTAACAACGACGTTCAACGCCTTTTACGACCTCGCCAAAGAATGGGTTAGTAGAGGTCGTCACCAGCATCCCAAGGGTTTTGGTTTGCTTCATTTTCAAGCTACGAGCCAATGCAGACGGCGCGTAGTTCAATTCTTTAGCTGCATTGTTAACACGCTCAGCTATCTCTTCACTGACAAAACGTGACTTGTTGATCACATGGCTCACGGTAGAAGTCGAAACCTTTGCGAGCCGAGCGATGTCTTTCATTGTTGCCATAAAAAATCCTTGTGGGAGTAACTTGCCACGTTGCGCGATATTCTGCCTGAAAACAGAGGCTTAAGCTTCTAATTTGTTGTTAGCGAATCTTAAGGCTAACCACTAAAAATCAACTAAGCAGACAATTGCTCTGCCAAAAACGCGTCTGTTTCTGCTCGGCTTGGAATAGAGGTTTGAGCGCCAAAGCGAGTCACTGAAATTGCAGCTGCGGCGTGAGCAAACTTAATCGCGCGTTCTAATGGCATGTCTTCAAGTAAGCCTGTCACTAATGCACCGTTGAACGTATCACCCGCAGCGGTGGTATCTGTCGCTTCAACTCGGAAGCCCGCGATCAACTCACCTTCACCGTTTTTACTTACCCAAACACCTTTAGCGCCAAGCGTGATCATTACCGTCTCGATGCCTCTAGCATGCAGAGCCAAAGCTGCCTGATGAGCAGATGCGCTGTCGGTTACGGTAACGCCTGTCAGTACTTCTGCTTCGGTTTCGTTTGGTGTAATCACATCAACACAAGCTAACAACGAGTCCGATAGTGGGCGAGCTGGGGCAGGGTTTAGAATCACGCGAGTTCCGCTCTCTTTTGCCGTTTTTGCTGCGTATTCAATGCCTTCAATCGGGGTTTCAAGCTGAGTCAGCAGGTATTTAGCTCCGCGAATCTTCTCTAGATGTGGTTCGATTTGGTCACAAGTCAGTTTGTCATTAGCTTCTGCAGAAAGACAAATGCTGTTTTCGCCCGTTGCCGACACTTGGATCATCGCGATGCCAGTTGGCGTGTTGTCTGCCACGATCACGCCGTCGATGTTGATGCCGTCTTTAGCAAAGTCTTGACGAATGTTGATGCCGAACGGGTCGTCACCAACACAGGCGATGAAGCCGATATCTGCGTTTAATCGCGCAGCAGCGACTGCTTGGTTTGCGCCTTTACCGCCAGGGATGACCTGATAGTTACCGCCAATCAAGGTTTCACCCGGACGAGGGAACGAAGGAACTTGCAGTACGTGGTCAGCGTTAACGCTACCTAAAACAATCAGTTGAGTCATGATACGAGCCTTATGATATATCGTATTTGAAAATGCATGGGTCTTTCTCATTGTGTTAAGTGCGCTCTCGTTTGTGAGCGGAATGAGAAACAGCGATGCACTGTCGGGTTTTGCTTTTGTTTGAGTCAGCGAGCTAATCAAAGCAGGGAGATAGGGGACTCCCTGCTTTATATCGCGTTACCTAGTAACGATTACTTAGCGATGATTTTTAGAGGTACTGGTACGTACTCGTCTACTGTTTCACCTTTCAGTACTTTGTCTGCCATTTCGATACCTAGAGAGCCGATTAGGTCAGGCTGTTGTGCAACTGTAGCGCCAAGTAGGCCACGGTTAACTGCTGCGATGCCGTCGTCTGTGCCATCAAAGCCAACGATCATTACTTCTTTACCTGAAGCTTGAACTGCGCGAAGTGCACCTAGTGCCATTTCATCGTTCTGCGCGAATACTGCTTGTACATCTGGGTTAGCAGCAAGTAAGTTTTCCATTACGTTCAGACCTTTAGTACGGTCGAAATCAGCAGGTTGGCTTGCAAGAAGCTCAAGGTCGCTGCCGTTTACTGCGTTCATGAAGCCTTCACCACGTTCACGAGCTGCAGAAGTACCAGCAATACCTTCAAGTTGGATTACTTTCGCTTTTTCGCCCACTTTTTCCATGATGAAGTGACCCGCCATTTCACCACCGATTACGTTATCAGAAGCGATGTGGCTCACTACGTCACCACGGCTTGCACCACGGTCTAGTGTAAGTACTGGGATGTTTGAACGGTTAGCCATGCGGATTGCGTTAGACACAGCATCTGAATCTGTTGGGTTGATCAGGATTGCCTTAACAGCACGAATGGTTAGATCTTCAATGTTCGACAGCTCTTTGCTTGGGTCGTTTTGAGAATCCAGAACGATAAGCTTGTAGCCTAGCTCTTCAGCTTTCGCTTCTGCGCCATCTTTCATGGTTACAAAGAATGGGTTGTTCAATGTAGACAGAACGATTGCCATTGTATCTTGCGCCTGTGCAGACACAGATACTGTTGTAGAAAGAAGAGCAGCAGAAATAAGAGTCGCTAATTTTTTCATGGTGTAAATCCTTTGTGTAGGGTGAGCTAGGAGGTGAGTCCTAGCTCGTTGTTACATTATTTATAGATTCTAATATTTAAAGGTAAAACAGGGTGTTACTTGTATTAACCTAGAGTGTGAATAGGTTTTATTTGTTTTTGTTGTCGACCAATACCGCCAGAAGAATAACCACTGCTTTTGCAATCATCTGGTAGTAAGAAGATACGTCTAGTAGGTTTAGGGCGTTGTTTAGGAAGCCGATAATCAGTGCACCAATCAATGTGCCCATGATACGACCACGACCGCCAGCTAAGCTTGTGCCGCCAAGAACCACGGCTGCGATAGCATCTAGCTCATAACCCATACCTGCGGTTGGCTGAGCGGATGACAAACGCGATGCCACGATGATGCCTGCTACTGCTGCTAGAAGACCACAGATTGCGTAAACGCCGATTTTTACTTTGTCTACGTCGATGCCTGATAGGCGAGTTGCTGATTCGTTGCCACCCAGTGCGTAAACGTAACGACCAAAGCGAGTGTGGTTAAGTAGGTACCATACTGCTGCGAATACCACGACCATGATCCATACTGGAACTGGGATACCCATTGCGTAGCCTGTACCGAACCAAGCGAATGCGTCTGCAGTGTCGGTGAAGCCAGTTGAGATAGGACGACCGTCGGTGTAAACCATGGTTACGCCGCGAAGTAGTGTCATGGTTACCAGCGTTGCGATGAAGGCTTGAACCTTACCTTTAGCGATAATCACACCACTAATAGCACCTAGTGCTGCACCAGCTACAAGAGCAGTTGGCACTGCGATCATCACAGGGATTTCCATGCCAATCATGCTGGCAGCGAATGCACCACAAAGCGCTAGTACAGAACCAACACTCAAGTCGATACCCGCGGTTAGGATAACCAGCGTCATACCTACAGCGATGATTGCGTTAACCGAGGTTTGGCGCAGAATGTTCAGGATGTTGTCGACAGTAAAGAAGTTTGGGTTTAAGAAAGAAACGACAACAATCAGGAAGATCAAAGCAATCAATGACTTTTGATCAATCAGCCACTCTTTGCTGATTAACGGTTTCTTCTTTGGCGCTTCAGTTTCAGTTGTTTTGCTCATGGTTTTAGTACTCATGCTGCGTCCTCGTTGATCTTTTTACCGACCGCACACGCCAGTAATAATTCTTGGTTTGCTTCTTTAGCGTCAAATTCACCGCTTACACGGCCTTCATGCATCACCATGATGCGGTCACTCATTCCTAACACTTCTGGCATTTCAGATGAGACCAAAATAATGCTCATGCCGTCGGCTTTAAATTTATTAATGAGTTGGTAAATTTCTTTCTTAGCACCGACATCGACACCACGCGTTGGCTCGTCGAGAATCAGTACTTTTGGTTTGGTCATCAAGCCTTTAGCGATAGCCACTTTCTGTTGGTTACCACCAGAAAGGTTGCCGATGATCTGCTCGCGAGTAGGGGTTTTGATGTTGAATAACTTGATGAAGTCATCCACGGCGATCACTTCGTCTTTGTGTTGGATTTGGCCGCTCTTAGTCAGTAGATCCAGTGAACAAAGAGACATGTTCTCTTTCACTGAAAGCCCAAGCACCAAGCCATCGCCTTTACGGTCTTCAGAGATGTAAGCAATACCATTAGCAAGGCCATCTTTCGGGCTTACCGGGTTAATGGTTTTGTTTTCTAGGTTGATAACGCCGCGCTCACTCGGAAGAGCACCGTAAATCACTTTCATCAATTCAGTACGACCAGCGCCCATCAGGCCAGATACACCAAGGATTTCGCCACGCTTTAGAGTAAAGCTCACGTCATGAACGCCAGAGCCAGTCAAGCCAATCACTTCTAGGCAGGTTTCGCCAAAGCCTGAGTGGATTCTTGGGTATTGCTCATCCAGTTTACGGCCAACCATCATTTCGATTAGGCCATCTTCATCTGTGTATTTTACTTCACATTGACCAATGAATTTACCGTCACGAAGTACCGTGATGTCGTCACAAATCTCAAAGATCTCTTTCAAACGGTGAGAGATGTAAACAATGCCGCAGCCTTCATCACGCAGTTCGTTAATCACTTTAAACAGAGACTCAGTTTCAGTATCGGTTAGCGCATCAGTCGGCTCATCCATGATGATGACCTTAGATTCAAACGATAGGGCTTTCGCGATCTCTACCATCTGTTGCTCACCAAGGCTTAGCTGGCCTAGAGGCGTTTTAGAGCTGTGTTTTACGTTAAGGCGTTTAAGTAGCTTGTCCGCTTCTTGGTACATCTCGTTCCACAAGATGCGACCCATGGTGCCCGTGATTTCACGACCTAAGAAGATGTTCTCGGCGATAGTTAACTCAGGGATTAGGTTTAATTCTTGGTGAATGATACTAATGCCTGCTTGTTGAGAATCACGCGGCCCTTTGAATGCAGCTGGCTTTCCTTGGTAGGCGATAGTGCCGCCATCCAAGTGGTAAATGCCGGTGAGCACTTTCATGAGCGTTGATTTACCTGCACCGTTTTCACCCATTAACGCCATTACGCGTCCTGGGTAAACGTTGAGGCTTGCCTTATCCAATGCTTTAACACCAGGGAAGGCTTTCTCAATTGAGCTAAGTTCTAAAATGGCTTGAGTCATGTCGGTTCCTTTACTCGGGGCCAGTTGTATTTGATTGTTCTGTCTATGTATTGTTTTGGTTCAGTGATGACACTGAGCTGTCGTTGCGTTTTGCTTGAGCTAAAAGGTTACGCCAGCTTGGAAAATAACATTTGCGTATGGTGTGCATTCACCAGTGCGAATCACTGCACGGCTTTCATGCGTTCGCTGTTTGAATTCTTCATGAGTGATGTAAGTAATAGAAAGCGATTTGCCACAACGTGCTTCTTCTGTCTTGATTAAATCAATCAGCGCAGCGTGGTGTTCTGGGCTTACTTTCGCAAACTCTTCTGCAATCACAACGCCTTCGATTTGAGATTCATCCAGCATGGTTTTTACCGTTTGCTGAAAGCTTGGGACACCGTGAGTCAAAGCAAGATCAATACGAGTTACGTGATCCGGAATCGGCAAGCCTGCGTCACAAATCGTGATTTCATCTGTGTGGCCAAGAGTCGCCACTAGGTAAGAGAGTTCAGAGTTTATTAGAGTACTTTTTTTCATATCACGACCTATCGAAAAATAACGTTTGATGGGTTGAGAACAACTCAATAAAAAGCCATCGAAACGTTTCGATAGTGATAATAGTGTCTGATTTATCATTTGCACTATTCACTTTCTTAGAGTGTGATAATGATCATCGAAACGTTTCGATGGGGTGTTTTTTGGTGATCTCAGTCACCGACATTGATTGCATAAATACGAACAAAACTGAGGACAACAAGGGGGATTCGTCGAACATCAGACTGAATAGAAAGAGGGGATGGTTGCGATGCATTGCTCATACAGTGTTGTTTGAATCTGGCGGTTTGTCATCCCCAATTCTAGCTAACTAAGTAGGTTCAACCGATAACGCATAGCCAAACTTGTTGATGGTAACTATTTGGATGTTTGGTGTTCTCAACCGCGCAAAGACATTACGAAGGTTATAAACCGCATTTGCTAGAGCATGAGGTGACGAGAGTTGTCCGCCCCAGCAGATATCTACGATGTGTTCTCTCGAAATGGGCTTTCCAACATTCTCTAGCAGTAAGCAGAGCACCGCCAAAAGGTGAGGGCGCAACGTTATTTTGTTTCCCTGCGGGTTGGTGATAGTTCGAGCGTCGATATCAAGGATTAAGCCGTTAAGGTTTATGGTTTGGGTCATCGTGTTTCTGTTCGTCTTATTTTGAATGGTGGAGATTGATTGGGTATTTCGTTAGGTGTGCTAGTGATTCAAAGCGCGCGGATTATGCGAAATAACACCACTCTTGAAAGTAAGCGTTCGTAAGTCTGCGCGAATAAAATCTAAAAATGGGATGGTTTGAAAATTGAGTGGAAGGTTTTATCTAGAAAAGGCGTGTTTTTATTTCTTTATTATTCAGATGTTTATTTGGTTATTACTGATTGTGTTGTTTGAAATGACAAAGTGATTACATTTTTATTTATTTTTTTGTTTTCTGTGAGCTTAACCTGCTTGCGAATTCGACGGGGTGTCGGATAACTCTAACAAGATTGTGCAGCAGAGGAAGGCGTAACAATCTTGATTTGCAATAAGTAAGGTCAAGCAGTAATGAACAACAAATTTATTCTAAGCATCGCGATGATGTCAGTAGTGGCAGCAAACAATGTAATGGCAGCGGACAGTGGCTTCTACCTAGGCGGTGTAATCGGTACGTCTGGTATTGATGACGGTGGGCTTTATAAGGACTCTTTAATGCCAATTACTGTTGATGCAGAAGACGAGACATATAAGATAATTGCCGGATACCAATTTAATCGCATTGTTGCGCTAGAGGCGCAATATACGAATTATGGCGACGTTGTTGCAAAAAATGCATTAAACCAATCTACTTACACTTGGTCTCCAACTGCATTTTCGATCAGTGCTAATCTAGGTTACACGTTTGACAATGGAATTCGCCCTTTTGGCATCATCGGTTTGTCGACGATTGATTTAGACCAGTCGTTGCCGGTGCTTGATGACGATAGTGGTGAGGGTATTCGCTACGGTTTCGGAGTGGAGTACACACCCAAACAGGCTAAAAACGTCAGCTTTAGGTTAGGTTATGAAGCGGATGCATTTGTGATTGAGAGCGATTCAGCTTTTGAAAGTGATAAAGATCTCGTGATCGATTCATTCTACCTTGGCGCAACATACAACTTCTAAGTTTCACACTTTGCTAAACGGTAAATCGGTTTCTGAATGGGGCGTCGGTTGGCTCAACCCGTTTGGCTAAAGTGGAAAGCCGCAGTTATTAACTGCGGCTTTTTTCATGTTTATCGCTGGTGAATCTTGAGTGAGAACGTCATCGAATCGCTAGGCTTCACGAATATGAGCGGTAACTGATACTACTGCATGGTCAGTACTGAATTGGTCGTGTTCAAAGCTTGGATTGATGAGGTGATGGTCTAACATTGCGTAGCTAGAGATCTCCATCAAGCTCGATGAGTTCTGACAGTCAAATTCGTTCGACATCAATATGTAATCCAGCACAGAACCAGAAGCTCCGTAGTAATGGGTTGGTTTGCGTTGTTCGAGTAAGTCTTCTTCATGCAGTTGATGATAGAGATCCCAACTGTCTCTTAATCGGAAGTGTGATAACCAATGTTTGCTCGCTTCATCTCGATTCAATGAATAGCTCAGCAGCCCTTTGAACTCATCATTGAATAGGGGCTTGTTAAAGTCGCCCATCAACACAACAGGTTGATCCGTTTGGTAGCGTTGATTGGTGATGTATTGATGCAGCATTTGAGCTTCTAGTCCACGTTGGACACTCGATAGCCACGATCCTAGTTGTTCCTGATGAAGCTTAACCAAGGTCTCGCTTTGTGGCTTTTTATCTGCTGAGATGTCACTGGATTCTAGCGGTTCAGCTTTGGGTTCGGTTGGACGTTGCGATTTGAAGTGCACAACATAACAGTCGGTCGAACCTAAATGGGGTAACGTAATCGTCGCGTGGACAGGCGTTCGGTTGAATGAGAACTTGTCGCCAAGGTTGAAGGCTGAAAGTAACTCTGAATCCGGTGTCACAGGCTGCACATTTTCAATTGGGTAACGCGATGCGATACCAACGACAGGAGAGGTGTACAGGTAATCATCTTCAACATGTGCGCTATCGACAACTGCAAAGTAAGGGTAACCCAGTTCTTTCATTAATTGCTCTAAAGACTCAGGGCTAAAGATTTCTTGAAAGCCAATCACATCACAGTCGGATGAGCGAATCGCTTCAGCTATCCAGCCTTGCTTCTTTTGCCACTCCTCGAAGCTGTAGATGTTCTCAAAATCATAATAAGCATTCGGTGGTTCGAGGTAGTTCAAAAGATTGAACGTTGAGAATGTTATTTGGTTTGGTTTGTTCAAGGTTGAATCCTATTGAAATCACTCCTTTAAGGATATCTAAAATATGAAGATATTGTTCGGGTTTAGTCAGTTATTTTCGTTGGCTCTAGATTAGGGAGTCACTTTCTGATTAGATTCTCTCCGTTCGAGGCTTTTAAGGCGTCGCGCTTCTTTTTATCTACGATGAATCAATCGTTTTTCTATGGTTCCAACAATGAAAAAATACACTTCCCTTGCTCTTATGTTATTGAGTGCTCTCTTCTCTATGTCGTCATGGAGTCATTCCCTTGAGGCTCAATCTATTGCGCAAATCGAATCCCGTGTCTCGGCGCGCATTGGTGTCGCAGTGTATGATTCTGCGACTGAGCAAACATGGAGTTATAAGAGCGATGAACGTTTTCCAATGATGAGTACCTTTAAAACTTTAGCGTGCGCGAATCTTCTCTATGTCCATGAACATGAAGGATTATATTTAGAGTCTAAGGTTGGGGTTAAATCTGATGAGCTTATTGCTTGGTCTCCGATGACTAAAGCGTTTGTCGGTAAAGAAATCTCACTCAGAGACGCATGTGCCTCCACCATGGAAATGAGCGACAACACGGCTGCTAATATAGTGTTAGCTAGTACTGGTGGGCCTAACGGGTTAACCGAGTTTTTGCGTTCCACGGGAGACAGCAAAACACGTATTGACCATATCGAACCCGATCTGAATCATGCTCGGCCGGGTGATGAGCGTGACACCACAACACCAAACACTATGGTGAAAACGTTGAATGAATTGGTGTATGGCAACGTGCTATCAGAAGAATCCAAAGCTCAGCTCAAGACTTGGATGATGGGTAACAAAGTCTCTGATGGGATGATTCGTTCGATTCTGCCTGATGGTTGGAAGATTGCCGACAGATCAGGGGCGGGCGCTTATGGCTCACGTGCTATTACGGCTATCGTGTGGAGTGAAACTCGCGCTCCGCTGATCATCAGTATCTCTCTTACGGAAACCGAGTTAACCATTTCAGAGCGTGACACGGTGATTAATGAAATTGGTGAACTTATCTTTGACGAGTACCACGTTCAATAGTTAGGGCGTGTCATATTTCTTTAGACTGAACCCGAGTAATTTGTAAATAAACCGTCAGAGATGAAGTGCTGATGGTTTTATTAGTTATTACATGATGTTAGATTTGAACCTATACTTGTTTTAACGGTGTGCATTCAAAGCCGATTAATCAAGTTGAATATCGAATTCATAACATTTGAAGGGAGAGTCAAATGGGAACAGTTTTCCGAAGCAAAGCCTCGCAGCGCACTCAGTTTTTCAGGTTAAATTTAACTTCATGTGCAGTCATGCTGCCGCTTATTGCTCTATATCCCTCCGTTACACACGCCTCTGATACCGAATCCACTCCTGCTGTCACCGTTATTGAAGCCACTCAACTGGTCGGTTTTGGTGAAGCAAAATATCCAGCCGATTTCATTCACTTTGATTACGTTAATCCTGATGCGCCAAAACTAGGCAAAGTGACCTATGGCAGCATTGGTACTTACGATAGTTTTAATCGATTCGGTTCTCGCGGCGTTGCTGCAAGTTATACCGGAGAGATTTACGATACCTTGATGTTTTCTCCGAGCGACGAGATTGATGCGTATTATCCGTTGATCGCCTCAAAGGTTCGCTACGCCAGTGATTTCACTTGGATGGAAATCGATATCAATCCAAAAGCGAGATTCAATGACGGTGAGCCTATTACGGCTCATGATGTGGCATTCACCTTTAATAAGTTTTCAACCGAGGGTGTGCCTCAATACCGTGTGTATTACAAAGAAATTAAGTCAGTCACCGCGGTTTCTGATTTAGTGGTACGTATTGAGATGGAGAAGCCAAACCGCGAGAAGTTGTTTAGCTTTGCCCAAAGCACTCGAGTACTGCCAGAGCATTATTGGAAAGACAAGAAGCTGTCTGAACCTCTAAGTGAGCCGCCGGTAGGCAGTGGCCCTTATAAGATCATCAGCTATAAATCGGGTCAAAGCGTGACTTACGGTTTAGATGAAAACTACTGGGCAGCCGACCTACCTGTAAACGTCGGCCGTAATAACTTCAAGGAAGTGCAATACGATTACTATCGTGACGACACCGTAATGCTAGAAGCCTTTAAAGCAGGGGAGTTCGATCTTCGAACAGAGAACTCGGCTAAGTTCTGGGCCAACTCTTACACAGGCGCGAACTTCGATAAAGGCTACATCATCAAAGAAGAGATCAACCATGAGAAGCCAGAAACGACTCAAGGTTTTGTCTTCAACATTCAATCTCCGGTGTTCTCAGATCCTAAAGTTCGTGAAGCGTTAACCTACGCGATGGACTTTGAGTGGATGAACAAGAACATGTTCTACGGCCAGTACAAACGTACTCGTAGCTACTTCCAAAACACAGACTATGAAGCGAAAGGTTTACCAAGCGAAGCTGAAGTAGCGTTGCTGTCTCAATACAAAGACCAAATTCCACCGAGAGTGTTCACTGAAGAATTCCAACCTTCAGTCACCGATGGCAGTGGCCGTATTCGTAGCCAGATGCGTACTGCTTTCAAGTTATTAAAAGAAGCGGGTTGGGTTCTGAAAGACAAAGTCATGACCAACGAAAAGACCGGCAAGCCGCTGTCATTTGAGTTGTTGATTTACAGCCCAACCACAGAGCGTATTGCAACGCCTGTTCAGAAGAACTTGAAGCGCATGGGTATCGAGATGAAGATCCGTACCATAGATACCACTCAGTACATCAAGCGTCTTCGTGACCGAGATTTCGACATGGTGTCTTCATCATTTTCTGCAAACCCTTATCCTAGCCCGAACTTAATGATTGTTTGGAACTCTAACTACATTGATTCTACTTACAATACTGCAGGTGTGATGGATCCAGTGGTTGACGCGTTAACAGAACAAATCGCGAGCAATCAACAGAATCCAGAAAAGCTCCTGACTCTAGGTCGTTCACTAGACCGAGTATTGCAATGGAATTTCTACAACATCCCTCAATGGCACGTTGGCGAATACCGCGTTGCAATGTGGGACAAGTTTGAGCGTCCAGATGTATTACCTAAATACGATTTAGGTATCGATACATGGTGGATTTCAGAAGAGAAGGCAGCTCTGCTTCCTGAAAAACGTCGCTAGGAGTTAGTTAGCATGGCCGCGTATATATTTCGGCGTTTACTGTTGGTGATCCCCACACTGTGGGCGATCATCACCATCAACTTTTTCATCATTCAGATCGCCCCTGGTGGCCCGGTAGAGCAAGCCGTTGCTCAATTAGAAGGGCACAATTCTGGCATCATGGAGCGTTTTTCTGGTGGTGGACAAGAAGTTGATTTAAGCGAAAGTGATCAAGCATCAGCCAGTGGTTATAAGGGCTCGCGCGGGCTTGATCCGGAAGTGGTTGAAGAGATCAAAAAGCAGTTTGGTTTTGATAAACCGATTCACGTTCGCTACTTCGATATGTTGAAAAATTACGCGACCTTTAATTTTGGTGAAAGTCTGTTTAAGGGCGGTAACGTGATTGATTTAATCATTGAGCGTTTACCTGTCTCCATTTCCTTAGGGTTGTGGAGCACGTTAATCATCTATGTGATATCGATACCTCTCGGCATTATGAAGGCGATACATCACGGCTCTCGCTTTGATATTTGGTCGAGTGCGGTGGTGATTGTCGGCTACGCGGTGCCGGGCTTCCTGTTTGCGATCATCCTGATTATTTTGTTCGCGAGTGGTAACTATTTCAGTTGGTTCCCATTGCGTGGGTTAGTGTCGAGTAACTTCGACCAGCTCAATTGGTATCAACAAATTGGCGACTACTTCTGGCACTTAGCGTTGCCTATTTTTGCGATGGTCATCGGCGGCTTTGCCACGCTCAGTATGCTGACCAAAAACTCCTTCCTTGATGAAATCAATAAGCAATATGTGGTGACCGCGAGAGCGAAAGGCTTGGACGAAAGCAGCATTCTCTACAAGCACGTTTTTCGTAATGCCATGCTGATCATTATTGCCGGTTTCCCAAGCGCATTTATTAGTATTTTCTTCACGGGTTCTATGTTGATTGAAGTGATGTTTTCACTCGAAGGTATTGGTCTACTTGGCTTTGAATCGACCATTCAACGCGACTATCCCGTGGTGTTCAGCTCTCTCTATATCATGACCTTGCTTGGCTTGGTGCTGAGCATTATCTCCGACCTGACGTATACCTGGGTTGATCCTCGAATTGATTTTGAAGCGCGTTAATGGCGAACGAATAACAAGGTATTGATAATAAATGTTTAACAACCCTTTAGCTGAAGCTCGTTGGTTACGTTTTAAAGCAAACAAGCGTGGTTTTATCTCCCTTTGGATATTTACCATCTTGTTTGGCTTGAGCCTGTTCGCTGAAATCATTGCCAACGATAAGCCACTCTTGGTTTCTTATGATAATCAGTGGTTTGTACCTGTTATCAATGAATACGCCGAGACGGAGTTTGGTGGTGAGTTTGAAACCGAAGCCGACTACAAAGACCCGTATGTTATCGAGCTGATTGAAGACAGCGGTTACATCGTGTGGCCAATCATTCCGTTTAGCTACGACACGATAAACTTCGATATTTCAGGTGCGGTGCCATCGGAACCCGATTCGGTGAACTGGTTAGGAACCGATGATAAGGGGCGAGATGTATTAGCTCGTATCATTTATGGCTTCCGTATTTCCGTTCTGTTTGGTTTTATTCTGACGATTGTATCGAGCTTGATCGGTGTCGTCGTTGGAGCAACACAAGGTTACTACGGTGGTTGGGTTGATCTATTCGGACAGCGCTTCATTGAAGTATGGTCTGGTATGCCGACCTTGTTCTTGCTGATTATTTTGTCGAGTTTTATTGAGCCGAATTTCTGGTGGTTGCTCGGGATTATGGTGCTGTTCAGTTGGATGAGTTTAGTCGGCATCGTGCGAGCGGAATTTTTACGCTGCCGAAACTTCGATTATGTGCGTGCTGCTCAGGCTATGGGTGTTGATGATAAACGCATTATGCTTCGTCACATGCTACCCAACGCGATGGTTGCATCGTTAACCATGATGCCGTTTATTCTTTCTGGCTCGGTGACCACATTAACCTCATTAGACTTTTTGGGCTTTGGTCTTCCTGCCGGTTCGCCTTCATTAGGTGAACTGTTGGCGCAAGGTAAAGCAAACTTACAAGCGCCTTGGCTTGGTATCTCTGCTTTCGTCGTGCTTTCACTGATGCTTACGTTACTTGTCTTCTTTGGTGAAGCGGTACGTGATGCCTTCGATCCACATCAACAGAAGTAAGGATAGGTTATGACTTTAAATACAACGCCTGCTTCTCCGGTTTTGACCATAGACAAACTGTCTGTCGGTTTCGGGCGAAAAAACTCGATAGAACAAGTGACACAAGATGTCTCTTTAGAAATATACAAAGGTGAAACGCTCGCGCTGGTAGGCGAGAGTGGTTCCGGTAAATCGGTCACGGCTAACTCTATTTTAAAACTGTTACCGAAAGGCTCGTCTCATTACTTAAATGGTAAGATCAATTTCTCTGGCACCGAGATTCTGAGTTGTTCTGAAAGGCAACTGCGTGGGATTCGTGGTGGCCGTATCGGCATGATCTTCCAAGAGCCTATGGTTTCGCTAAATCCGCTTCATCGAATTGGCAAACAGCTTGTTGAAACCCTCGCGATTCACCGAGGTATGCGAACCAACAAAGCGCAAGCCTTGGCGATAGAGTGGCTTTCAAAGGTTGGCATTCGCTACCCAGAGCAAAAGATTTCAGCTTATCCGCATGAGTTGTCTGGTGGCGAACGTCAGCGTGTAATGATTGCAATGGCTCTAATTAACGAGCCAGAGCTGCTTATTGCTGATGAACCCACGACAGCATTGGATGTATCGGTACAAGCGCAGATTTTGGATTTGTTGAAAGACCTACAACAAGAGCTCGGTATGGCGATGCTTTTTATCACCCATGATTTGAGTATCGTTCGTAAGATTGCCGACAGAGTGGCGGTAATGAAAGATGGTCGCTTAGTTGAAAGCAATGACTGTAAAACACTCTTTAATGCACCATCTCACCCTTATACTCAAAAACTTATTAATTCCGATCCAAAAGGTTTGCCTGTTCCTGTATCTCCGGAAAGTAAACCTTTGCTCAATGTTGACCAACTGCGTGTTTGGTTCCCGATTACTGGCGGTTTATTCAAGCGAACCATTTCGCATGTTAAAGCTGTCACTGACATGGAGTTCACCTTGAAAAAAGGGCACTCAATCGGTTTAGTGGGCGAGAGCGGTTCTGGTAAATCAACCACTGGCATGGCTATTTTGAAGCTGGTGGAGAGTGAAGGTTCGATTACTTATTCGAGCGAACAGCTTCAAGGCTTAAATCGCCAACAGATGCTGCCATTTCGAAGCCGTATGCAAGTTGTCTTTCAAGACCCATTCTCTGCGTTAAACCCACGAATGTCGGTCGCGCAAGTGATTGGCGAAGGTTTATTAGTTCATCAACAATTGGATGAGAGCGAACTCGACCAACGCATCTGTGACGTAATGAAAGAGGTAGACCTCGATCCTGAAACTCGCCACCGCTATCCGAATGAGTTTTCTGGCGGACAAAGGCAACGTATTGCGATTGCTCGTGCTTTGATTTTAAAGCCAGAGTTTATCTTGCTCGATGAACCTACATCGTCATTAGACAGAACCGTTCAAGCGCAGGTGCTGGATTTGCTGAAGTCACTTCAAGAAAAGTATGGTCTGACTTATCTCTTTATCAGTCATGATTTGAATGTCGTGAAATCCTTGTGTCATTACACCATCGTCATGAAAGCTGGCGAGGTAATAGAGAAGGGCGATACTGAGACTTTGTTTGGTAATCCGCAGCATGAATATACCAAGCAGTTGGTGAATCTCTCGAACGTTGGTGGTGTGTAGCCAAATACATTATTCATAGATTAACTCCTCTTTCATTAGACCAATAAATCGCTTCTGTTTAACAGTGGCGATTTTTGTATTTGATTTCGATTTGTCACCATATCAATGCAGCTTACAAACATGTTTGAATTGTCTAAGCAGTTCACTTTCTAAGTTACAAACAAAGATTACCTACACCTTCTAATTCAAAATTCCTTTCTGGTGTTCAATTTAAGCTTCTGATTATTAAGATTAAAATTTATTAAGTAAATTAATCCAAACTAAATGCAATTGTAAGTTAATGTAGGTAAATGTAACCATTTGACTACTTTGTTTTATTGATTAAATTGATGAAATATTGCTTTAAATGGGATTTGGCTAGTTAGGATGATTGCATATTTACTGAAACGTTTTGCTTTAGTTGTACCTACGTTTCTTGGTATTACGATTTTGATATTCGCGATTACGCGTTTTGTCCCAGGTGACCCTGTCGAGAGGATGCTCGCTAACATGCAGCCTCAAGGGGATGGTGGTGGCGCGTCTAGTCTCGTTGGCCAAAACTCAGCTTTGTCTGAAGACCAACTCGCCGATCTTAATAAATTTTATGGATTGGATAAGCCGGTAACGGAAGCGTATCTCGAATGGCTAGTTCGACTTGTTCATTTTGATCTAGGCGAATCGACACGCTATTACGAACCGGTCAGTGACATGATTTTTGAGCGCCTACCTGTCTCCGTTATGTACGGCGGTGTGACCTTTTTCATTAGCTATTTCATCTCAATCCCGCTTGGCTACCTTAAGGCCATGAAGCATGGCAGCGTTTTTGATTCTGCCTCATCAATCATGATTTTTGTCGGTTATGCCTTACCAGGATATGTGGTTGGCGTGCTTCTTATTACGTTTTTCAGTTATCACCTAGAGTGGTTCCCGATGGGGGGCTTTGTTGATGATGACTTCGACGACTTCAATACTTTCTCAGAACAAATTACTGATATTTTGTGGCATGCGGTCTTACCTTTGCTTTGTTATTTAATAGGTGACTTTGCGACCTTAACCATGACCATGAAGAATAATTTGATGGAAAACTTATCGTCAGATTACATTCGTACCGCTATCGCTAAAGGTTTGCCTTTCAGAGAGGCGATTCGTAAACACGCACTACGCAATAGTTTAATTCCAATCGCTAGCCACTTTGGCAACTCTCTTCTTTTCTTCATGACGGGCTCTTTCTTAATTGAGGTTATTTTCGATATTAATGGCATAGGCCTGCTTGGTTATGAATCAATTGTAGAAAGAGATTACCCAGTGGTTATGGGTATTGTCGCAATCAACGCCGGCATATTGCTACTTGGCAATATCTTGTCTGATGTCTGCGTAGCATTGGTTGATCCTAGAGTGAAGTTTGGAGCTTGATGATGATTAAACTAAATCCGTTGACGCTAAAGCAGATCAAGCGATTCAAACAAATAAAGCGTGGATACTGGTCGCTGATTATTTTATCTGTAATGTTATTACTGTCTCTTTTCGCTGAAGCATTGATCAATAGTAAGGCTTTGGTGGTGCGTTATCAGGGGGAATACTACTTTCCAATTGTATCTGATGTTTACTCAGGTAAGACATTTGGTTTGGAATCTTCGGGAGAGGCAAACTATCGACTGCTTCAATTAGCGCTTAAAGATAAAAACAATGGTGACTTTGCGATTTTACCTTTGGTGCCTTGGAATCCGTATGAACAAGACTTCTCTGGTGAATATCCGCCACATGCTCCAAATGCTTACTCAAAGCACTATTTGGGCACTGACGTAATCGGGCGGGATATTTTAGCTCGATTGGTTTACGGGTTTAGAACAGCAATGGGATTTGCTCTGATAATTATGGTGATCGCATACAGCATTGGTGTAACGGTGGGGTGTGCGATGGGTTTCTTTGGTGGCAAATTTGATCTGATTGTTCAAAGAGTCATTGAGACTTGGTCAATGGTGC
Source organism: Vibrio sp. ED004 (assembly GCF_023206395.1). Classification (NCBI taxonomy): domain Bacteria; kingdom Pseudomonadati; phylum Pseudomonadota; class Gammaproteobacteria; order Vibrionales; family Vibrionaceae; genus Vibrio; species Vibrio sp. ED004. The sequence goes on along the minus strand of NZ_CP066150.1, from coordinate 1,464,364 downwards.
CGTTCCTCTACGTGATCATGATTTTGGTCTCGATAGCACAACCCACATTCATGCTGTTTGTATTGATCAATGTGACTTTTGGATGGATGGGTATTACTTGGTACATGCGAACGATGACCTACAGAGAATCTGCTCGAGAGTATGTGTTAGCTGCAAAGGCGCTAGGAGCATCAACAGCAAGAATCCTCTTTAATCATATTTTACCCAACACGATGGTGATGATCGTCACTCTGGCGCCTTTCACTATTGCAGCCAACATCACCGCATTAACGGCACTGGACTACTTAGGTTTAGGTCTCATTCCACCGACCCCAAGCTGGGGAGAGTTGCTTCAACAAGGCAAATCGAATCTCGATTCGCCATGGATTGTTGGCTCTGTTGTGACGGCAATAGTCGGTGTTTTGGTCATGGTTACATTCATCGGTGAAGCGATAAGAACGGCCTTTGATCCCAAAAAATACACAGTTTATAGATAGGCACTAGGAAGTGATGATGTACAGATACGGACTATTCGCTTTGTTGTTGAGTTTCTTAGCTCAAGCGCAACAAACACCAAATAATTTGGAATGGCAAAGTAATTGGGATGATCCCGTTTTTGCTTCTGAAGAGGCTAAACGTGGCGGTACTTTACGTAGTTTTATGCCTAGTTTCCCACAAACATTACGTTCAGTGGGTCCCGACGCGAATTCAGGTATTCGTTTCTATTTAATGGATGGCACGCCTAAATTGGCACAACGACATCCAAATACCGACAATTGGATTCCACAACTGGCGAATGAATGGGCATTTGGGAGCGATCACCAGACGGTTTATTTCAAACTGAATCCTGACGCGAAATGGTCTGATGGGGAAGCGGTAACGGCTGACGATTATCTATTTATGCTTACGTATTACCGTTCCAAAGACATTATTGATCCTTGGTATAGCGACTTTTTCCGCAATAGCATCACGACCGTTGAAAAATTCGATGACTATACGATCAGTATTACGATGGCCGAGCCTAAAAGTAATGATGAACTTATGGCTCTTATCAATATGCCGAGTCACGGAGTCCAGCCTCGTCCCAAGCATCATTTTGTTGATATTAACGATGGGAATAAGGATGGCATGGATGATAATTTTGTTCGCAAATACAACTTCAAGCCAGAGCCAACAACGTCGCCTTATTTCATATCAAAAGTAAATAAAGGCCGCAGCGTTACGTTTTCACATGTTGGTGATAGCTGGTGGGGTTACGGAAATAAATATTATAAAAACCGATTTAACGTGGAAAAACTTCGCATCAAGGTTATTCGTGATAGTGATATTGCACGTAAGCACTTTGAAAAAGGAAAGCTGGACACGTTTGCAATGGTACAGCCTCAACTGTGGCATGAGAAAACCAGCTCAGAACCTTTTAATCATGGCTTTATACAGAAATTCTGGGGCTTTAATCAAAGGCCACAAGGCGCTGGTGGATTATGGATAAACACATCGATGCCACTCCTGAACAATATCAATGTTCGAAAAGGCATTACTTACGCTACTGACTTCGATGGCATGATCAAGAAGGTATTAAGAGGTGACTATTCTCGAAAACCTCATGCTATGGGGTTTGGGCATGGAAAATACGATTTAGAAGGCGTAGAGCCGCCACCGTTTAGGCCAGAACTTGCGATTGGTTATTTTGAGTCTGCAGGCTTCGATAATATCGGTTCTGATGGTATCCGCGTGAATGCCAATGGGGTTCGTTTGAGCTTCAAGGTTACTTATGGCTATAACATTTGGACACCAAGAATTGCCTATCTAAAAGAGCAAGCGAAGTTAGCTGGTTTAGAGCTCGACTTAAACCTTGTCGATGGTTCAGCTGCATTCAAATTTATTCTCGAGAAAAAGCACTAACTTGCTTTTCTTAATATGGGCGGAGGGGAGATACCAGCTTACAAAGAGTATTTTCACTCGACAAATGCTAACCGTCCGCAAACTAATAACCATACAAACTTTAGTTCACCAGAGCTAGATCAGAAAATTGAGGCGTTTATTTCTGAGTTTGATATGGAAAGAAAACAGCAGCTATCTCAGAACATTCAAAGAAAAATAAAGGATGCGTATGTCATTGTACCTGGCTATATGGTGCCTTATACACGAGATGCCTACTGGCGTTGGATTAAGTTCCCAAAGAACCCAATGACGAAGAGGACTGGCGCCATGTTTAATATTTTAGATACCAGTAATTTCTGGATTGATACAGACCTAAAAAAAGAAACTCAATTGGCTTCAAAAGAAGGTAAGGCGTATCCACCCATCACCATCATTGATGACAGATATAAGCTCTAAGGATGAACGTGGAATGAGCCAAAACATTGTATTAAAAGTTCGTGACTTAGAAGCTGAATTCAGTACTGATGACGGCATTATAAAGATACTAAAAGGTGTGTCCTTTGACGTGAAATCTGGCCAAACACTGGGTTTGGTTGGGGAGTCGGGCAGTGGGAAGAGCGTAACTTCCATGTCTATTATGGGACTACTTCCTAAGCCTTATGGAAAGGTTACGGCTGGAAAAGTTATTTATCGTGATACAGACCTTACAGAGGTTCCTGAGCATGAGATGCATAAGATGCGTGGCAATCGTCTCTCAATCATTTTCCAAGACCCTATGACTGCCTTGAACCCTGTTCAGACAATTGGCAATCAGATTGTCGAGGTTCTGGATTTGCACCATAGCCAGATGTCTAAATCTGAAAAGATAGAGTACGCAATTGGTTTGCTTGAGAAAGTTGAAATTCCAATGCCGAAACTACATTTCAAAGAATATCCTCATAGCCTGTCAGGAGGGATGCGACAAAGGGTAATGATTGCGATAGCTCTTGCATGTAAGCCTGACATCTTGATATGTGATGAGCCGACGACTGCATTAGATGTAACGGTTCAAGCATCAATCTTGGAACTGATAAGAGAGCTTCAAGAAGAGACAGGGATGGCAGTGATCTTTATCACTCATGATCTAGGTGTTGTTGCGGAAATTTGCGATGAAGTCGCTGTGATGTATGACGGACGTATTGTTGAGCATGCAGAAATTTTCGAACTTTTTGATCACCCACAACATCCGTATACAAAAAGACTCTTGAGCTTAATTCCAGATCTCAATGTCGAGCCGAAACAAACCATTCAAATCAACCCAATTGATTTGAATGAATTCCCTGAATACAAGGGGAATTGAGGATGTCAGAAGTGATTAGAATTGAAGGGCTTGAGCAGCACTTTCTATCAGGTAAAAACCTATTTAAGAAAGGTTATGTAATCAAAGCTGTTGACGGTGTTTCATTTTCATTAAAGCAAGGCGAGACGTTAGGTCTGGTTGGAGAGTCTGGCTGTGGGAAAAGTACGCTTGGTAGAACATTACTCAAATTGTATGAACCATCAGCTGGAAAGATCTTTTTTGAAGGGGAAGACATCACCCATTACAACACAAAAAGAATGCGTCCACTTCGTAGAGAGATGCAGATTGTATTTCAGGATCCTTTAGAGTCGTTGAATCAGAGGCATACAGTAGGTGGAATACTCGAAGAACCTTTTATTATTCATGGCATTGGTTCGAAGAAAGAACGAAAAAAGTGGGTTTTAGAACTGCTCGATAAGATCGGATTACCTCACTCTGTTGTAACCCGCTATTCGCATGAGTTTTCAGGAGGGCAAAGGCAGCGTATAGGCATAGCAAGAGCAATAGCATTAAAGCCAAAGTTATTAGTTTGCGATGAGTCAGTATCGGCATTAGATGTTTCGGTACAAGCTCAGATACTAAATCTATTGTTGAAAATACAAAAAGAGATGAACCTTTCCATTATTTTTATTTCACATGATCTCTCTGTCGTTAAGCACATTTCAGATAATGTGGTCGTAATGAAAAAAGGCAAAATAATTGAATTTGGAAGTGCGGAAGATGTTTATAAAAATCCAAAAGAAGATTATACAAAAACATTATTGTCGTCTATTCCAATAACGCATCCCTCTCAACGGAAAAAATAAAAACAACGAGGTTAGCTAAACAGGCTTAAAACTACAAAAATAAATGTAGATATAATACGGAAGTGTAATGCAAGAAGGAAAATATGAATAAACTACTTATGTTGCCAGCTTTTATGCTGGTGGCGCCTTCGCTCGCCCTAGCAAATAATTTGCAAGATGAGTGGGAGTCCAAAAATAATGAAAATCCTTGGTCTGGATACATTAGTGCTGACTATTCTCGAAACGGATATGAAGACAGTGCGTCTTTAGCAAACCGTTCGGCTTCTGCAACTGGCGTTGTCCGATATTCGTTTTCAGACAAATCTCGACTCCAAGTGGTAGCGTCTGGTTATCACTTGTTCGATGGTGATGAATACGGGAGTAGGGGACAGTTCTGGAATAATACGTCCATCTCTTTGGGGCGTAATGGACTATTCAAACCTACTGATGGCTCATCACTGAGTGGTGAGGTGAGAGTAATATTGCCAACGTCCAAATGGTCAAGGAGGAACGATCTAACGTTAGGAACTAGGTTGAAAGTCAGGTGGAGTGCTCCATTCGATAATTGGATTGAAGGGCTTTCATTAAGTAATACATTATTACTTAGAAAAAACTTTCACGAATATAAAACAGCTGGGGGTAATCAGCTTATTGAATACCAATTGAGTAGCCAATTTTCTCTTGATTATGCTTTTGCAGAAGACTTCTATTTTAACATTTTCGTAATGCCTAAACAGTCATGGGATTATAATGGGAGCACGTTTGACCCGACTTTATTACATGGGGAAGAGGTGGGCTACCAAATAACTAAGAGTATTTCTATTTCTGCTGGGTTGACTAATGGTATTAGTTATTACAATCCTGAAAGAGGTTCAAACCCTCTTAATGATTTAGTCGATTTAAAGAAAACAACTTATTACGCAGTGATTAACTATCAATTCTAATACTGCTCCGTTCGCATTGAATTTAGATAGTTAGAAATAAAAATTTAATATAATTATAAATATAGGTAAATTATGTTTAAACACGCAATTATCGCAGCAAGTATTGCCGCAATCCTCAGCGGGTGTGGGGCCGAAGATCGTGCCTATGACACCTATGAAAAACCAACCGAAGAGATTTCTGTTCAATCTTTAGATACGGAATCACTTTGGATGTACATGCCGTCAACTGGTGAAGCTCCTCGCTATGCCATGACTCAGCGTGGTTTTTTCCAAGGCGATCCAAAGTTAGTTACGCTTCGTTTTGATGAAACTAATGGTATTTATGTCGAAGAAGTTGATCGCGACAAAGTGAATTCGACAGATGAAAGTCGTTGGGATACGGAAATTAACCGTGCTCCTGTGCTTAAAATTCCTGGAGAATTTCGCCAGTATCGCTGTGCTGAGAACGGTTATGGCGAATGTACAAATAAAGAAGAAATTAACGCAGATGAAGACGTTTCTTGGGAGCAAGCCACACACTTTGTGCCTAAATATGAAGAGATTAAATCACTATCTCAAGACACAATTAGAGCTTGGTATACCTCCAGTAATGTTACGGAGTCTGCAGAGCCCCGTTTGATTTCATACGAATACGATCCTGAAGGTGGGGTAATTAACGTTGAAGTAGAGCGAACCTTTACTGCAGAAGCGGAAGATCAATACCAGTTTGGTGGCGAGCTTAAAGACTTATCATTCAAAACACGTTTTTTCTATTCTCTTGTTAAGCTTGATAAGTTAGCAAGTGAAAATTACGAACCTATCTATTACCAAGGCCAAGACAGCGCATACTTTGGGTTCTTCAACGATAGCAAAGAAGTAAAAACTCACACTGGTGAGAGTAACGTACAGGGTTCTCGTTTTTCTTATATTAACCGATTCAATCCCAAGTTAGAGTCGATCGATTACTACTTAAGCGACAGCTACTTCGATGATGGCAATGAAGCGTACCTGCAACTTACGCTCGATACCATGAAAGAGGTAAATCAGTCATTAGAAGGCACAGGTGTTCCTCGCATTAACATTGTTAATAGTGACAAGAAAGCGGGTGTAAAAACGGGTGACTTACGTTACAACGTATTCAACCTGATCGCGGATCCAGTTGACAACGGACTTCTTGGCTATGGCCCATCTGCCACTAACCCATTAACGGGTGAAATTATTCATGCGCATGTTAACCAATATTTAGGTGTGATTCGTTCCGCAAGTCGCCATACGTGGAATGATCTCGCTAAGCGTTACAACCGCCAAGAAATTGAAAAAGTACAACCTGTGGTTGTGGCGGAAAAAAGCAACGCTTCGAAATCAAGCTCTGAGCCAACCGAGATCGATTTGTTCAATAAAATGCTCGAGGAAGATCGAGGACCTTCGATCAATGTTCCAGCGTTGAGTGAACGCGAAATTAATTTGGTGGGCAAAGATAATTTAGTCGATTCACTGCCTGAAGCCGATTTGGATTTCAAATACGATACCAGTAACCAAGACCTCGCTTTGCAATCATTCTATAAACGCCAAGATATGTTGAAGCGATTCTCTGAGCAGAATGTATATAGCGTTGATGCGATGTGGTTAAGTACCCAGTCAAAGGGCTTAGTGAAGGGTTTAGACTATATCCAAGGTGGCTTCTTCGCCGATGCTGATCAAAGCAAAATGAAAACGTGGGAAGCGCTAACGATTGATCAGCAGAAGCTAGCAAGCCAAGCGATTTCAAAGCATATGTTTAAATCAACATTGATTCATGAGCTCGGGCATAACCTTGGTTTACGTCATAACTTTATGGGTTCAACGGACGAAAGCCATTTTTATACAGAGGCTGAGCTTGAACAAAGCAAAATTGGGCACCTTGATAAGCCAGCTGCGTACAGTTCGATCATGGATTACGGTGCATCAATATTTGATGAACTGTTGACGTTCGGTAAGTATGACAAGGCCGCTTTACGTTTCGCTTATGCTCGTCAGGTTGAAACAAATGAACTTATCGTTAACGCCAATAGCGAGGGAGACGATGTCGCTGTAGTAGACGCCACTGGAGCACAAAAACGCAAAGTCTATTCTTTGGCTGAGTATGACCGTCAGTTATCTAATGACTATAAGGTTTATCCGACGGGTGTTATTGCACACTTGAGAGCTAACGCTGGTCAAAATGGTATTCCAGATTCGTTAGTGAGCTATCGCTATTGTACGGATGAACATACGACCACTAACTTGTTGTGCGACCGCTTTGATGAAGGTACAAGCCTTCAAGAAGCCACTGAGTTTAGAATTCAGCGATACAAAGATAGCTACGACACGGTTAACCAAAGAAATGGACGTGAGAGATTTGAACAATTTCATCAATATAGTTACTTCTTATATCGAATGGGGGAGTTCCAAAAAATTCGCGATATCGTTGAAAATGTTGGTGAAATTGACTTTATGTTTGCTCGTTACTTAGGTGCAAATACGACGAATAACAAAGGGCAGGTTTTTGAAGAAATAGCCGGAAACAACTGTGTGGATTTTCGCGGTAACGCTATTCCATTAGAGAACTTGTCTGCGGGTGTTCGTCCAATTTGTGATACTTATAATGCAGCAAATTTGGCAGCAGACTTCTTTTTAGAAGTGCTAACAGCACCAGATAAAGTTTGTGAATTAGAAGAATTGAGTGGTATTGTCGGAGTTCCTAACCGCTATCGTTTCGCTAAGTTATCTGACCTTTGGTTAACCTACCAAGGCGGCATGTCGCAAAATCGCGATGTTCCAACCAGTTGTTTTGATGAGGAATTAGTTCAGATGTTAGCAAGTCAAGCTAACGAGATCGTCATTCGCTCTGAAACTCGAGATGGAAAAGTATGGGCGAGTTTAAAAGCGAACAACCCTTATCAAACATCGTCTTCTTCTGTCGATTTGTTAGGCGTATGGCCAGACAAACTACTAGCAGCACAGATGTTAGTTAGGCGTGATACACCATTCAAATCAACTGAGAATTCGAGCTTAGCGTTGGTTGATATGTCAGACAAAATTTCACACTTGTATACGTATCTATCCGATTTAACGGGTAGAGCTGAAGCTCGCCAAGCTATCTTTGTTGATGGGAAAGGGGATTACGTAGAAACGGTTCTGAAATACAAACAAGACATTACTGAAACAATTGAGGCTACACCTTCATACCTGTGGCCAATGAAGCGCTATTTCTCAATGGGCGGTAATGAAGCATTTGTGTATTGGACTGAGGGAGCTAGCCAAGATACGAAGGTGCCGTACTTTGGAACCTTATTGGCTAACCTAAACAAGTATAATCGTGCAAATGAATATGGTTTGAGTGACTCAGTATCTGGTTTTAGCGACTCTATCCATGTCAACTATGCAAATAGTAGTTTTGCCGACGAAGATGGGATTAACTTTACTTGGAAAGGGACAAATTACTCGTTGAGCTCACGTAACACACTTGCAAATGCTTTAGCTTCACGCGCCTTATATACAGAAGAGCAGCAAGCTCGCGTAGATAAATTAAACGGTTTGCCTTACCGAGTCCGTAACGCGCTGTCTGTGTTTAAGAATACGCGAGATCGCAACGAAGCTCGTATTATCGCTGTCGGTGATAAAGAGGCGCTCGTTGCTCTTCGTGACACTACTGGTTTCGCACGCTTTTTTATGTTTGATAATCAGCTCGAAGAATATGATGAAGATGGTCAGAAGTGTTTACGATTTAAAGTCGATGGCGAGTCGACCGAAGAGCACATGAAACGTAAGTGTAACTCTCAATCCAGTTTGCAGACGGTACAAAATAGCTCGATTGGTAAATTCGAAGATGAAGAGCACGACCGTATATTCAATTTAGCACAAATCTTTGGTAATCAGATTGCGGATAACAACACCAGTTCCACAAATGCGGCTCATAAAGAAGTGTACAGCTATGACCCAGAAGAATTGAGGTTATGGAACTCTAATGAGTACGTGAATTACCGTCGCGCATTTGAACAGTTCCCTGTTTATGATGACTAGACAACAAATGTTTAATTAAACCCATAAATTGAACCGGTTACCTTACTAAGGTGACCGGTTTTTTTGAGTCTAAAATTAAGAGCTTTTGGTCTATTTTTAGCTGCATTACCTTTTATTTATATGTTATATAGATGTTTTTGTTACTTTTATAAATATAAGCTATGTAAAAGAATGTGCTGAATTTCGCAATAGAGAGGCGGGGGTTCGCAAGGTAGCAATAGGAATGGTGAGAAGGATTTATGACCAACCCGAAACTAGTGATCGTAGAAGACGATCCCATCTTAAGAGAGATGTTACAGGAATATTTTGAAAGCCAATCTTTTGATGTAATCACTATTTCTGATGGCGCATCAGCGAGTGAGCAAATCTTAAATATTCAGCCCGACATTGTTCTACTTGATCTTATGTTGCCAGAAGTTGATGGGCTAACTATCTGTAGGCAAGTCCGGAGTCAGTTTAAGGGAAAGATACTCATTCTTACAGCTAGTGATGATGATTTTGACCATGTTGCAGCGTTAGAAACTGGCGCCGATGACTTTATTAGTAAACCAATTCGCCAAAGAGTATTACTTGCTCGAGTGAGGATGCTTTTGCGTCGTACTCCTGACAGTTCAATAAGTGCTGAAGTGAGCAAGAATGAGTTAGTTTTTGGTAAGTTAAATTTAAACCGCACAACCAAAGCCTGTACGCATATTGGAAAAGATATATCCATAGCGGAGAGTGAATTTGAACTGCTTTGGCTATTGGCTTCTTCGCCAGAACAGGTGTTGTCACGTAATTTTTTGACTCAACAGTTGAGAGGTATTGATTACGATGGCATTGATCGCTTTATCGACAACAAAATCGTAATCTTACGTAAAAAGCTTAATGACATAACTGTCCCACCTAAAAAGATCATCACTGTAAGAGGAAAAGGCTACTTGTTCGTACCAGAACGTTGGTAACGGTAGCTGAATAAATAATATGCGACGTATCTATTTTGAATACCTAGCGGGGCTGACAGTCATCTTCTTAGTGAGTATATATTCCTATGCTTTTATAGTTTACAAGTTAAGCACTGATTACGAATACATATTACGAGACCATGAAGCAGAAGCTTATCAAGAATTAATTGATGTGGTTTTCCGTGAAAAAGGTTTGCTTGAAACGCAGAATCTATTAAAAAGTTATGCGGATAAGACTCGGCAGAATCTGCGAATCATACCTTTTGATAACGCTCCAGAACTAGTGAGAAAAGCGTTTCAGCAGCAAGGCCGAAATGTTTACTACCATGACGAATACTTCCTGTGGTTAAGGTTAGTTGGAAGTGATGATTTGTATGAGTTATCTAAGAACAAAAATTCTTATCTGAGGAAGCAAATCAAATTTGAAAACCGTCTTATTTGGGTGTTTGCAATAGCAGGTTTTGCGTTTAGCGGCTTGTTTTTGGTTTGGAGAATCAAGCGCCGATTAAATAATCTTGAAATGGCGACGGTTGCTTTTTCTCATGGGGATCTACTAGAAAGAGCTTCCGAAAAAAATAGCATAAAATTAGGTACGTTAAACCGTAGCTTTAATGTAATGGCGGACAAGATAAGAGACTTAATCAATAGTAATAAGTCTTTGACTAATGCTGTTGCTCACGAGCTAAGAACGCCTATATTCCGAATTCAGTGGCAGGCTGAGTTGTTGAGTGACTTAGCACCAACTCCGCAACAATCTAAAGCGATAGCCCGTATTCTTGCTGATACGGATGAAATGGAAGACATGGTTGATGAGCTATTGTATTACGCTCGATTGGAAAGAGGGGGCTTTGAATTGCTTAAGCAACCTATTGATGCCAATGAATGGCTAAACGAGCGTTTTAGCATTTGGGAGAAAGAGACAACACTAGATCTCATTAAGGTGCCACTAAAAGTCCCAGCCTCTTTTTATGTCGATCTAAAGTTATTCAATAGGGCGGTGGATAATATAGTAAGGAATGCTTTTAAGTTTGCTGATACTAAGATCGTTATTGAGTTGTGGTATACCGACAATGAATTTGTTATTGAAGTTCACGATGACGGCAAAGGCGTTGAAACTGAGCATTGGCCTTATCTGTTTGATCCTTTTTACAGTGCTAATGCCGCTAGGAACAAGGAAAAACGGGTCATGGCTTAGGGTTGGCTATCGTCAAACAAGTGTGTGACCGACACCAAGCACATGTGACAGTTGGCGAAAGCTATATGGATGGTGCGTGTTTTGCGTTGTCGTTTCCTAGGCTTGAGCCATAATTCAACATGGTCATTTACTTGTTTTACGATTACACTGCGCCCAATATTTCAGAAGTACATATTTAGGTAGAGGTCACCATGGACCAAGAACATTACGAAGACGCTGATTACGAAGGTTACGAGCACGGTGAAGAAGGCGAAGAAATTGAAATCGAAGCCATTGGTATCGATGTTTCTTCTCAACCAATCGAGCTCTACAAAGTGTTTAAGATTGCTAACCTAGTAAGCGGTGGCGGTGAAGCTAAGCACATTATTTCGGAAGGTTACGTAGCGGTTAATGGTGAGCTAGAAACGCGTAAGCGCCGCAAGATGTACGATGGTGACTTTTTCGAATTCAACCAAGAATACTATGTAGTGGTGTGTGATCAGCCAGTACAAGAAGAATTAGAAAAGCCGAAAAAGAAAGAAGCGCCTAAACAAAATAACAAGGCGAAGAAAGGCCAGTCTAAAAAGGGTTCAAGCAAGAAAGAACCACAGCGCAGCACTGCAGATATGCTAAGCGCTAAAGCTGAACCTAAGAAACAGAAAAAAGAGAAGAAAGAAAACAAACCGAAAAAGAAAGCGGACACGCCTAAGCCAACACGTGATGACAAAAGCGGCCGTAACTCGATTGAATTCTTCTAACATTATTCTTGTAAGACGTTAAGTAGATATCAAAAGGCTCACTATTTAGTGAGCCTTTTTTGTTGTAGCTAGCTTAATTTGAGGATAACTCTAACTGGTTTGTTCGACTTCATTTGACGTCTTAGAACGCTTGAATGAGTAAATCATATAACCAATGATACTTGCAGCAACAATGACAGAGCAGACTCGGATAAAGTTGATCAACATTGGTGCGTTCTCAATGAACTCATTAATCCCCCAAAGTAGAACGAGCGAGAATACAAACATGACGAGTAGTCCCCAACAAGGCGCATCGACTTTACCCGGAACAACATACCAACCATCTTCTTTGATCGGCTTGTTCAAACGCGCATACTCAGCTTGCTGACCTTTGACGGTATAAAGGTGCATTTCTGTCTGTTTGCCAGTTAGCAGCAAGCTTGCAGCGTAGGCAACAATCGCATTGACGAAAACACCGATGACACAGTACCAAGGCCAAGCAATATCAGTCGCAACCGCAACATACCAAATTGCCACGAAGCTTGCCGCGACGCCAATTAATAGTCCTTTTTCTGTAATATGTTTAGAGTAAAAACCAAGCACGAACATACAGAAGTTTGCACCTACAAAATAGGAACCCGCTTTACTCAGTATTTCTAAAACTGAGCCTGTACTAGTTGCAAACATGAAGGCTGGGATGATGATACATAGCGCCCACATAACCGTGAAGAAACGCGATACTTTGAGGTAATGTTCCTCTGACTCATTTTTCTTGTAGAAGCGTTTATAGAAGTCAGTAACGGAGACGGTAGCCATAGAGTTAAAAGCGGAGTCTAGGCTCGACATACTTGCTGCAAGAATAGCTGCCGCGATGATTCCCATCAGCCCTGGCATACCATATTCGCTGGCGTAGTGCAGGATAATGGTATTGCCATTCTCAAACTCTTTGCCATCGTAGTAAGCGTTAAATAACACGCCTAACAGAATGAATACGAAGTAGATGAAGAAAGCAACGTAACCCATCATTAGCATCGCTTTTTTCGCATCACCCATATTTTTAGCCGCCATGCAGCGTTGAACCATCATTTGGTTACCGCCATACACCGTAGTGTGGAACATTGTCATTGCGATAACGCCAGCCCATACGGTGGTCACTTGGCTCAAATCTAAATTAGTTTGTAGTGCATTGGTCATGCCTTGTGACTTCAGATCTTGCATCACTTCAGTCATTGGTTGTGGCATACCATTCCACACGGCTTCGATGATGATAAATGCACCAAGAAACAGAATGACCGCTTGAATGACATCTGTCCAGATAACGGCCGCAATTCCCCCCATGACGGTATAGATCAGCGCGATAACAGTGACGATGATGATGCAGTAAGTCACGTCGATACCGGTAATGAATTCGAGGATTAACGAGGTCGCATATAAGACTGCTGCTGAGCTTATCGCTTGTTTAATCAAGAAAATCAAAGACAGAGTGATACGAGAAGCTTTACCAAAGCGTCGTTCTTGATATTCATAAATTGAAGTGAGGCCGTTGTTGTAGAAAAACGGCATAAACACTGCAACGATAAAGAAAATCACCAAAGGGTAGTTTAGGTGGATAGCGATCACCGACAAGCCTTCTTTGTAAGACCAAGCTGGTCCACCCAAGAAAGACATCGCACTAACATAGGTACACACAACAGAGATACCGATGGCCCACCATGGAATATTTCTATCGCCTAATGCAAATTGGTTAGCGGAAGTCACACGCCTACCAACGAGTGCACCCATAACTAAAGTCAGGACGATATAGGTACCAAGAATTGTCCAGTTTAAAGCGCCAAACTCATACATGCTCACGTCCTTTTAATTGTTCTTTCATTTGCTCAAACAGATCGTAACCAAGCTGTTTTAAGATGTGTGCGATATCGATAGCGACCCAGTTCTCCTTGAGTAGTTCGCCTTCTCGTCGCCAGATATCCATAACGCGAAGTTCGATGTGCTTGCCTGTCGGTGCTAACCCTAACCAGCCACTGGTGCCGGTATGTGTACCGTGCATGTGTGGCCAACCACCTGTGGATACGTAGTCATTTTTGGACAAAATATTGAGCTCGATATCGACGCTTCGATCAGGGAACGCAAATACAAATGGTCCTTGATGGTGGTCGCGGAAGCCTTGGATACCACGAGTCGTACCAATCCCAGCCGGTCCGTACCACATGAAGTCGTCATGCCAGTAGTTTTCTAGATCCATTGAATCAAGGCGCTTACCATCAAATCGACCCAAGCAAGCTAGCATGTCTAGCACTAGCTTTTGGCTTTTCTCGCTCTCTTCCGCTGCGATGCTACCTGTCTGTATTCCGTCTTGAGTCGCTGGGGTAGGGACTAATCCTGCATGGCCCAGGCTCTTGCGTAACGGGTTCACGCCAGCTTGGTTCATTGCATCAATAAAATCAGGGATTAGATAGGACTCAATAATTTGACTATCTTGGGTGCAAACCATTTCGGTGTAGCGCAAGTAGAGTGTTTTTCCTGTTGCTGGGATACCAAATAGTGGTTTTGCAAAAGTGCCGACAAAATAGCCCGTAGAGTTTACCCAAGTGCGGCCTTCGTATTCACCTTGCATAATGATTGAAGGACGTCGTTCAACATCAGGTAGCGAGTTTATTAGCGGTAATAGAAACGCTTGCTCAGTCGCATCGACACCAGAGACGTCATTAATCGGATGAGCGACACACCATTTAACGTCAGCATTTAGCATCTCTTGAGCTACTTGAGTCCGTTCGGATGAGTGAGCGTTAAAATAGGTTCTGTAGAAATTTTCTATCAAGCTGTTCAACATAATACTTCCTTATATAGTTAACCGATTTGGATGAGAATCTGTTTCCAGACAGCACTTTCATCAAGTAGCGTAAACTCTCTGCGTAGGCCCCAAGGTCCAAACTCCGCATGGCTGATTCCCATGATGTAAACGTCTTTTCCTGTAGGTTTTCCAAACATGCCGTAGCCTTCATGCTTGCCTTGTAGCGACCAACGAATAGCCGCACGTGGTGACATCATTTCGTCATTGCGGCCAATACGGTGGTGGATTTTGAACTCCGCGTTCGGAAATGAAGAGCGCAGTGACATCCAAAACTGGTCGATCTCGTTATGAGAGAGTGCAGTTTGACCGCCCGTGTATTCGCCGATACAAGCTCGGTCATATTCTTTTGGTATGACTGAGAATTCAGCACTCATTACACGTCGTAGTATGTCTTCATAGCGCTGACCGTATTCGTTGTCATTTCCTACACCAAGGTAAGGGCCTTGAATGTCGACTTGGGGAGTGAAAGGGAAGGGGCATTGTTCAACGCCACCCTCTATTTCGATTTGTTGACGAGCGTACTCTTCTGACGTCAGGCCCAGTTGGTTTGTAATCGCAGCGATGTCTCGGATCATCCACTCGTCATTGATTTGGTTATTGATGGCATGGCAGTCAGCGATAATTCGAAACTTAAGTGTTTTGTTCGTGGCTTTACCAAATACACCATCATTAGTGTGAGTTGCTGTTGAAATGATTCGATGTGATGAAAGCATCCCTTGCTCAGGAGTCCCGGACCAAATGACGTCTTCACCTAATAAGGTACGGTTCGGGAACTCGGCTAGTGTGCCCATGGTCGCGCTGATGACCTTTTCGTTTCCCTTGGTGATGGAGAGTGGTGTACGGACGATAATGTCAGGTGAGTAATAGTTATGTAGGGTACTCAGACCTCGATCTTCCCAAATTTCTTTAGTGATACCTAATATGTAATCTGGAAAATCTTGCCATTTAGAATCAAAGCCAACCATAGCCATTAATCACCTCCTGATGCGTCATAAAATTAGTTATTGGATTGTTCCTGGTTACGTATCCAATATTGCTTTTTGTTATCACTGTGTCAATGAGGTGTTTTGCATATGTTTCTTTAATGTGGGTTGGATCTGTTTTTTAACAACTCTCAAAATACGGTTCTCTGTAAGATAATTGAGTGATGGTTCACTGTTCATCGAGTGTATATGAACAAGATGATTAGGTTTAAATGTAGTGTTTATTTATATAAATCATTGTATTTATAGATTTTATAGTGGGTTTGGTGACGTGGGTATTAAACCAGAGAATGCTCTGTGACGATTTGTTATATCGAAGTGATGATGAGAGGAAATTTAGAGCAATGACTCTTATATGATGGAGCCTTACTCAGGTTGTTAATTTTTTGTTTAGATTTGTTTAATTAAAAATGGATTCGCATGCAACCATAAGTTTGGGAATGGTTGGATTGAAAAAGCCACTCAAAGATGAATATTGAGTGGCTTTGTTGTGGGTACGCTTAAGACAATAATTCTGGAAGGAACAGTGATATCGCTGGCACAAAGGTAATGATCATCAAAGCGACGAGCATGGCACCAATCCAACCTAAAATCGCCCGAGACAGGGATTCAATCGGCACGTTACCTACTTGGCTGGCCATAAATAAGTTGGCGCCGAGTGGGGGAGTGACAAACCCGATGGCTAGGTTCACGATCATCACGATACCGAAGTGAATTGGGTCCATTCCTAATGCGGTCACGATAGGCAGCAGGATTGGAGTTAAGATAACAATCGCCGCTAATGTCTCCATGAATGTACCGACGATCAGTAGCAGTGCGGTGATACATATCAAGATGAGCAGTTTGTTTTCCGTAATCGAGAGAATGAACTGCGCGATCTCCGTTGGCAGGCGTTCAAGTGTCAGGATTCGACCAAAGGTGACCGAAGCGCCCACAATCACAAGTACTGCACCTACCAATAACGAAGATTCTAAAATGATCTTCACGACCTTTTTGTAATCCAGCTCTTTGTAAACAAACATGCCGAAAAACAAGCCGTATAACACACCAATCGCCGCAGATTCAGTTGGCGTGAATACACCAGAGTAGATGCCGCCAAGAATGATTACGGGTAATAGCATTGCCCAAATCGCTTCTTTAAGCGCTGCCAGTCTCTCAGGCCATGTTGCTTTCTTATCGTTACCTTTGTAGCCGCGGATTTTAGATACGATCAAACAGTAACCGATAAGGACGAGTCCGACGACAACACCAGGCATAATGCCGGCCATGAACATTTTCGTCACGGACACTTCTGCAGTAATGGCATACACGATCATCACAACAGACGGTGGAATAATTACACCGATACCGCCTGAAGAAGCGATCAAGGCACCAGCAAAGCTTCGGTCGTAGCCTTTTTTCACCATAGACGGAATCATGGTTAAGCCAATAGCTGCAACGGTTGCTGAACCTGTACCAGAGATGGAAGCAAAGAACATACATGCAACGATCGCCACAATCCCCAAGCCACCAGTGAAGTGACCGAAGAAGACTTCAGCAACATGCAAAAGGCGTTTTGATATACCGCCTTGACTCATTAAGTTACCGGCCAATGTGAAGAGTACTACAGCCAATAGTGGGAAAGAGTCTAGGCCTGTCACCAAGCCCTGTACAAGAAATTCGATATTTAAGAAGGGTAGGCTCAAGATTGCCAGCATGCTGGCACCTGCGAGTGCGATACCTACGGGAACGCCAATAAGAAGCAGTAATCCGAAACTACCAAATAACAAAGCAGAGGTCATAAGCTTAGCTCCAACAAGCGGTTAGAAGTGCGGTGTTTTGCTTTCAAGTGACGGTAACGGTGTTGCGTTAGTCGAACCGACTTTGGCGAGTAAGCAATAATTGAAATGCGCTTATTGATGCTAACGACAAGGCGAATGGCACTGAGCACGGCACAAACAAGTACAGAGGCATACAAGCATGCAATAGGGATTTCCATCGCTGGAGCGATTTGACCCAGTTTCAAGCTTCGACCAATCACTTTAAAGCCAAACCAGGCCACGGTGCAGCTGAAGGCAAGGTAGATAAGATCAGAAAGAATCAAACTGCAGTGAGTTAGATTTCCAGGTAGTTTGTCGATGAATAGACGAATACGAATATGTCGATCATCGCGAATGCAATAGCTGATGCTCAAGTACATCGCCCAAACGAAAAGGTAGCGGGCGAGTTCTTCAGCCCAAGCGATTGAGGCATCAAATAGACGCAATGCTATTTGTAAACACAGTAGGGCGGTCATCAGCGAGATAGAAAGTACGATCAGTGTTGGTTCGAAGTATCGGTCGAACAGGCGAAACCATTTCATACGTAACTCCAAAGAGTGTTGAAAAGGGCATTGAATGCCAATGAATACACGACAGCTCAGACCTAGGACACCGTTTATAGAATGCCCTGAGATCTGATGTAACGATTGTTAGATCGTTAAAACGGTTTGTCGGTAATAGGTGATAGATGACAAAGGTATGATTTACAGATGTTCGATCTCTGTAATCACGCTGTCGAATAGCGCTTCACCGGTTTTACTGCGCAGTTCTTGGTAAACCGCTGCATTCATCTTCTCTTTCATCTGAGCACGAACGTCAGTAGGTACGACGTTCACTGTCATGCCTTTCGCCTCAAGTTCTTTGATGACGTCTTGGTTTTGTTTCGCCGCGAGATCACGCTGGACCGCGATGGTTTCTTGGCTTACTTCATTGATTAGAGCCTGTTGATCGCTCGGCAGAGCGTCCCAGAACTCTTTGTTCATGAATAGCACGTAGTTCGTGTAAATATGGTTGGTTAGCGATAGGTACTCTTGTGCTTCATAAAAACGCTCGGCATAAATTGAGTAAACTGCGCTTTCTTGTGAATTGATTAAGCCTTGTTGTAGTGAAGTGAAGATCTCACCCCAAGAGAGTGGTGTCGGCGCTGTACCTACCGATTTCCAAGCGCTGATTTGTGTTGGATTAGACGCTGAACGAATCTTTAAGCTATTTAAGTCTTCAATATTTTCAATTGGTTGCTTGTTGTTGGTGATGCTACGGAAGCCAACTTCCATAAAGCCTAAGCCATGAAAGCCCTTTGATTCCATTGACGTTAACAGTGGTTTGCCGATCTTATCGCTGTCTAACGCTTTATGAGCTTGTTCTTCATCTTCAAAAAGGTAAAAAACATCAAGCACGTTAAACTCAGGTACGTATGGCGATAGCAATACAGAGGCACCGAATGTCATCTGTAAGTTGCCTTGTTGAACGAGCTCTGTGGTTTCACGAACATCACCCAGTTGTCTTGCTGGGTAGATCTCCACTTCAAGCTCTCCATTTGAACGAGCTTCAAGCTCTTTTTCAAAATGAAGCATTGCTTTGTGAACAGGTGATGTTTCTTGGCTATCGTGAGCAAGACGAATCACATTGCTTGCAAACGTATTCATGCTAGATAGGGTTAAGCCGAGGGCAGTTATCGAGATAAAGATTGCGCGTTTCATTGTTCTTCCTTTTTCATCACATGACTTTTTATGTGCATTCATTAGAGTCATGTTGGTCAGTGGGTTTTTATTCCGCACTTCATATCCTTATTTTGCATACGAATCCAAAATATAAACACACAACTAACAAGTCAATAACAAATCCATAAAAGTGATAAAGAAGTTAATTTGAATAGACGAAATTTTAGGCGAGGTCACAGAAAGAAGCCCTAATTTGAGATTAGGGCTTCTACTCTAGATTGAATGGCGTTTTGTTTATGGGAAAAACAGCGGATTTAACAAGTTGGGGATGGGACTAAGTCGGCTAAACCTTTTATGAACTCAGTGATGTACTACCTCGTTCCACTATAATTCCGGGTTCCAACAGGTAAGTCCCCTTGGCATCGGTATTGTCATTGATACGTTGCATCAAGTCTCCCACAGCACTCTGTACTATCTTGTCTACTGGTTGCGCAATAGTCGTAAGATCGTAACTCGGCCACGCGGCCATTGGGATATCATCCACGCCCATGACGGCAAAGTCTTTCGGGATATGGCAACCAAGTTTTCGCAGGCCGTCCATAACACCCATAGCTAGGATATCATTGGCACAAAACACGGCGTCAGGTTTTGATGTGTGTTCCATTAGCTCTTTTGCTGCCTCTAATCCAGCTTCAAAACTGTATTTTGCATTGATGAAGATAGGGGAAGCTGCTTCACGTGTTTTTACGGTTTCAGAGAAGCCTAACCAACGTTTGTCACTGGTCATGGAGCCTGCATCACCACTGACATAAGCCAGTTGTTTGTAGCCTTTATCAAGCAAATAGTCCGCCGCTTGCGTACCAGCTTGTTGGTTATCTAGGCCAGCGCTGTTCGCATTAATGCTTTCTGTGTAACGGTTGATGAGGCTTAAGTGAACACCAAACTTTTCACATTGTGCGAATGCTCGGGAAGTAAGACGGCTGGTGGCAATGATTAAGCCATCAACCTGATATTCAATCGCACGTGAAATGGCAAGATCCAAGTCGTCTTTATCGATAGGACAAAGGACAACTTGACCGCCGCGCTTTTGGATTTCCATCGCGAGGGCACGAGATTGCAAGTCGTACATTGGGTTTGATTCGCTATCAAGTGCGATAGCCACTAGCCCTGAACGATTGGAAATAAGGCTGCGAGCGATCGCATTTGGCGTGTAGCCAAGCTTGGTCGCGGCATCCATAACCATTTTACGTTTCTTCTCACTAATGCTCGCTGTCGGACTGAATGCCCGAGAAACGGTAGACTGAGAAACGCCAAGCATTTTGGCAACATCAATAGAGGTAACTTTCGCTTTTATGGTGAATCTCCTTATATCGCGATAAATCCAAGCGCCACCTTGACTAGGTCAACAGGTCCTAATGAGCAAGGTTTGATAATTACAATACGTGTAACATTTGAAATCACAAAGAAAATTTATGAATTCATGACGGCTTGCTCATTTCGAAAGCCATCAATGATCATTTTGTGTTCAGAACCAACACAAAAGAAGTTAACGCCAAGCTCTTTCCAGTGACGAGCCGCTTGAGCATTTGCGACAAACATACCAACGGGCTTGTTAACTTGCTGAGCTGCTTTGATTATTTTTATGCTCGCTTCTCGCACGCATTCATCATTCACACTTTCAGCACCGTAAGACACCGCTAAGTCTACTTGGCCAATGAACAGGGCATCTATGCCTTCCACTTTTGCGATTGATTCAGCATTTACCACACCTTCTGGATCTTCAATTTGCGCAATCACTACCGTGTTGTTCTGGCTGTCTTTCAGGTGGTAGGCCATTGGTTTGGTTGCGTATTTTGCTGCGCGGCTTGAGCCTGCATAGCCTCGGCCACCTTCACCATAATGGGACATCTTCACCAGTTTTTCTGCTTGATCGGCGCTGCATACGTGAGGGATCTGGATTCCTGTCGCACCGCAATCTAACGCATTCAATATGGTCGACGGCTGGCTATCTTGAACTCGAACTACGCAAGGGAGTTGATTCGCGCGTGCAGCAAGAATACAGCTATCCAGTGTCGATCTATCAAAAGGGGCGTGTTCCGCGTCTAGCACAATGAAAGGGAGTTCTGCCAACGCAAGCACTTCAATGATGTGTGGGTGAGGGGTTTTAACGAAAGTGCCAAGTAGCTCGGTGTTGTTCAGTGTGTTCTTAAAGTTATCCATTACTTTCTATTCTCCATTACTTTTTTGTTCTCTTTTGCAAAGGTATGCAAAATTTAACATGTGTTGTTGTAAAAAAAGAGTAAAAACAATGTGATCAATGCAACATAAATTGATTGTATTTTAATCCATTAGGTATCGTATCTGACCGTTTTTAAATGATTTTTATCTTTAAAACAATGAGTTGCATTTAATTTTTTAAGTCGAGAAATGAATTTGCCAAGTGTTAAAAAAATGTTTATGTTTATTTTGCATTCGTATCCAAAAGTATACAAAACAAAAAATAAACTCTGTTAAAACTACACATAAGCAAACACTAGGCATACGCCACAAGGAGAATTAAGCATGGCTCGCATTCTAAAACACGGCATCACTGAAGAAGCATCAGCATCAAACAACGCGCAAGTACGTCAAACGGTTGAGAACATTCTTTCTGACATCGAAAAGAAAGGTGACAGTGCAGTACGTGAGCTTTCAGAAAAATTTGATAACTGGTCTCCGGAGCAGTTTCGCTTAACAGATGACCAAATTCAGGCATGTGTGGACGCATTGGACGAATCTACTAAGCACGACATTGAATTTGCACAAACCCAAGTTCGCAACTTCGCTCAGATCCAACGTGACTCAATGCATGATGTAGAAGTAGAAACCATGCCTGGTGTTGTACTGGGCCACAAAAACGTGCCAGTAAACAGTGTTGGTTGTTACATCCCAGGTGGTAAATACCCATTGGTTGCATCAGCGCACATGAGTGTTCTTACTGCAAAAGTGGCTGGCGTGAAGCGTGTGATTGCTTGTGCTCCTCCTTTTAATGGCCAACCAAATGTTGCGATTGTCGCGGCAATGGCAATGGCTGGTGCGGATGAGATTTACTGTTTTGGTGGCGTACAAGCGGTGGGTGCGATGGCGCTTGGTACAGAAACGATTGCTCCAGTAGATATGATTGTGGGCCCGGGTAACGCATTTGTTGCAGAGGCAAAACGTCAGCTGTTTGGTCGTGTTGGTATCGATTTGTTTGCTGGCCCAACAGAAACGCTAGTGATTGCTGATGAAGAGGGATGTGATCCTGAATTAGCGGCAGCGGACTTACTTGGTCAAGCTGAGCACGGTTACAACTCTCCAGCGGTACTGCTAACGAATAGCGAAACTTTTGCTAAAGAGACAGTAAAAGAAATTGAGCGTCAGCTAACGATTCTTCCTACTGCTGAAGTAGCTGGTAAGGCTTGGGAAAACTACGGTCAGGTTATTGTTTGTGACAGCTACGAAGAGATGGTTGAAGTAGCTGATGATATTGCGTCTGAACACGTACAAGTAATGACAAAAGATCCTAAGTACTTCCTAGATAACATGACTAACTACGGCGCGTTGTTCTTAGGTCGTGAGACAAACGTTTCTTACGGCGACAAATGTATCGGTACTAACCATACACTGCCAACAAACAAAGCAGCGCGCTACACCGGCGGTCTGTGGGTTGGTAAATTCATCAAGACATGTACTTACCAGCGTGTGACAGAAGCGGCTTCGCTAAAAGTCGGTGAGTACTGTTCACGTCTATGTGCACTAGAAGGCTTCGCTGGCCACAAAGAGCAAGCAGACATCCGCGTTCGTCGCTACAAAGAAAAATCGGTAGAGGCATAACATGACCAAACTCGCCTTAGTTACAGGCGGCAGTGGCGGCATCGGTGCCGCCATATGTCACAAATTAGCGCAATCTGGCTATCGCGTTGTCTTTACCTACAACAGCAATGAGGTTGCAGCTCAACAGATCTTGGACAGCTTACAAGGTTCTGGTCATGCCATGTATCAACTGAATGTCGAAGACAGCTCTGCGATTCGCGCATTAGCAGAACAAGTTAAAGAGTCGTCGGATTCATTAGACTTGCTAGTGAACTGTGCAGGTATGACAAAGTTTGTCGCGCACAATGATTTAGAGTCGTTGAATGATGAGCTGATAGACAAGATTTTCCGCGTCAATGTTCGAGCTCCATTTGCGATGGTTCGCGCGTTTGAGCCGTTACTTCGCAGCGCTAAGGGGTGCGTAGTGAACATCACCTCGATTGCAGCACAAACCGCAATGGGCAGCAATGTGGCGTATTGTGCGAGTAAATCAGCGGTTGAAAACATGACACGTTCATTAGGCCGTGCTTTATCTCCAGATATCCGAGTACTCGCTGTTGCTCCTGGCTTAGTGGATACCGAATTTGTCAAAGGCTTAGACGATGAATGGCGCAATGCACAAGAGCAGTCGACACCGCTTAAACGACTAGCGAGTGACGAAGAAGTTGCCAACGCCGTTTATGCAGCTGCAGAGCTACTGACATTTTCAACCGGTAACACCATCGCAGTCGATGGTGGAAGACCGCTAGGTTAGGTAAGAAGGAATTTAGAATGACTCTACAAACTACAATAAATAACAATCTCGTTCGTTACATGGAGCTTATCCCAGGCACCAGTGCTTTCATTGATGCACGTACTCCGGGAAGCGACCTAAAAGACAACTTCTGTATCATTGGTGCTGGTGTGGCTGAAAGCAGCCGTCAGCATGTTCATATTCGTGAAACAGCAGGCTTTAACATTGGCGCAGCCGGTCAGCCTCCAGGCATCAAGAACTCTCTGCACTCTCATCATACTGCTGAGCTATTCGTGGTTTTCAAAGGTCAGTTTAGATTCTACTGGGGTAACGAAGGTGAACACGAAGCCGTATTGTCGCACGGTGATGTTATCTCGATTCCGACTAACCTGTTCCGAGGCTTTGAGGTGGTAGGGCGTGATTACGGCTTTATGTACTCTGTGTTAGGTGGTGACAACTCTGGCGGTGGCGTGGTTTGGCACCCAAGCGTGATTACAGACAGCCAAGGCTACGGTTTATACCTAAAAGCTGACGGCACGCTAGTTGATACGATTGACGGTGATGCTGTGCCAAATCAATCGGATCTGATGCCACTGTTATCGGAAGCAGAGCTGAGCAAGTTCGATACCTACACAGCCGAGCAGATGATGCCTTTCGTTGCATTGAAAAAGGATTACCGAGAAATCTCAGGTGATTTTGACAAGCCCGGCGTTAAACAGTTTGCATTAACGGGTCACCCGTCTGCGAGCTATGACTTCCAAGTTAAAAGCGTGGATGACGTGAGTATCATGGCGTACGAGTTAACGGAAGGGGCGAGTATTCCCGTTCACCAACGTGACGAAAAGCAGGTGTTGATTAACTTTGAAGGCGATACTTTGCTTAACCTGGTGAAAGATGGCGAACAAGCTCAATTGGTGTTGACGACTGGCGATGTATTCAGTGTACCAGCAGGCGCATCGTACAGCCTTGAAAACCTAAGAGGTACTAGCTTCACCTACGTAGTATTGGGTTCTGACCAACCACAAACACTGCAGGATAATTAATGATGAAACCAGAAGTACCACTGTTATGGTTACCTGGTTTGTTATGTGATGAAGCGTTGTTTCAAGACGTCAATAAAGAGCTGCCCGATTGGGTGGCTCCTTTTACTTGTGACTTGGGAACCGACACATCCATGCAAGCCTTAGCGAGTAAAGTGCTAGAGAACGCCCCGGAAAGTTTCGTGCTTGGCGGTTTATCTATGGGCGGCATTCTTGCGTTTGAAGTCTTTCGACAGGCGCCACAACGCGTGAAAGGCTTGATCTTAATGAACACCAATTCTGCAGATGAAAAGCCAGAAGTGTCTGATAAAAGAAACGCCTTGGTTGATAAAGCAAAAGCAGGGGAGTTTGAGTCAATAACGCCTGATATTCTAATGCCAGTGCTTATTCATCCGAGCCAGTTGGCGAATCAAGAGCTGACTCAAAGAATCACGCAAATGGCGAACAATATTGGCGTTGAAAGGTTTGAGGCTCACGCTCAAGCGTTGGCGATCCGTCCTGATGCGAGACCACTACTGGCCGATATTCAGGTTCCTACGTTGATCATTACAGGTAAAGATGACCTGTTATGTCCAATCGATAATCACCTGTTAATGGCAAAACATATCAAGCAGGTATCGCTTCACGTCATTCCTGATTGCGGACACTTATCGACAATGGAGCACCCAAAGATCGTTGCGCAGCATATTCGTAGTTGGTTTGAAGCCAGTCAGCTGTGATTCTTTATCGTGAGCTGAAGAAGCCACTTTTCATGCCGTGTATGCAATATAAAGTGCAGTGCGCTTTATATTGCACTTGTCACCATGTTTGCCATTACACTGCCACTTACCTAAGCACTAAAAGCTATCGCTGACTTACAAGCTGCTTCCTATCTGCTTCGCCACAAACTCTACAAATCTATCCCTGAGTGGGTTTTCACTCTCTCCATTCCATATTAATCCGACAGGCCAAGTGGCGTGTTTACCTTGTAACGCAATGAACTCAACCTTGGTGTTGCTAATGTACTGTGCGCTGCTTGGTACTATGGTGAAGCCGATATTGGCTGACACTAACGCCAGCAGGGTAAGAATGTCGTCGGCTTCTTGTGTCTTGGATAGGTCGATATTATTGGCGAGGCAATATTGTTGGATCTGCTTGTCTAGTCCGGGTCCACGGTGCTGAGCCAACTTTAGATAAGGCCATTTGGGTAATTCCGACAGAAGCTGGCCTTTATTTGGCGTTTGCTTGAGAAGGTCTTTGTGTACAGCAATCACAAGCGAATCATTGAATAGGGTTAGACTTTCTAAATCGGAAGAGTCGGGGATTCGATTGAAGCTGATATCGAGTTCGTGGCTCAACAGATCATCTTTTTGCTGCTTGGAGGGGGTGTCATTTAAGGTGATGTGAACATCTGGGTGCTGTTGTTTATAAGCCGCAATCAACTTGGGCGCTTCATGGTATGTAGACACACCAAAGCCGATGTTCAAGTGCCCTTGAGTTCCATTCACTACGGAGCCTGAAAGCTGTTCAAACGCTTGCATTGAATGAACTAAACGCTGGGCTTCTACTAACAAGGTCTTGCCTGCATGTGTCAGCTCTGCGCCGTTCCTGCCGCGAGAAAACAGATTCGCTCCTATATTCGATTCGAGTCGTTGAATCTTTTTGGTGAGGGCCGACTGAGTAATGCAGAGCTGCCCTGATGCCAAACGGTAGTTGCCCGATTTAGCCAACTGACAAAATGCCTTCAGTAAATCAAATTCCATTCCAAATGCTCATTGAACTGTGAATACCTTTCATTATATGGAATTGATTCGATTTTTTATACTGAGTTCATACAAAATCAGTACAGCGGAATTTGAGGACGAATAATGAAAAGAGACATCAAAGTAGCGTCGGTTCAGTTTAACCACCGTGCAGGCGATAAGGTGTATAACTTGTCGGTGATAGAACAATATGTTCAACAAGCTGCGGAGAGCTGTGTGGAGATCATTAGCTTCCCAGAGATGTGCATCACAGGGTATTGGCATGTGTCTGAATTATCACGAGGCGAGATAGAAGCTCTCGCAGAACCAGTCCCGAATGGCGAGTCGACTCAAAAGCTTGTTTCGCTAGCAACACAATTTGGAATGAGTGTTGGTGCTGGTTTGATAGAGCAGGGGACGGATGGCGAGCTATACAACACCTATGTATTTGCCATGCCCAATGGTGAGTTACAGAAGCACCGTAAACTGCACACCTTCGTTAGCCCATACATGAGCAGTGGCGACCAATTCACGGTATTCGATACACCTCATGGCTGTAAAATCGGTATCTTGATTTGCTGGGATAACAACTTGGTTGAGAACGTACGAATCACTGCGTTGAAAGGTGCCGATATACTGATTGCGCCACATCAAACGGGCGGTTGCCATTCACGTAGCCCAAATGCCATGAAACGAATCGACCCAGAGTTATGGTTTAACCGAGATGAAAACCCGGAAGCGATTCGCGCTGAAATGCAGGGCAAGAACGGCCGCGAGTGGCTAATGCGTTGGTTGCCCGCAAGAGCGCACGACAACGGTATGTTTGTGATGTTCAGCAACGGCGTCGGCGTTGATATGGACGAAGTCAGAACTGGCAATGCGATGATCTTAAGCCCTTATGGTGAAATCATCACAGAGACGGACAGCGTTGATAACGACATTGTAATTGCAGAGCTAAAAGCCGAAGAGTTGGAGATGTGTACCGGAAGGCGTTGGATTCGCGGTCGTAAGCCGGAGTTATATCATTCGCTGACGCAGCCGTTAGGTCATGAACTGGACCCACACCAAGCGCGTTTTGCAGAGAAATAATGTTGTAAGCGCTGCTGAAAAAGGATGTATTGGAAACGGTCAAAAGGATGGGGAAGTTGAAAGAGAAGTGAGGGTTATTGATGTAGTCTACCCACTTAAACTGTTTTTAAGTGGGTAGACTATTTACACACTAAGCACTAAGCACTAAGCACTAAGCATCTAGCACCAGCATCTAAGCTCTACTCTCAGTGACGAGTGCGAGAAGACGTCAGTTCTGATGCACGAAGCTGAGCGACAGCTTTCGCCAGCTCCAGTTGAGCTTGTGCAAAGTTGATGTCGACATTGCCTTTGTTGATGTTCTCTAGGGCTGCGTATTTCGCTTCTTCCGCGCGAGCACGGTCAATGTCTTTACCATGCAAGGCCGTATCGGCTAACACGGTTACCACATCTGGTTGCACTTCGACCATACCACCAGAGATGTACAGTACTTGCTCCTCGGCTTTAAGGTCGGTAACGAACACAGACACGCCCGGTTTTATCTTACTCAGAAGAGGGGAGTGGCCTGGGCGAATCCCCAGTTCACCGTCTGCTCCAGAAATAGCTAGGGCATGTGCCGGCCCTGAAAACAGTGTACCTTCCGCACTTACGATATTAAGTTGAAATGTATTGCCTGTAACTCCAATAGCCATGATGCACCTACCTTTTTAGAGTGATTTTGCTTTGTTAAGCACTTCGTCGATAGAACCACAGTACAAGAATGCTTGTTCTGGAATATCGTCGTATTCGCCGCCTAGCAGGCCTTTAAAGCCTCTCAGTGTTTCACTTAGCGGTACAAATACACCTTTCTGACCAGTAAATACTTCTGCTACGTGGTAAGGCTGAGTTAAGAAACGTTCAATCTTACGAGCGCGAGATACGATCTGCTTATCTTCCGTTGAAAGTTCATCCATACCAAGAATCGCGATGATGTCTTTAAGCTCTTTATAACGTTGCAGCGTGGTTTGAACCGTTTGTGCAATGTCGTAGTGTTCTTGACCAACCACGAGAGGATCCAGTTGACGAGAGGTCGAATCCAATGGGTCAATCGCAGGGTATAGACCCAATGCAGCGATGTTACGAGACAGTACAACGGTTGCATCTAAGTGAGCAAAGGTTGTTGCTGGCGATGGATCCGTCAAGTCATCCGCAGGTACATATACCGCTTGGATAGACGTGATAGAACCTTGTCGGGTTGATGTGATACGTTCTTGCAGAACACCCATCTCTTCGGCAAGTGTTGGTTGGTAACCTACTGCTGAAGGCATACGACCTAACAGTGCAGATACCTCTGTTCCCGCAAGTGTGTAACGGTAGATGTTATCAATGAACAACAATACGTCACGACCTTCATCACGGAAGCGTTCAGCCATAGTAAGGCCAGTCAGTGCAACACGTAGACGGTTTCCTGGTGGCTCGTTCATTTGGCCGTAAACCATGGCAACTTTGTCTAGTACGCCAGCTTCTTTCATCTCGTAGTAAAAATCGTTACCTTCACGAGTACGTTCACCAACACCGGTAAATACAGAAAGACCTGAGTGAACTTTAGCGATGTTGTTGATAAGCTCCATCATGTTGACGGTTTTACCTACACCCGCACCACCGAATAGACCGATTTTACCACCCTTAGCGAATGGACAAATAAGGTCGATAACCTTAACACCTGTCTCTAGAAGCTCTGTGCTGTTGGCTTGCTCTTCATAAGAGGGCGCTTCACGGTGAATTTCGTAACTCTCTTTCTGGCCGATCTCACCGCACTCATCGATAGGTTGACCAAGCACGTTCATGATACGGCCTAGTGTTTCTTCGCCCACAGGGACTGTGATTGGAGAGCCTGTATTTTCAACGGTTAGACCACGGCGCAAGCCATCAGATGTACCCATTGCAATACAGCGCACGATGTTGCCGCCAAGTTGTTGCTGAACTTCCAATACTAGCGAGCTTGCTTCGTCGCTGGTGACTTTCAATGCATCATAAACGCGAGGGCTGTTGCCGCCGCTGAATTCGACGTCAACTACCGCGCCGATTACTTTTACTATTTTTCCAACACTCATCTCTAAATCCTCAAATTCTGTTCTGACCCACTCTTTGCTGCCCTTAGACAGCTTGAGCGCCTGAGACTATTTCACTCAGTTCTTGGGTAATGGCAGCCTGTCTCGCTTTGTTGTACACCAATTGCAAATCATCAATGAGTTGGCCTGCGTTGTCGGTCGCCGCTTTCATGGCTACCATTCGGGCTGCTTGCTCACAGGCAATGCTCTCTACGATGCCTTGGTACACTTGCGATTCAATGTATCGATGTAACAGCTCAGAGAGGATGTCTCTTGGCGCTTGTTCATAGATGTAATCCCAACGACGCGCTTTCCTTGCCTCACCATCAGCCTCTGTGTCAGAAGGGTGGGGGAGCAACTGCAAAGCCGTGGGTGCTTGAACCATGGTGTTCACGAACTGGTTGTAAACGAGAAATAAACTGTCGATCTTTTCTTCGTCGTAATGCTCCAGCATCGCATTCACTGTGCCTAAGATGTCTTCCAATTTAGGCGCGTCACCAAGGCCTGACGTTTGCGCGATAACATTGCCGCTGCGTTGGAAAAACGAGATGGCTTTCGAACCGATTAGAGTGGTTTCTACCTCTACACCCTTGGCCTGCCATTGCTCCATCTCTTCCAACACTTTCTTGAACAGGTTTGAGTTCAAGCCACCACATAAGCCTCTGTCAGACGAAATAATGATGTAAGCAACGCGTTTTGGTTCACGCTGTTGAAGATAGGGGTGCTGGTATTCCAATGACCCCGATGCGACGTGAGAGATAACTTTGCGCATGTTCTCGGCATAGGGACGCGTTAACGTCATGTTGTCCTGAACCTTACGCATCTTACTTGCCGCAACCATCTCCATTGCACTGGTGATTTTCTGAGTGTTACTAACACTGCCTATCTTGGTGCGAATTTCTTTAGTATTTGCCATTATCTGCTCCTAATTTGTTTTGATTTCCAGCCAACAAACCGGAGCGTTTACCAAGCTTTCAACGCTACAAAGTCACCAAGCAGTTTTGCAAGTGCACGGTCGATCTCATCGTTGTAGTCACCGTTCGCATTGATGGTGTCGAACAACTCTGGGTTCTGAGCTTGTGCGTAAGCAATTAACTCTTCTTCGAAGCGCGCCACTTTGTGCAACTCTACGTCAGCCAAATAGCCTTTTTCTGCTGCGTAGATAACCGTTGCTTGCTCAGCGACAGACATTGGAGAGTATTGTTTTTGCTTCATCAGCTCGGTTACACGTTCACCATGGTCAAGCTGTTTACGTGTCATCTCATCTAGGTCAGAAGAGAACTGAGCGAACGCAGCTAGCTCACGGTATTGAGCCAATGACGTACGGATACCGCCCGACAATTTCTTGATGATTTTGCACTGTGCTGCACCACCCACACGAGATACCGAGATACCTGGGTCAACAGCAGGACGTAAGCCTGAGTTGAATAGTTGGGTTTGAAGGAAAACCTGACCGTCGGTGATTGAGATTACATTGGTTGGTACAAACGCAGACACGTCACCCGCTTGTGTTTCAATGATAGGCAGCGCGGTTAGTGAGCCTGTTTGGCCTTTCACTTCACCGTTAGTGAACTTCTCTACATACTCTGCGTTCACTCGTGCTGCACGTTCTAAAAGGCGTGAGTGAAGGTAAAATACGTCGCCAGGGAAGGCTTCACGACCCGGTGGGCGTTTCAGTAGCAATGAGATTTGACGGTAAGCAACCGCTTGTTTTGATAGGTCATCGTAGATGATCAGTGCATCTTCACCGCGGTCACGGAAGTATTCACCCATTGTGCAACCCGCATAAGGGGCTAGATATTGAAGCGCGGCAGACTCTGAAGCTGACGCCACAACAACAATGGTGTTTTTAAGTGCATCGTGGTCTTCGAGTTTACGAACCACGTTAGCGATCGTTGACGCTTTTTGGCCAATCGCAACATAAACACATTTAATGCCAGAATCTTTTTGGTTGATGATGGCGTCGATTGCTAATGCCGTTTTACCTGTCTGACGGTCACCAATGATCAGTTCACGTTGACCACGACCGATAGGCACCATGGTATCTACCGCTTTGTAGCCAGTCTGAATAGGCTGGTCTACAGACTTACGTTCAATTACGCCTGGGGCAATCACTTCTACTGGGTCAAGACGGTCACAGCTTACTGGGCCTTTACCATCGATGGGTTCGCCTAGTGTGTTCACGACACGACCAAGGAGCCCATTACCTACTGGTACTTCCAAGATACGCCCCGTACCTTTTACTTTCATACCTTCAGATAGGTCAGTGTAGGGGCCCATAACAACGGCGCCGACTGAGTGAGTATCTAGGTTAAGTGCGAGTGCATACTTGGCACCCGGTAGCTCAATCATCTCACCTTGCATTACATCTGCTAGGCCATTAATGGTGATGATACCGTCACGAACCGATACGATGGTGCCTTCATTGCGAGCTTCGGTGCTCACATTAAACTTCGCGATGCGATTTTTTATTAGATCGCTGATTTCATTAGAATTTAATTGCATAATTGTTACCTATCTCGCGTGAAGCTGATTAGCTAATCGGTTAATTGATGTATTTAAAGAACCATCGATAACGGTTTCACCCGCTTTGATAACAATCCCGCCAACCAGCGTGTCATCAATAACCTGTTCCATTTCAACTTGACGCTCTAATTTCTTCTCAAGTGCAGCCGTTAGGGAGATAACCTGATCTTGTGTAAGCAATTCTGAACTGGTGACAGTGACAGGAATTACACGTTCATGTTCGTCCTTTAGATCGCTGAACAAGTTAAACAGGTCTCTTATCACTGCAAGACGGCCATTCTCAGCCAAGACTCGAACAAGATTAATGACATGGTCATCAACGAGTCCTTGGCAAATATGAATGAAGAGATTGGCCAGTTCTTCAGAGTCAGTGCGAGAGCCTTCTGCTGAAGAGATCTGCTTAGCGATCGTTTCTTCTTCCGCTACCGTCACAAGAATCGACAGCATTGAGTGCCACTCTTGCAACTTGTTTTCACCTAAAGCAAAGTCGAACGATGCCTTGGCGTAGGGATGAGCAATATTGGTGTAATCTGACATATTGCCTCCGTTTAGAGTTCGCTAATCAATTGATCAACTAACGCTCGGTTCGTTTCAGAATCTAGGTTTTTGCTAATCAGTTTTTGTGCACTTTGAATAACAGCGTCTGCCATGTCCGCCTGAAGCTCACGGCGTAACTTTTGACGTTCGCCTTCGAGTTCAGCTCTACCTTG
The DNA here is from genome assembly GCF_023206395.1 of Vibrio sp. ED004. Lineage (NCBI taxonomy): Bacteria > Pseudomonadati > Pseudomonadota > Gammaproteobacteria > Vibrionales > Vibrionaceae > Vibrio > Vibrio sp. ED004. Next base: position 1,431,584 of record NZ_CP066150.1, on the reverse strand, counting down.
TTCTAAGATGCGTGCCTTCTCTTGCTCGGCTTCTTCGTGAGCTAAGCTGATGATTTCGTTGCGGCGCTTTTTGCCTTGTTCAATCAGTTCAGTCACGTTTCTTTTTGCATCTTCGACGAGTTGTGCGCCATTCGATTTCGCTAGTTCTAGCTCTTTCGCAGCATTCTCTGAGTGGCGTAAACCGTCAGCGATTTCTTTTTGGCGCTCGTCTAACATCGCGGTGAGAGGGGGCCATACATATTTCATGCACAGCCAAACAAAAATCACGAATGATATTGCTTGTCCAAACATGCTTGCATTTAAGTTCATACCTTCCTCGCTAAATCTTGATTATTTACAAATCGATCTTTTCAAAGCTATTTAATTAAGCCACGGCAAAGATGATGTATAGACCGATACCAACACCGATCATCGGTACAGCATCCACAAGGCCCATCATGATGAAGAATTGAGTACGAAGCATTGGAGTAAGATCCGGTTGACGTGCAACACCTTCAAGGTATTTACCTGCTAAGTTACCAATACCAGATGCCGCACCCGCTGCACCTAAACCGATCAGTAATGCACCTGCTACATATAAAACTGCGCTTACGATATCCATTTGTATCTCCGATAAATAATTTGTTAGTTAATTTTTTAGTTATTAATTAATGGTGTTCTTCTGTTGCCATTGCTAAATAAACAACGGTCAGTACCATAAATATAAATGCTTGTAAGAATACGATTAATATGTGGAATAATGCCCATGGAACACTTAGTGCCCATTGCATCCACCATGGCATTAATGCAATTAGGATGAATATCATCTCGCCTGCATACATGTTTCCGAATAATCGTAAGCCTAGTGATATTGGTTTTGAAATTAATGTGATTAATTCAAGAACAAAGTTAACAGGATATAAAAGAGGGTTATCAAATGGCTGAGTAGTAAGCTCTTTGATAAAGCCTTTCAAACCTTTATTTTTTAACGTATAGGTTAACAGTAAAATAAACACACCGAGTGCCATCGACATTGGGATATTTACATCCGCTGTCGGTAAGTCTCTAAAGTGTTCAAGGCCGATTACTCGAGTTAACCCTGGTATTAAATCAATAGGTAATAAATCAACCGCGTTCATTAACAACACCCAAACAAAAGTGGTTAATGCCAGTGGCCCTATTAATTTATCTTCCGCTTGAAAAATCTCTTTGACTAGGTTGTTAACAAAATCAAAGATGAGTTCGATAAAACATTGAAAACGACCTGGAACACCGCTGGTACCTTTGGTCACGACATATCGAAACGCCCCAATGAACAGTAAACCTGTAATCCAAGATACCAACATCGAGTCAATGTTGAACGCCCAGAAACCATCACCAGTAGTTAAGAAGGTTAAGTGATGCTCTATGTATTCGTGAGCGGTAGTTACTTGATCCATACTACGCGTACTCCGATCTATTAGAGGCAGTAATAAATGGTGTTAAGAAGTACCCAATCATTGTGAAAATGTACGCGTATAATATTACTGGGTTATCCAATTTGAAAAACTGGAATGCCAATATAAACATTAAGAACGTATAAGTTATTTTCACGACACGACTCATTTGCATTAAGTCACGTAAACTATAATTAGGATTCTTACGCACCTTTAGGCTTGCATATATAAATCCAAACAGCGGAGGTAACATCGCAATTCCGATGCCCAAAGCTGAAGATTCCATATCTACTTTATTACCAAAAAACACTTCATATAAAACTACACCGATGGCTAATACTATTTGGCAGAGAACAACTCTTTTAGCGGCAACAAGGATGTCGCTACTTATCCCATTAAGCCTCATAATAAAACCTTATGTTAAACAGTGTAAGTTAATATAAAACACAGTTTAAATTTAACTTGTTACTACATTTCACTTGTTAATAACACTTGATTTGCTTTTAAGAAAAACCCTTGCTGGTTTTATATCTCCCTGACGAAATGAAACGGACATAAACTAATTCGTTATCGCTTCGACAAAATATAAATTACGCCTAAAATTATGTGATCAAAACGACAAATATCGACATCAATAATTCCATTTTTGAAAGATGTGTTTTTCATTTATGAAAGTAATAATTCAATAACTTTATTCATGAAAATTTTAGATGCTTTATTTTCAGTAAAAATAGATGTTTTTTATAAAAAATAAAGAGGTTAATTTGGCAAGTTACGATCTTATCAATTAAGACTATTCAAACACTTAGCTTCATTTCTAAGTTAATTGTTTAACGCTATCCGACAAGGGGAGAAAGGCACTTTTAGTTGTCGATAAAGGCACTCGTTTGTTGAGTGATTTATCTATACGGCGTTCTCTATCTTAAAGTGATTATTTTTAAAAATAGTTTGCCACGATGTCACTTTTGACGTCTTTCAGGCATTACGGAACGAATAAATCAGCACTTAAGATGAATATTATGGGAGTAATTCAGCCCTAAACATGGATGTAAAGAGCTGAAGGGCTTGGAAAAATCTGAAGGTTAGGGCAAAAAGCTCTGAATATAAGGTCAAATTATTGGGATTAGAGGCGGAATTTCTTGATGTGCTCTTCTGTTAACGGTTCTGTTAGCGACTCTATCAGCAGCTTTATAAGAGAGAGAACACACTCTATTACTCTTCTTCATAGCTCAGATATTGAATACACAAATCGTGGAAGGCTTGAGCTTGGGGCGAAATCGTACGATCAGACAGTCTAAAAATACCGATCTGACGCTGTAACGGCGGGTCAATCAACGGAATCCACACTAAACGAGTCTCATTGGTTGGGAAGGCCAGCTTTGGCAGCGTGGTTACGCCTATCCCAAGTTCTAATACAGAAAATAACGAAGTGATGTTCTCTACTGAATAGAGCGCTTGTTCGCTGAGCATGCGTGCAGGTGTTGGGTCAAGTAAGGTACAAGTTCCGTTGCGAATGAAGGGTTGTTTTAACAAAGTTTGCCATTCGATTCCTTCTAACTGAGAGGCGATAGGGTTGTCTCTGAGGCAGACCACACCAATAGGATCGGAGAGTAATGGCGTGAAATCGATGCTCTCTTCTTCTAAATGGGAGCTATTCCCGAGGGCAACATCCACTTCTCCTGAGAGTAATCTTGCCTCTACACCAGCCGCATTATCATCAATCAAACTCACTTCGACATTCGGGTACTGCTCACAAAAAGCCCCTAAAACACTAGGGATTAATTTTGCCGCGACCGATGGCACGCTCGCTATTCGAACTCTTCCTTGTTGTCCTGCCGCGGCTGCGCGCAGGTCATTGTCTAACGCTTTGTAAACATTAAGGAACTGAATGATTTTTGGAAGACATATTTCTCCGAAGGGAGTCAGTGTTGATTTGTTGCCTGTTTCAAACAGTGGTTGGCCGAGTATTTTTTCCAACTCTTTTATCGATGTAGAAAGTGCCGCTTGCGAGCGATTTGCTCGGTGAGATGCTGCTCGAAATCCGCCTTCTTCGACCACTAAAACAAAATGTTTTAACTGTTGTAGCTTAATACTCATGGCACTGATCCTTCTCTAGCCCTTGCTATACCTTACTTTTTGAAAGGTGATAGGTTTTATTTATCAAATGCACAAAATTTACCGTTAGATTTATCAGTCGTCAAGGTGCAGTATTTAACCATCTTGAAACATAGTTGTTACAAAGTTGGATGGAATCGTGAACGCACAAACTAAAAAACACCCAGTAAAAACCGCTCTTTTTGCTTCAAAAGCACCACTAGAGTGGGCAATCGTAAATAACGGCACTCTATACACCGCGCAGATTCCAATTGATGAAACGGGCGCAGTAGTAGAAGGCGGTATCGAAGCGCAAACGCGTCAGACTTTTAACAACCTTGTTCATACGTTGGAGTGTGCAGGCGAATCGATGGATTCTGTGCTGCAAGTTCTGATTTACGTGACAGACCGTGAATACCTAAAAACGGTCAACAGCGTATACGGAGAATACTTCAATGCACCTTATCCAAACCGTGCAGCGGTCGTTGTTGCAGGGTTAGCAAGAGAAGAGATGCTGGTCGAGTTCGTGGTTTATGCATCGGCGTCTCAACCTGAATAATTCGACTGTGAACTAAGGCTATTTGCGGATCAAAACTCTTTTGAATTAAAGCGGTTTATTGATACAAGCGATCGGGTTCACTTTAGATACAAAAAGTACGACTTATTTTAGCAATTAATTACCTGAATATTAACAGTTTATTAATTAACCAGATGGTTGCCAGACTCAACCGCAACCTAACCGTTACAAGGACAGAATGATGACTCAATTACAGAATGTTCAAGCAGAAAACGCACTTTACATTGGCGGCGAATGGCAAGCGGGTGTAAGCACCGTTGCGAACATTAACCCATCAGATATTTCTGAAAACATCGGTAACTTTGCACAAGCAAGTGCTGAACAAGTTCAACAAGCGATTTCAGCGGCGAAGCACGCTCAACCAGAGTGGGAAAAAACGCCGATTGAACGCAAGCAAGCGGTTCTTCAAGCGATTGGTGATGAGCTGATTGCACGTTGCGATGAGCTAGGCACGCTTCTTTCTCGTGAAGAAGGTAAGCCTTTTGCTGAAGGTCGTGGTGAGATTTACCGTGCAGGTCAGTTCTTCCAATACTTTGCGGCTGAAGTGCTTCGTCAGATTGGCGACAACGCTGATTCAGTACGCCCAGGCGTTTCTGTTGAAGTGACTCGTGAAGCGGTAGGCGTTATCGGCATCATCTCTCCTTGGAACTTCCCGACAGCAACGGCTGCTTGGAAAATTGCTCCAGCACTGGCTTTCGGTAACAGCGTTATCTGGAAACCTGCAAACCTAACACCAGCAAGTGCGGTTGCGCTTACAGAGATCATCCACCGTCAAGGTATCCCTGCAGGTACGTTTAACCTTGTACTAGGTAGCGGTTCAACGGTAGGTGATGCACTGATCAACTCTAAAGAAGTGAACGGTGTGAGCTTTACCGGTTCTGTTGATACGGGTCGTAAGGTTGCGGCTGCTACAGCGCCAAACTTCGTTCGTTGCCAACTGGAAATGGGCAGTAAGAACGCGCTTGTTATTGCTGACGATGCAGACATCCAAACTGCGGTTGACGCAACGATTGCAGGTTCGTTCTCGGGTGCTGGTCAAAAATGTACAGCGTCTTCTCGCCTTGTGGTTATGGATAGCATTCACGACCAATACGTTGAAGCACTAATCAAACGTATGAGTGAGCTGAAAGTGGGACACGCACTAGAAGAAGGCGTGTTCATGGGCCCTGTTGTGGATGGCAACCAACTTGAAGCAAACCTAGGTTGGGTTGAGAAAGCACGTCAAAGCGGCGGTGAGCTGGCATTTGGTGGCGAACGCTTGAGCATGAAGCACGAAGGTTTCTACATGTCTCCAACATTGTTCTTGAACACTAAGAACGATTGGGAAGTGAACCAAGAAGAAGTGTTTGCACCAATGGCAAGCGTGATTCGTGTCGCTGACCTAGAAGAAGCAATTGCGACAACTAACGATACTCGCTTCGGTCTAACGGGCGGCATCATTACTCAGAGCCTGCGTACTAGCGTGATGTTCAAGCAACAAGCGCAAACAGGTTGTGTGATGGTGAACCTACCAACAGCAGGCACGGATTACCACGTACCGTTTGGTGGTCGTAAAGAGTCTAGCTTCGGTCCTCGTGAGCAAGGTCAATACGCGAAAGAGTTCTACACAGTGGTTAAGACGGCTTACCAGCGTCCTTACTAATCCACTTTCTGTATAAGAATTGGATAGTTGGAGAATTTAATCCCTAGCTATCCAGCTATCGAATTGGCCTGATTCACAGAGTCAGGCCAACATTCAAACCAAAGCAGTAAATGAACTTAGATAAGTGATTTAACCCATTTTTGAAAACATGTTATTTGAGCGTGTTTTCAAAACCGAGCTAGAACACTGAGCTTTCAATAGGAGTGGTTATGTACCAGCAACGGATTGTTATAGATGGATTGCAATACTGCAATTGGAACAGAGAATATTTCCAAACACTAAAGGCGAGCGGCATTACAGCAGTTCACGCTACCGCGGTTTACCACGAGACAGCTCGTGAAACCTTATCTCGCTTTGCAGAGTGGAACTTAAGATTCGAGCAGAACGCAGACCTTATCATGCCGATTCACTCAATGGCTGATGTTGAGACTGCAAAAGCGACCGGTAAAGTCGGTATTTTCCTTGGTGCTCAAAACTGTTCTCCAATCGACGATGAGATTGGTCTTATCGAAGTGATGCGTAAGCAAGGTCTTTTGATCATGCAACTGACGTACAACAACCAGAGCTTATTGGCGACAGGTTGCTACGAGAAGAACGACACCGGTATTACTCGCTTTGGTAAACAAGCCATCGAAGAGATGAACCGAGTGGGTATGATCATCGATATGTCTCACAGTGCCGAGCGCTCAACACTTGAAGCAATTGACTTGTCTTCTCGTCCTATTTGTATCAGCCATGCGAACCCAACGTTTGCTCATGATGCACTACGAAATAAATCAAACGATGTCATTAAAGCCCTAACCGCACGCGGTGGCTTAATCGGATTCAGCTTATACCCATTCCACCTACCAAACGGCAGCCAATGTACGTTGGAAGACTTCTGCCAGATGGTTGCGACTACTGCTGACATGGTCGGCGTAGAGCACCTCGGTATTGGTAGTGACCTATGCTTAAACCAACCTCAAGCCGTTCTTGAATGGATGAGAAATGGTCGTTGGTCTAAAGCAATGGACTACGGCGAAGGCTCTGCGAACAACTCAGGTTGGCCAGATGCGTTGCCTTGGTTCTGCGGTAGTGCGGGTATGGAAAACATATATAACGGATTGATGCGTCATGGTTTCAGCGAGTCTGAAGCCGGGCAAGTCTTGGGAGAAAACTGGTTTAACTTCTTGAAAGATGGCCTAGAGCCTCAAGGCAAGGGTTAACGGTTTCTCGCGAGCCATCATCGAATTAGCAGCCTTGTAACAAACGTTCAATGAGCAAGTGCTGCTTAAACCAATTTCACTATTCAAAAGGAACAACGGTCTATTTCGCAACGCGGTAACCCAAACATGGATTAGCCTGCCCAACACAAAAAACAATAGGGCAGGTGTTAAATACACCCTTGTAGTCATCATTCAAATGACAGCTGCAAAGAAACCTCTGGAGTCAGAGTATGTCTGATTTAACCAATAGCGTGAAATCTTCTAGCTTAAATGCGGGTCAAGCACACACAACAATTAATGCAAAAAGCAACACAAACGAGTCTGAGTCTACGTCAGACAAATTAGGACTATCCAACCCAGCACTTTGGTACAGCGGCGGTTTTATCGCTCTGTTCGTGGCACTTGCTCTATTTGATGGCGAGCTGTTATCAAGCCTAGTAAATTCGGGCTTTGCATGGTCTGTAAAAGTATTCGGTCCTTACTGGCAAATGCTTCTTCTTCTGACTTTTCTTATTGGTCTTGGCTTGGCGGCAGGGCGAACAGGCAAGGTTATTCTGGGCGGCATCGCTAAACCTGAAATGGACGGCTTCCGTTGGATGGCGATCATCTTCTGTACGCTACTGGCGGGTGGCGGTGTATTTTGGGCAGCAGCAGAGCCTATCGCTCACTACGTTAGCCCACCACCATTGTACGGCGCACAAGAAAACGCACAGCAAGGCGCGGTGAATGCGTTATCGCAATCCTTCATGCACTGGGGTTTCTTAGCATGGGCCATTGTAGGTAGCTTAACGTCTATCGTGGTTATGCACCTTCACTACGACAAAGGCTTACCGCTTAAACCTCGTATTCTGCTTTATCCAGTGTTAGGCGAGCGTGCACTGAAAGGTCACACAGGCGCACTGATTGATGCATGTTGTATTGTCGCAGTAGCGGCGGGCACCATTGGTCCTATCGGGTTTTTAGGCTTGCAAGTGAGCTACGCACTGAACGCACTGTTTGATATTCCAGATGGGTTCACGACGCAGCTGATCATCATCCTGTTCGCTATCGTTCTATACACATTATCGGCATTAAGTGGTCTTAACCGCGGAATGCAGATGCTGAGCCGTTACAACGTAATTTTGGCGATGGCATTGATGGTCTACATCCTTATCTTCGGCCCAACAAACTTTATCTTCAATGGCTACATTCAAGGTGTAGGTAGCATGATTGATAACTTCATCCCAATGGCGACTTATCGTGGTGACGAAGGTTGGTTGAGCTGGTGGACCGTATTCTTCTGGGGTTGGTTCCTAGGTTACGGCCCTATGATGGCAATCTTCATCGCTCGTATCTCACGTGGCCGTAGTATTCGCCAATTGGTATCAACCATTAGCCTGATTGCACCGTTTGTTACTTGCTTCTGGTTTACGATTGTTGGTGGCTCTGGCCTTGCGTTCGAAATCGCTGATCCAGGCAGTGTGAGTAAAGCGTTTGAAGGCTTTAACTTACCAGGCGCGCTACTGGCGGTAACGCAGCAGCTACCGTTGCCGATGCTTATCTCTATTTTGTTCTTGATCTTAACCACGATCTTCATCGTAACGACCGGTGACTCAATGACTTACACCATCAGTGTGGTGATCAGTGGTGAGACAGAACCAAATGCAATTATTCGTACCTTCTGGGGTGTGATGATGGGGGTAACAGCGTTAATTCTGATTTCCCTGGGTTCTGGCGGTATTTCTGCGCTGCAATCCTTCATTGTTATCACGGCGGTACCGGTGTCCTTAATCTTGCTGCCATCGCTCTGGAATGCGCCTCAAATCGCAATCAAGATGGCGAAAGAGCAAGGTTTATAAAGAGAAAGCACCATAAAGATATTGATTTAAACAGCAACAAACCAGCCTTCGGAAGAAGGCTGAAGCAAAAACTCCGAAAGGAAGAGCAAAAATCGTACTGATGAAGATACATCGGACGGCAACTATTTAGGTCAATCGATCTAGTCAGGACAAACAATAATGGGTGAGTTCGCTTACTCCAAATAACGTGAAAGCTAACCAACTTACTGTCGCAATACATGCTTCAAATGACGGCAACGATCGGTTCTGAATGGCTAGCAAAACCCTTATAACTACAAAGGTGGTGAGCAAAATGGATGCACATCGTTCTACCTACACTGAATCAGCACTACGTGACGCAACGGTCGTCATGGCACCGGAAAGACTGGGCGCTATGCACCAAACACGCATCAGCTTCGTAAGAACTCTGATTCGTAAAATGGCGCAACAGCAATGGAAAGTGACTAAGCATGAGTGGCAACTAGACGCTCAAGGTTTTGGTCATGTTATCTATAAGCTAGAGACGCCAAATCATGTTTATCATTTGGTTGTTTTCTGCGATGAAATTGCAGACGATGAACGAAATGACCGTGTAATTGCTGAAAAGTGGGACGTAACGTTTGCTCTTGTTCTTGGTGATGTTGATGTCACCCTACTTGAGAGACTTCGTGCGAATGTACCGCTACAAGAAGCAGGCCGTAACCCTAACAATGTGCTTGTTTTAGCACGTGCCAACAAAAGTGTACGTGTGTTTGAACATATTGTTAGTCACTTGGCTAAAGGTGTTCAACCAACGCCAAAAGAGCTAGCGGAAGTTGGCTACATCCTACGAACCACAGCGGTTTATGGTAATGGTAAGTTTGGTATTGCTGATTTCAAAATCTTGGAAAAGAACCCAGATTTTAATCAGTCGTTCAGTGCTCAAATGTGTGCCGTGTATATGCTGCGTGAGTTCAGCCTAGATTGGGTTCACTATCTAGCGGAGCAACAAGGCGGTGAACAAGCGATTACCTTACACAGAGGCTTACAACGCTACCTAGGTGTGGGTAATGCTACTGGTTTAGGTATGGCACCATATCTGATTAACCACCCAAGTATTGTCGATCAATGGATGACAACCCGTGAACATGCACTAGGTGACGTATTAGCTAATCACACGGATACCGCATTGATTGAACCATTACGTACATTAGTTAAAAAAGCGATTTGTCATTTAGAACAAGTCGTTACCATCAATGAAAACCAGCAAGAGCTGAATAAAGCCGCTGTGGATGAGTTGAAACACGCAGAGCAATCGTTAGAAGAGTCTGTCAGCCAATGTGATACGTGGGCGCAGTTAGTTGAACAATCTAAGCACATGAGTATGGAAGCCCAAGAAATCCTTATTTCATGCTTGATGGAATTGTACCCAGAATTAGTGGACGTCCATCAAGAGCAAATGAATTGCAGCGAAACACTGTCGCTTCCTAGTGGTAAAAAGATTCAAGACCTTCTTGTTGTATTAGAAGAAAAGTACCGTTGGGCGATCACGACCGACTTTACCAAAGCAGAGAACAACTACTGGTTCTGGTATCGCTCTCAAGACAAAGAAGAGCCAAGGCTTGGAGTGCGAGGCGAGGAGCTAGGTGAAGAACGTGAACTGCCGTTGGATATAGGCCGTCAAGCTTACCGTTTGTACCATGCTTTACTGCAGTTTGCGCCAGAGCTTTCATTGGCTGAGTTCCTTGTTAAACAACCTCAATACCGTGCGATAGCTCGTCGTGTATGGACGCTAGGCAACAAAGCGATGGGCGATATTCAAATGAATGTGCTGCACCAAGACTCACCACCAATGCATTTACTGCGCTGTAAGCTTGCGATGTTTGGTGCGACTAAGTTTGATCCTCGCTCAGACCGTTGGGTACGAGTGACGTTTTTCCAAGGTGCGCCGCTGCTTGATGAAATTCATCAGGACGAATGGGTGTTCCCAGTCTTACCAAGTGAAGCGGAGATCGCTGACTCACAAAAAGCTACTACACATATCAACGCTCAACATGGAGGTAAATCGTTATGATCGTTTCTCACAATGAACTGGTAGCGGCCGTCAATAAAGCCTTTCTGGGTATGCGTCGCACATGTGGTGAAGCCGATGTGATAGCGAACATGGTGGCAGATTTGCAAATGGTGGGTTTGGATGGTGTTCGTCATTTTAACAATGCAAGCAACTTCATTGGGCTAGAAGACGATTGCCCAGTCGATATTAAAGTGCTTAGTGATAACACGGTTGAAGTTGACCTGCATAAGGCAAGTTTGGCGTGCCACCTTCCAGTGGTGATGGATTACGCGATTGAAAAAATGGTTGGCAAGAAGACACTGAAAATTGAGCTCACCAACTGTCATAACCGCTGGCTAGCGTACAGCGAGCTTGTGAAACTTGCGGCGAAGGGCATCGCGTGTACTGCACGTTGGGACAACGGCTCCAACCCTAAGAGCACCCTGTATGTGCTTAACCGCGGTTGCGTTGCACCAGAACTCTTTTTATCAGATTTGCCTCTGGCATCGGACGATCATATCCACAATATGACCCTCGAGCTTTCCGTCCAGGATTTCGATATCGAACGTTTGTCAGATGGCTACCAAACACACATTGAATCGGAAGCGCTTTTTAAAACTCAAGAGAAGGCGTGGAACGAGGGCATTGAAGTTGATGAAGCAGAGTGGGGCGCATTGAAAGAAACCGCGACGGCCATTCTTGTCGAAAGCAGCCAACGTTCGATTCAAGGTGCTGGTGAGCTAACGACTTCTTAGCTTAGTACTTATTGCTTAGTCCATCGATAGCACTCTCTATAACAGATAAAACCAAAGAGCTTAACGTATCCTCACCTCGTTAAGCTCTTATTATTTGTGTCCCATTTATATTTTTCCCCTCTATAGGTCACACCTTAAACTCTCTGTTTTGACACAAGTTGTTACGCGTTGAAGGTAAATTAAGCAATTAGATGAAGCACCTTCACTATCATGTTAAACAAACGGTTTCTTTTACAAGCCACTATGCGTATCTTGCTAACTAAGGTGTCAACGGGCGCCATTTTTATTCGTACCGATGACATTAGAATCAGATAAAAAAGGAATGAAGCGTGCAAGCTAACTTTATTGATGGAACCACCCTATATCGTCAGCACTCTTTTGAGTTGCCACTGGATTACCAAGCAAAAGATGGACAACAGATCCAAGTCTTCGCACGTGAGCTGGTTGATCTCGCTAAAGATGCGCAAGAGCTGCCGTGGTTGATCTACTTTCAAGGTGGCCCAGGTTTTCCTTCTCCACGTGTCAGCGGTCAATCCGGGTGGCTAAAGCGTGCATTGCAAAACTACCGTGTTCTGCTTCTTGATCAACGTGGTACCGGCAACAGCACGGTGATCAGCCACGAAACTTTGGCTCATTTATCTCCTGAACAACAAGCTGAATACCTAACGCATTTCAGAGCTGATAACATCGTTCGTGACGCGGAAGCGATTCGTGAGCAGTTCGGTGTTAAGCAATGGTCGACGATTGGCCAGAGCTTTGGTGGCTTTTGCACCTTGAGCTACTTGTCGCTGTTCCCACAAAGCCTACAGCGCTGCTATGTAACAGGCGGTATACCTTCTATCGAACGCGAAGCTGATGATGTGTATCGAGCAACCTATAAGCGTGTAGAAGACAAAAACAGAGCCTTCTTTGCTCAGTTCCCACAAGCGCAAGCTATGTGTCGTGAGATCTCTGATTACCTGCTTAACAACGATGTGAGACTGCCAAATGGTCAAGTATTTACAGTTGAACAGTTCCAGTTGATTGGTATTAACCTTGGTGGCGGTGAAGCAAACCTTCCTATGTACTTCACACTAGAGAGTGCGTTTGTTGAAGTAAACGGTAACAAGCAGTTGAGCTACAGCTTCCTAAATCAAATGCAACAAGAGCAGGGATACCTAACGAATCCTATCTACGCGATTCTGCATGAATCGATTTACTGCCAAGGCACAGCGTCTAGCTGGTCTGCACATCGAGTACGTGAGCAGTACCCGCACTTCAACTACCAATCGGGCAGTGAGTTCTGGTTTACTGGAGAGATGGTTTATCCGTGGATGTTCGACCAACTAGAAACGCTGAAGCCACTACGTGAAGCAGCGAACATGCTGGCAGAAAAATCGGACTGGGGCACTTTGTACAACGCAGAGCAGCTGAGTAAGAATACAGTGCCAATGGCGTGTGCAGTATACGCGGATGATATGTACGTTGAGCTGAATTACAGCCGTGAAACACTGGCGAATATTCCAAACTCGAAAGCGTGGATTACCAATGAATATGAACACAATGGTTTGCGAGTAGACGGCGAAAGAATTGTCGATAAATTGATGAAGATGGTTGAAGCAATAGAAAACCTACCAAAATAAACGGTTGTTACTCGTTAGAAACAAGAAAACGCTGCATCCGTGCAGCGTTTTTTTTATGTCATCAAACTCTGTTTTTACTCAGTATCGTATTGATTACTAAAGCAAGTAAAACAGAGAGCTTAAGAACCGGGAGGGATAGTTCCTAAACTCATTATGGTTGGATGACGATATCTTGATTTTCAGTGGTCGATAAGCTGGCGCGGTTCTGTTTGATAAGTTGAGCCGCATAAGAGGGAGTCACAGCTTGAATTTCGCCTTTCGAACGAATAGTTAGTGCTTCCCACGCATGATCACGATATTTGCCTGTTTGTGTATATTCAATTAGTACTCTCATGATTCTTCCATCCAATGTGTGGTTAACGTGCTACTAACATTAGCGCTATTGTTGAGGTTGCACACCTGTTAAAAGTGAAACATAAGATTAACTAAATGAGAATGCGTGTAACTTGAAAAATAGAGCGAATTGGACTTATCTAGAACCGTTATCAATACGGTTTGGCTGCTAGCAGGTAGAAATTAGAAGCTGGGAGTTAGGTCTATGTATGGAAGTACTTGCGGTGGGAAAACAAAAAACGCTGCACAATGGCAGCGTTAAAGTAGAGATAGGTTGAAGATTGATTAGCTGTTTTCTAGGCCAACAATCTTGCGTGCAGACATTACTGCACTATCTAAATCGGTCAATCTACCAGCACTTGCTGGGCCAAGAACTGATGAATACAAAGCCAACTGCTTCTCAAATGATAAATCTAATTGGTTATATAGATTTTGGCGGATTTGAGCGTGTTGCTGTGGCTTTGCGCTCGACAGGCCTTCCAACGTATCGTAGATGAGTGTAGTTGTATCCATATCTGTCCTTCGTACATCTTTGAAAAAATTTTGCACATTATGCACTTGGTGTCATCTTTGTTCTGCGAGATTGATCGCATTATGTGCAGATCTGCTTAATTGTGTAATCAGTTAGTTATAATTGTGTTGTATGACGCCACTGCGTACAAGAGGGTAGAAAAAGGAAAGGAGGCGCATTGGCCTCCTTTGGTTTATTGCAATTCACTGTTTAAATGATATGTCTATTATCGGATGTTGATGGTGTTATCTCTGCGGTCATACATATCCGGTGTGGTGTGTAAGCCACCTGCGTAACCTGCTGCTTCAAGTGTTTCTCTTACTTCACGAACATGCTCTGCGGTTACTGGTTCTTGCCTGTCTCCAAGGTGCAATCGCACGAAGGTAATCAGCTGAGCCAGTCTCTGATCCGATAGGACATCTTCAAAGCTTGCCATTGGCATGAAGTTTCTGTCTTTGTCTAGATAGGTGGGTTGTAGGCCGCGCACCGTTACTGCTATGGTGTTGAATGGGTCACTGTGCATGATGATGCCATTATTCAACAAAGTAGGAGCGATAGGGTCGCGACCTTTACCGTCGTCTCCATGACAGGCTCCACACGTTTGGCGATAAGTGGTGTAGATTTCAGCTGCGTAAGACTCTTCATCAAACCCTTTAGGCTGCAACGGCACAGCGTCACTGCTGATGGTGTTGTTGATATCACCGCTTAACAAGTAGTAGGACATCGACTCGATATCTTCGCGGGTCATCAAACTCAGACTGTTTTTCACTACGTCTGCCATCCCTGCAAAAGCGGTGCCTTTGTCTGAGTGACCTGTGTGTAAGAAGTCGGTGAGTGTTGCCTCATCCCAACCATCGATATACAGCTCATTGGCTGTGATATCAGGCGCATTCCAACCATCAATTAAGTTACCTTGGAATATACGTTCTGGTATCAGAGCTTGGGCGATATTTCGCGGTGTGTGGCACTCAGAACAGTGACCAAGACCTGCAACCCAGTATTTACCCTGTTGCCACTTCTCAACGTTATCGACCTTGTCGGTGAGTTCCTCAGGTACTTGATAATCGACTGGGTCGGTGTCCATGAACACAACATTCCAACCAAGCAGCCCTAGACGAATGTTCGATGGGAACATCATGCTGTTGTCGTCGTTACGACGAGGGACTGCAGTAATCGACTGCATGTATTCCCACAAGTCGACCATGTCTTGGTCAGTCAGATATTGATAAGAGGTGTAGGGCATTGCAGGGTACAAGTAACCGTTCTTACCTTTACCATCGACTAGCGCAGCTCTGAAATCATCAAAGTCATAGGTCCCGATACCTTCGGTAGTATGAGGCGTAATATTGGTTGAATACACGGTGCCGAAAGGGGTCACGAACGGTAAGCCGCCAGCAAAGGGTTCACCACCTTCTGCACTGTGACAAGCCACACAGTCACCGGCATGCGCTAAGTATTCTCCGCGTTCAACAGACTCCGCTTTCAGGCTGGCCAGTTTTTGCTGTTCAACTTCTCCTGCATATCGAATGTAGGCGCCGAGTGCGAGTATTTCGTTTTCGGTCAGTTGACTATCAAATGCGGGCATAAGATTGTTCAACCCATAGTTGATGGTGTGTTGAATCTCTTCAATACTCCCTCCATGGAGCCAAGTATCATCGGAAAGGTCGGGTACTCCGATCGCTGTGTTGGCGACCGTACCATCGGCGTGACAAGACGAACAATATTTAACGAATAAGGTCTTACCGAGTTCAACCTTGACTTCAGGCACATCGGTATGACGCTGGTTAAGAGACGCTAAATAGTAAGAAACTTTCGCGACTTCATCCGGACGCATGATTTCGCTCCAACCCGGCATCGCACCGTTTCGCCCTTTGGCAATGGAATGGATCACAGCTTCATCACTGCCGCCGTATAACCAGTCTTGGTCGATAAGATTAGGGAAGTGCTTCTGGCCTTGTGCATTGTCTCGGTGACACGCTGCACAGTGAGTTTGGAAAAGGATTTGACCGCTGTTAACGATCTCAGGAATAGCAGCCAACCCCTCTAACGTGGTTTCACTGGTTTGAGCAAATTGCTCATTGAGAGTGGTGGATGGTGAACTGAGCTTATCATCGCTCTGCTCCCAATCGACCAAGCCTTCCCATTCACCAAGCCCGGGGTAGAGCACCAAATAGCCTGCAGATAAAAGAAATGCGACCGCATAGCTTACAAATAACAGCTTAGGTGGAGGCGCATCTTTCTCTTCAATCCCATCAAAGGTGCCAATGGTGTGGTCGTGATCGGCCTTGTGATTGCTACGCCAGTATTTAACGACAACAGACACCATCAAAACAAAGAATATTAAGGTTAAGAGTACCGCCCATAGATTCCAGAATGTGCTCATTGTGATACCTCCTGTGACGTATCTTTACCCAGGCTTTGTAAATAGCGAATCAGCGCTTCACCTTTGGTTTTGCCTCTTACTTGCAATCGGGCGTCACCAATTTCTTGATCGGTATAAGGCACACCTAAGGTACGTAATACTTCCATTTTGGCGCTAATATCATCGCCAGTCAGAGTCTGCTCAAATAGCCAAGGGTAAGAGGGCATGATAGATGTCGGTACAACTTGTCGAGGGTTGATTAGGTGGATAACATGCCATTGGTCAGAGTACTTTCTACCTAAATTGGTTAAGTCTGGCCCGGTACGTTTTGAACCCCACAAGTTAGGAAACTCATAGATATCATCCGCTTCTTTATTCGGACGACCATTACGTTTCACTTCTGGCTCTAGAGGGCGAACCATTTGTGTGTGGCAAACATGGCAACCTTCACTGATGTAGATGTCTCGCCCTGCTAGCTCAATCGGTGTGAGCGGCATCGCTAAGCTGCCTTCGGCAATATCATCCCCACGGACAATGCTTGGCACTACCCAAACTAACAAAGAGAAGGAGGCGACGACAACGGTGGTCAAAATTAAAATGACGATTGAATGTGTAAAGTCTTTACTCATCATTTAAGCTCCCTCATTAACGGTGTGTTTAGCGTCGTGTACTACTGGCATACGAACCGTTTTGTACAAGTTGAATGCCATTAAGAACAATCCAAGTACAAACAGCGCACCACCAAAGAAACGCATGAATAGCCAAGGTGCTTTAAAGTCCATAGCTTCTACAAAACTGTAAATCAGTTCGCCATTTTCATTTTGAGCGAGCCACATATAACCTTCACCGATCCCTGCTATCCAAAGTGCTATCGCATAAATGGCGACACCTGCATGAGCGAGCCAAAAGTGCCATTTAATCAGTCTTCGTGACCACAGATCGGTTTGGCCCGATAAGCGTGGAATGAAATAGTAAAAAACCGCTATCCCTGACATTCCGACCCATCCGAGAGCCGCGGAATGTACGTGCCCTATGATCCATTCGGTGTTATGTGCCACCATGTTGAACCAGCGAATAGCGAGTAGTGGACCTTCGAACGTCGCCAAGCAGTAGTAAAGAATTGCTGAGAAAAAGAATAAAAGAATGTAGTCGGACTTCAGCTTTTCTTTGTTTTGTAAGAGGGTCATTGCACTATTGAACGCACCGGCCCAAGAAGGGAGCCAAAGGATCAATGACATTACGATGCCGATATTTTGAATCCAGATAGGAACCGAAGAATAAACCAAATGGTGCGTTCCGGCCCAAGTGTAGAAGCCGACTAAGCCCCAAAAGTGGATCACAGACAAGCGGTACGAATAGATAGGTCGATCTGCCGCTTTGGGTATGAAATAGTAGTTCATACCAATCACGCCAGCGGTCAGCAAGAAGCCTACAGCATTGTGTCCCCACCACCATTGAACAATCGCATCTTGAGCCCCTGCAAACACAGAGTAAGACTTCATCGCTAACACTGGTATCGCGAGGTTATTGACGATGAAAATCATGGCAACGACGATGATGAAAGCAGCAAAGAACCAGTTTGCCACGAAGATATGGCTGACCTTCCGCTTAGCAAGCGTGCCAAAGAACAACACTGCATAAAGCACCCAAACCAGTACAATCATTAAGTCGATTGGCCATTCAAGCTCTGCATACTCTTTTGAGGTGGTGTGGCCTGCGGGTAGAGAAATGACTGCAAGTAACAAGATGAGTTGCCAGCCCCAAAATACCATCCATGAAAGGCTTTTGTTGAACAGGTCACAATGGCCCGTTCGTTGGGCAATGTACAAAGAAGTACCCATTAAAATATTCACGACGAAGCCGTATATCACACCAGAGGTATGTAGCGGGCGCAGTCGACCAAATTGGAAATATTGGGAATCGAAGTTTAATACTGGCCAATATAATTGCGCGGCGAGAATCACGCCGATGATCATACCTACAATCGCCCACACTAAGGATGCGACGATAAAGTACTTCACGACCTTAATGCTGTATTGCGTTGTCACTTGTTCCATAACAAGGCTCCTTGCCTAGAGGTTTTGAACTGCTGACTTAATTTTATTCGTTGACTTCGTTTGAATCGCCGAGCGAGCTTGAATCATTACCCAGCATTGAATAGAAATAGGAAATATCACGGATATCTTGGTCTGAAAGCGTGTCGGCTTGTTGCTGCATGAGAATCGCTAAGCCACTGGTTCTTTCGCGTGTCTGATAATCTTTCAGTGAAGAGATCAGGTATCCCACTTTTTGGCCGCGAAGGTTCGGGTAGGGGTCTTGTGTTGAGATACCATCAACGCCATGACAAGTCATACATACCTTTGCTTTCTGCTTACCCAATTCGAATTGCTCTTTGTTAACTTCAGCAGAAACAGGAAACATGACCAACGTCATTACTACGGTAGAAAGTGTCGCCATGGGGTTAAATTTTTTTATATTCAAACTCATTCTCGATTCCCTTGATTATGAAATGAGTAAGCTTTTTAAGATCAACGCACGAGATCAACTGGTGAAGTAGAAACGACTGGAACCCGTTATTAAGTCTCTTAAAGCTGCCTACGTTCGATTAAAGGTTATGCAGCAACCAGCATTCTCGCTACTTACTTACTCATATTTATTGTTAATTTTGTTGTTTGATACGTATTCATGGGGGTTATTGGATTACTTCTAACGTTCAAAATACATGTTTTTATCGCGAGACGGTCGAGAGGTAATGTTCAGGCGGGCAGGACTATTGAACAATTGTGGCGGTCGAAGAACGAAAGGAAAGATAACCTGATGAGACTGATTGGATGCTTGGGGCTTGGCACAAAGCGATACCTTTCAATCCGAGTGGTATCGATACAAGTTAAATGGTCATTTTAGACTAGACTCAAATTAGTGACCTTTTTAAATGGAGTTTAGAATGAGAACTGTATCCCTGTTTGTACTCTGGTTTTGCTCGTTTTCGATTTTTGCAGCGTCAGAGTTAACTGTGTTCGACCACTCCGGTAAAAAGCATGCATTAAGTAGAGAACAACTCCTAACACTTCCTCAGACAGAAATTACCACCACCTTGCCATGGGTTGAGGGTCTGACCGTATATAGTGGTGTGACGTTACAAGCGGTGCTTGAAGATATGGATTTACCCATATCACCGCAAGTTACTTTCGTGGCATTGAATGACTATAAAATTGCCGTGCCTAAAGAAGATTTCGATACCTATCAACCAATCATTGCGATCAAAAAGAATGGTGAGTTTATGTCTGTGAGAGAGAAAGGCCCTTATTGGTTGATATATCCAATCTCTGCGAACCCTGAGACCAACACCCCTGATTTCCATGCCAAGATGATTTGGCAGATTCGTGATATTCATCTGTAGAGGCTAATTATGAAGAAGCTGTTGTCTATGGCCGCAATCAAAGTCGTTGTTTTGTCTTTGGCCGTGGTTGTTCTATCCGTCAATATCTACAGTGTCACTCGAATTAATGACATCAACAAGAGCTTTTCTAACCGCCAAAATGAGGCCACTTGGTTTGTTTTTCAACTCGTCAAAGAGTATGCAAACTTCTTGATGGTTAGCCACGCAAAGACGATCGATTATGATGAACTTTGGTTGGCTTATGACATTACATGGAGTCGTTTTGATATCCTGATCAACAGCACTGAATCGTCCAATTTTATTCGCTCAGCAAACTTTAAACCGTACTTTACCGCAGAGTTTGAAAAGTTTAAGTCGTTAGAATCATCAATCAAGTTGGTCAGTACAGGGCAATTACCAAAAGAATCGCTGCAGAAGAAAGTCGATATTTGCTATACCACGCTGGTCGAATTTATTAACGAAAAGTTTCGATTACAAAGCCCAGTTATCGAAGAAAATACGTCCATGGTAGGCAAATTTGTTGTTGTTCATCAAATCAGCAGTGTCTTTCTTGTGTTGGTTTTGTTGATGACAGGCATCATTTTCTATCTCGACTTTGCCATCAAACGAAAACTTCATTCTACAGACTTCATTACTGGCTTTCGCAATCGAGTCTCGCTCATGCAGTTTGTTAAGAACAGCTATCCAACAAACGGTAATTTCGACCTCTACTTTGTACGAATTAGAAACCTCAATGAGATAAACCAAAAGTATGGACTTGAATATGGAGACTTGGTGGTGAGTTCAGCGGCTAAGTCCCTGACGGCAAAGGTACCGGAAAGTACGATCTCGTTTCGTAGTAGTGGCAGCCAGTTTCTATTCTTCATTCCTGAGCAATTGTACACAAGTGATGAGATACAGAAAAAATTCAATGACGTGCTTAAGGATTATATCTCTGCGGGCAATTTAGAATTGATGATTGACGCTGTAGTCAGGCATAAGAAGAATATCAGCTCTAAAGATATGATGGAGCTATTAACGACAATGCAGAGCTAATCTCCCGCATTAGCCCAAAGTCAGAACGTTACGTTTAATTGCTTTCTGCTCACCATTCTTCCTATTCATTAACATGGTTTTTCCCATCCTTTGTTTGCCTCCTATTCAATGCTGAACCCACGTAGAGCTCAGATACTGATTAAGGCTGTGGAGGTGGCTTTGAGCGTTTTAGCAGGGTTAAAGGCTGGGAGAGGCTATTGTCTATCATGAAAGGTTGCTTACTTATGACTAATAATCATGATTCCGTGCAACGACTCGTTTTAAGCACTCGATCTGGTAACGGATTTCGGATTCAAAATCGCTTGAGGGTTATGGTTTAGAACAAAGTCGATGAATTCCAGATAAGTGAGTGGCTGACTGAAGAAGTAGCCTTGTATTAGGTCACAGTTGGCTTTTCTGAGGTAATGATACTGTTCTATAGACTCAACACCTTCTCCGACGACTAACGTGTCACAAGAGTGGCCTAAGTTAACCATAGATTCGACCATCTTGCGGTCGGCCTTGTCGTCTACCATATTATCGATAAAGCTCTTATCAATTTTGAGCTCATCCACAGGGTAGTGGAGAAGTTGGTTAAACGCTGTGTAGCCGGTACCAAAATCGTCAAGGGAGACCTTTAAACCTAAGCTTCTGAGGCTCTCGATAGTTTGCACCGTAAGCTTGGTGCTTTTCACGTAACTGGTCTCGGTAATCTCTATAATAATATTGCCAGGTGGTACTTGATAACGTTCGAGTACTTTACGGATGTTGTCGGAAAAATTACGGTTGTAGAGCTCCATCGCCGAAATATTAATCGACAGAGTGCCCTTGTAGTTATGAAGTTCTGAAAGCTCTTTATAGCTTTTGATAGCGGTGCTAATGACCCACATGTCGAGCCTAGCAATAAGGTTACTCTTTTCAGCAACTGGGATAAATTCTTCAGGTCCAGCATCGATATCAAATAAAGCTGGGCAACGAATCAGGCACTCTGCGCCATCTATCTGAAGTGTCTTGGCGTTAAAAATAGGCATAAAGCGAAGTTCAAAGTTGTCACTTTCGCAGCACTCTAAGAGTCTTTTCTCTACAACGTCATGGCGCTTCAAGGTATGTAACAACTCTTCACCGTAAACAATGCGACTTTCCCCATCGCTATGAGACTTCGCGTTAGCCAACATTTCATCTATGCATCGGTGCCAAATATTTTCGAACTTAGGTGTGTCGAGCGGCAAAACGCCTGTTGCGAGCGATAGTCGGAACCCATAGTAGTCAAGGAAGGTAGTACCCGTCAGCGTATTGTTGATGTTCTCAATTTCCTCGTTTATCAGTTGATGCTTATCCGTCTCTAAAATCGCGATAAACTGGTTTCCTCCTAGTCTAGCTAAAGAGTAATCACTGCAACTAAAGCCCAAAGATACTTGCTGGTTTTGTAGCGTTTCTTTCAGTGCTTTAGCTAAGCTTATCAGTACATTATCACCAACTTTTGCTCCATAGAGATCGTTGATTTTACGAAAGTCGATGATGTCCCAACAAACGACATAGCATTGTGGGTTCATTGAGCTTTTTAGGCGTACATCGAGGTGTCTGATGAAAGAGCGTCGGTTAGCAAGCTTGGTTAGTTGGTCGAATTCGGCTTCGAATTTCAGCTCTGTTAAGGAGTCGATGTAGGCGTTTTTCAATCCATCAATTTCACTCTGTCCTGATGAACGTTTGAAGTATCTAAGCTTGAGCCCACCGATTGATATCTCATGTAACAGATCTTTGAGTGGGCGCACAAGTTGGTAGCGAACCACTAAGTGCACAATCAACATGATAGTAAACAGAGTACCAAAGCAAACGAGAAAGGTTTGTTTAGCGATGATGGCTTTCTCGTAATTGAATTTTTGCTCTCGAATGTTCACTTGAGCAATGAGGTGTCGGCTAGTCAACTGTACATTGATACTCTCTGGGGTTTGTTCTATTGATTTAATAACAAACTGGGTATTTTCAATGTTGGCAGCGTCTGAGGATGGCTCGATTAGAAACTGAATATTGTCATCGTCATTGTATTTGATAAGCAGGCTAGAGAGTTGTATCAGAGGTCCGTCTGCAATCAAGATGTAGCGATTTAAACTGTTGGTTGCACGTTTGTCTTGAGGGAGGAGGTAAGGGTCAATTGCAGCAACATACGCATATCTGAGCTCGCCACTGACCGAGATATAAGAGAAGCCATCGTAGGATAGTTCATTCTTGCTGATTAACGAGGTGTATATGTCGAAGACTCTTTCGTAAACCTTATCAGGGATTTTTAGCCCCTCGAAAGGATCGGCTCTGAGAGTGGAGAGTGTCAATTTGAACTTAGGATCCACAATATAGACATTGCGTTGTCCGAATTGATTTACGTGATTCTGGCTTAATACACGAAGTACTCGTTTTTCCAATAGCGATAGATTCGTGTAGTCGCCTGGGTTTTGAATATAGCGGAGAAATTGCAATGAAGAACCGAGATCTTTAACCAGTAAGGACAAGCCGAGCTGCTCGTATTCCGCCGCGACTAAAGCGGTGTTCACATCAGATTGCACCTTGTCCAAATACATGTGCTTAGCGTGATCTGATGCGAAGTTGTACGTCACTATTCCTGCTATTAGGAACACAAATATTAGAGTTGGTAAAAGTACAAAATAGAGCTTCTTCAATACTGGCATGAGTTATCTCAAACTGTCGACAATACGATTGCGAATTTGAATGCTACTCGGTTCTAACGGCTGATAAAGGTAGCTGCGATCTAATACTGCTTTACTCGGGAAAAGTTCGGGATCGTTTTGATACTCCTGAGAAGTGAGTGCTTTTGCTTTTGAACTTGGCGTCGCAAACCATGAATCCATTGCGTTTTGAGCGGCTATTTCGGGTTGCGATAAGAAGGAGAGGATCGTGGTTGCCTGTGTAGAGAGCTCTCCGTTGTTAATTGCGGCCATACACTCTAACCATAAGGTTGTTCCTTCTTGAGGAACCGTGTAGGCCCAAGATGCCTCAGGCTCGGCATCGTTTAGCACATAGCTGTCACCGGAATATCCGTACGCGAGGTCGATATTGGCTAGGCGCTCTAGCTGGTGGATATGGTCAATGACATACTCATTACTTTCAAGATGTGGTTTTTGCAGTTGCAGTGTTTTGTACGCGATCCGAAGTTCTTGTTCGTTATTGGTAAAGGGGTTAAATCGATTGAACAATAGTGCAGTGCTTACCAAGTCTGTGGGGTCGTAGTACATACTTATACGGCCACTGACTTTTGAGTCAGGCTCAAGAATGGCTATCCAAGATTCTGGGGCGGCGACTTTATCACTGCGATATAGGATACCGGATGTTCCCCAAGCGTAAGGAATACCATATTCACCACACCCGTCCGCCCATCTGGGATCAAAATTGCTTTCAATGGATAGTTGTAAGTCACTTAGGTTATGGAACAGGTTTTGTTTAGCTAATGCCTTGAGTTTCACGCTTTCGACGATGACCAACTCAAAAGCGCCGCGACGTTCACTTAATAAAACTTCATCTCTAATTGACTCATCAGAGAAGAATTGTTGCTTAAGCGAGATGCCATAGGTGTCCCTTAACTGGGTAACGACACTGTCAGATAAAAATTTATCCCAATTGTAGAGATAAATATCTTGCTGTTGGCCGAATACAGGAGCAGTTAAAAAGAATGTAGACGCGAGAATTGAAACACAAAACGCTTTCACTGACGGATTCCCTTTCGTACGTGATAACTAAATCGTAGCCCAAAATCTGCAACATGATTCAAATTTACGCTTCTTATTTTAGTACAACCTAATGCATTGCATGCGAATCCCTAGTGTTCATCTTTGAGACTAAGAGATAAAAGAGACATAACCCAAGATTTACTCATTTAGTACAAAGAGTAGATAGCGTTTGTCATTTGGTATGCTTCTCAAGCTTATCTTTGGTCCATTGTCTTTCTTTTTAACCATAAGGTGTTCTATAACTCTTTGTTTAGTATTCTGTTCTTTGTTGAAAAGTATCAATAAAGTCACTGCTAATGACTTGTAGCACAGAGTGTTTGTGCTTATTGTGGTGAACAATACATAAATCATGTCGGCACAAGGAAGGAATCATTGTGGATTTAGAGATATACCAAGTAGATTCATTTACAACTCAAGCGTTCAAAGGAAACCCAGCCGGGGTTTGTATTTCCCCTGAACTACTGGATGAGTCATTAATGTTTTCGATTGCAGAAGAGATGGCGGTTTCAGAAACGGCTTTTCTTGCGCTTAACAGCATGACACTTAAGTGGTTTACGCCTGAAGCGGAGGTGAAGTTGTGCGGGCACGGCACCTTAGCGACTGTCCATGTAATGAAAGAACAAGGCTTGGTAAAATCAGGTGACAGTGTAGCGTTTAATACCTTGTCTGGAGAGTTATCTGCCACAGTTGGTGAATCGTCTATTGAGCTTGATTTCCCTAGCACCCAATTATCTTCGAACCAACTATTTTTGAATCAGTTATCTTCGAACTCTGAACCCAACCTCGCATTGTTAGAGCATCTTGGCCTATCACTGGATCAAGTGGTTTCGTTTAGAGAGTTTGATTCTAAGCAGTTAATCGAAGTGACTGACGAACACGCGTTGTTGGCGCTGGCACCCAACTTTGATGCCTTGAAAGGTATGAAGGGGCGAGGTGTTGTTGTAACGGCACTGTCGTCGAATCCTGATCTCGACTTTGTTTCTCGTTACTTTGCTCCTTGGGTGGGTGTTAATGAGGACCCGGTTACTGGCTCAGCGCATTGCGCACTTACGCAGCATTGGGCTGAGAAGTTAAACAGATGCAGTTTCAGTGCTTATCAGGCATCACGCCGTGGTGGGTACATGTCGACCGAATTATTGGATAATGGGCGCATAAAGCTTATTGGCTCTGCTACGACGGTGATCAGTGGTGTGTTAAAGGTTTAAGGCGTTATTGGCTGTATCTGTTTGAGCGCATCAAGCAAGTCCGTTCGATTATTGATGATTAAACGAGGCCGCTAGGGCGTGAGTTATTATTGAAGGAATCATTGTGTCAGCGTTTTATCTATCTCAAGTCTTAGTCGCTATTGCGATTTGCTTTGATCTTTTGTCATTCCAGTTCAAGGAAAGGAAGAAAATCGTCACGTGTTTGTTCTTTGCGGGCGTGTTAATTTCAAGTCACTTTATTTTATTAGAGCAGTGGACGGCGGCAAGCTTAATGACGATTGCCACGATTCGTTATTTGACGAGTGTGTTCTCTACCTCGTCCAAGTTTAAGTATTTGTTCTGTTCCATGTCTATGGTGGCGACAGCAGTCACGTACTCTGGGCTGACCAGCATATTGAGTTGTTTTGCTTCTGTGTTTCAAACCTTTGCTGCGTTTAATAAGGATGACCGTCGATTAAGAGAGCTAATGATCATCGGAACCAGCTTTTGGTTGGTCCATAACTATCTGGTTGGCTCTCCAACGGCGGTGGTGATGGAAGCGCTGTTTATTTGCAGTAACTTGGTCGGCTATTACCGCTTTTACTTCAAAAAGAATGCGATAGCTTAGAGTTTGAGCCTGTTGTAACGCAATAAACTCACCGTATGACAATGATTAAAGAACTAGGAGAGCTCGATGCCCAATATCCACGCTGATATCCCTTCATCGTTACCCAATGAGGTGTTCACAGATCTCATTAGTAATGACAATGTTCGAATTGAGCGCATTCTGTCACATGGACACAGCTCCCCTGAGGAAGGTTGGTATGACCAAGACGAACACGAGTGGGTGATGGTGATCGAAGGGAAAGGCGTGATTGAGTTTGAAGATGGACGTGTTGTTACCTTGTCTAAAGGGGATTACATCAACATCGCTGCAAGAGACAAGCACAAGGTTCAAGGAACCGATAAAGACGCTGTTACCATCTGGCTGGCTGTATTTTATCGTTAGTTAGTGAACGTAGGCAGTAATCTATTTAGCTGTCTAGCTATGTATCTTTTTGGCCAAAGGAACACGCATGTTTTTAAAATTTCAGGTCTTCCATCAAAGTATGTCGATACAACGCAAAGGCGAAGAGTGGTTACTTTATCGTGAATCAGATACGTCGATACGCTCTCGAGTTTATGATGTGGTGATCCCATCAGACTTAGCTGAGGAAGAGCTCGCCCGTTATTTGGCAGACATTTACCATGAGTTTGCCTCTGAAAAATATCCATCAGTGACACGAGTGGTATAGCCTCGATATTCGCTTATCAATAACCAGTTTAGTTCGATACGTAAATGCATTTAAAACACTAAAGACATGAGAGGAGTATGTCGTGGTTAGAATCAGAAATTACCAACCTAGTGATAGCAAAGCGCTATGGGAGATCTATTTTCATACCGTTCGTAACATTAACGTTCGCGATTACTCTCAAGAACAAGTTGAGGCTTGGGCACCAAGTGACTTCGATTCGGAACTGTGGGAGAAATGTCTTCGTCGTATACAACCCTTTGTGGCCGAATTAGACGGGCGCGTGGTTGGGTATACAGACCTTCAACCGAGTGGATTAATTGACCATTTTTTCTGTCATCATGAATATCAAGGCAAAGGCGTAGGAAGAGCTTTGATGGAGCACGTATTTTCAGTTGGAAGAGTGCGTGGTGTTTCTCGATACTTCTCAGAGGTAAGTATTACCGCCAGACCTTTCTATGAACATCTTGGCTTCAAGGTTGTGAACGAGCAAGAAGTCGAGATGCGAGGCGTAAAACTGACGAATTACGTGATGGAGAAAGTGATCTAGTAGCCTGAGATAATCATCAATAGTGTCGGTGACTTCGAGTTATGTGCATCTTTATTGGTCTAATCTAAACTAATAAGACTACATGGAGTGTGGCTCATGATTATTGTACTTAGTAATAAGATCCTCGTCTTAATTTCCTCTCTTTCATTGGCGGCAGGGATATTGGCTTTGAAGTTCGGCTTCGAAGGGTTATTTCCGATCTTTGTCGTCGTTATTTCTTTCTTTTCTGTCGTTATCAATCTGTATCTGCTGTGTATCAGTCGAGAAGAGAAAGATGTCTCCGATTCCTATCAATAAACGAATACAGCTCGTCCTGAAGCATTAACCAAAGGGTTTGAAAAACATAAGAAATAACCGACATGAATGACCGGTTTTTATTTCTCGCAATTCTCAAATTTGCGACATTTGTTGGTGGCTTTTTTACCATGTTCTTAAGAACTTTTTCCGAGTTGCATATAGTATGCAGGCTGATTTAGCTTAATTAAGGAATCCAAGTGGGAATAGAAGCTTTGGCGTTTGCAATGGACGCTTTAATCACGGCATGTTGCATGTTCGTTGCCTCGAAAATGTCTTTTGTTGTTGCCGATTTTAAATCCCTTCTGACCATCGCTGTTATCGTTGCTCTAGTGTCGTTGATTCCAACTGTAGGGTGGGCTCTCGGGTTGATCCTTTTCGTATTCCTTCTCGGGAAGGCAACGCACGCGAGTATTGGTGACTGTATTTGGGTAGTGGTGTTTACCAAGGTCGTGTCGATGGCGGCTTTTTTGATATTCGGGCGCTTTTTTGTCTAACTGTACTCGTAAAAGTAAGCTCGCACTCTTTGATGACGAAACTCAGTTGGCTCTAAATACGAAAAGGGTGTGAATAAGTCACACCCTTTAAAGAATTTCTGAAGGCTTATTACCAACTTTAACTATTGGTTATTTTGGTAGTAGTACCGCGTCAATCACGTGGATGACACCATTGCTTGCTTCAACGTCTGGCATCACGACTTTGGCTTTGTTGATCATCACACTGCCATGATCAATCCCCACCATTACAGCTTCACCTTGGGCTGTGACTGCACTGTTCAGTTTCATTACTTCAGCCGCCATAATTTTCCCGGGTACGACATGATAAGTCAGTACTGCGACTAACTTGTCTTTATTCTCTGGTTTCAACAGCATGTCGACCGTTCCTTCTGGCAATGCTGCAAAAGCCTCATCGGTTGGAGCAAAAACGGTAAATGGGCCGTCGCCTTTCAATGTATCTACTAAGCCTGCTGCTTTTACCGCCGCAACTAGGGTGGTGAACGAGCCATTTTCTACTGCTACATCAACGATGTCTTTCTTCATACCGTGATGATTCGCATGCGCAAAAGCTGTGAAAAGAATCGTTGCAACCAATACTGACAGAGTCTTGCTTAAATGATTAAACATATTGTAGTCCTTTGAGTTTGTCTGTTATTTCCGAGAGGTATTACGAAAGCCTAAAAGCGATAGATCAACTTATTGCACCTTGGTGACACTTACTTCAGTAGCCAAAGTCATCAGATGGATAAAAAATACACGTTAAATACTTGTTATAATTCCATTTTGATACTTATAGTTAGTGGGTGATTATTCAAATGGCGGATGTGAATATGAGGTTTGTTTTACCAGTTGTGTTTTCGGCATTTGCTTCAATGCCCGCTTATAGTGGCCTTGCTCCAAGTGAAGGTTTCAGCGGTAACTTCAGTGTTTTGGCCGGTTTCTATTCAGACAGCAGTAATCTGAGTACCGAGCAAAACTCGAATCAAGCAACCAATACCATGGAAGGAGACAGTGAAAACCAAGGCTTACTTGGCTTTCTTGGAACCGTTCAATACACCTTTGGTGAATCTTTAACTCACCAAGTTTATGCCGGTACTACCCGAGAGGATATCGCCACCGGTACCATAGCGTTTGAGATTGGTTACAGACATCAACTCTCTGGCGGCACCATCTTAGATGTCTCTGTGTTGCCAACGCTTATCTCTGGTAAGGCTTGGTCGGATCCTTACGCCGTTGGTGTCAATCGAAACGAAACTGATATGAAAGGTAATGTAGGGCGTCTACAGCTGACCAACATTGGCGGAACGGCCTTCCAAACGGATTTCGCGATTGGTGAATCTGATGTTGATGATGAATTATCGGGCACTCTAGGTACTCAACCCATAGCGCCACAAGACGCAGCGCTGTTAGATAGGGAAAGAAGCTATCTGTACGCTAAAGCAGGTTATCGCTTTATATTGCCAAACCAATCCGGGTTGCTAGTACCTTCTATGGTGTATTTCAATTCAGATGCAGAAGGAGGCGCACTGAGCTTTGACAGCTATGGTATCGAATTGAATTATGCGAAGAGAATTGGCCGTCATGGCTTTGTTGTTACATTGGATGCCAGTGATCGTCAGTATGATGAAGCCAATCCGATTTATGGAAAAACGCGTGAAGAGAACGAATACGGTGCCTTCTTAGCGTATGAATTTGGTGGATTGATGGGTTATGAAGATTGGTCGTTTATCACCTTACTGGGCCTAAGAACGATTGATTCCAATATCGACTTCTATAATTCTGAGCAGGTACTCGCGAGCGTTGGTGTCGACTATAAGTTCTAAAAATTAGAGTTTCCGAAGTCTTGTATAACGCTAAGATTTCGTTGAGTTTATTATCTATGTAATTATTTCGAGCACTTATAATCTTTAAGGTTGTAGGTGCTCGTTGCTATCCGTAGTATGAAAGTCGTTCAGTTAAAAAGATCAGATAGTAAGGAAGCGCTTTGGAAATACAAATTAGACACCTAGAACTCACAGACAACCAAGATATTTTTGATATTTATCGTCATCCATCAGTGTCAGAAAACACTTCACAAAAGCCTTTCCTCAGCTCTGATCAAGTGGAGCGACTGTTTGGTCACTCAGGCCATTTCACTTTAGTCGCTGAAGTGTCAGGTAGAGTTGTTGGGCACATTACCTTATTTATGACGACCAAGGTTCGAGATAGACACTATGCTGGCCTCGGGATTGCGATTCACCCAGACATCCATGGTAAAGGGGTCGGTAAGGCGTTAATGCAAGAAGCGATCAATCAGGCCGATAACTGGTTTAACCTCGTTCGACTTGAATTAGAAGTGCATGCCGATAATCAAGGTGCAATAGCTTTGTACGAACGCGTAGGCTTTCAGTTAGAGGGTACTAAGCGATTGAGTACCTTCAAAAACGGTAAATACATTGATATGTTGTTGATGTCGAGAATCAGATCTGACTACCTTTGATTGTTGGCGATTCGTCTGGTTTGAAATGGCGAGTACAATAGTGATAGCAATAGCTCAAAGCCCTAAACTGTTCATGGTTTAGGGCTTTATGCTATCTGGGGCATCTATTGCTCGGGAAGGTACGTTGGATGACAGGGTTACTTAGTGTCGATCCCAAAGCCATTGCGCAGTGCAAATTGAATCAGTTCAGTGTGATTATCGAGCTCGAGAATATCTAACATGCGGTATTTGTGGGATTCAATGGTTCTTGGGCTCAGAAACAGAATCTCCGCACATTGTTTTGCCGTATAACCTTGGGCCAGTTGAGTGAGAACCGTGCATTGCTTTTTGGTCAGCAACAGCAGCTTTTCACTTTCATTGATGTTGTTTTCTTCATCGCTGGTGACACTGCGTGTCATTTTAGAATGCTGCCAAAAGCAGAGCCAAATATCACTGAGCAATTTGATGCGCTTCATATCCGCTGCTTCAATGGGTGTATCGTAGCGGTTGAAACGTGAGAAGCCGATAGCGCCCCATTGTTGTCCAAATAACGAAAGGCTCACAATGCCGTGCCAATGTGCACCTTCTTCATATAGTACACGTAACGGGTCGAGTTTGTGGTTCTTAAGTGTCTCTTCTGGAAACAATTGCCAACACTCTTTTGAACGTAAAAGCTTAAGGTAATCAAGATAGTTACCTTTTAGAAAGCGTTCCATTTCAAGCGGTGGGGTATCTGTTTTAGACACTGAAATGCTCTTACCTGTGTCCAAAAGAATCATAGAGTTTGGGAATAGGGTGAGCCTGTCGAGCTTAAACCAAGTAAGCGCTTCTCGTGCCAGCAAGGCAAAAGTGCTGTCGAAATCTTTGGGTTGGCAAGCGGTCAAAATGTTGGTTTGGTGGGAGAGGAGTTCTTCAAAGCTATCGAATTGGTTATCTTTCATATTGACCGTCATTGAGGGTTTAAGACAAAAATAGCGGTAATAGCTAAAGTCTGTCAACCCAAGCGTCGAATGTTGTTCTGAATAAATAGGGTAGTAGCCTCAAGATTTTATTGAGTCATTGGTTAGTGAAATCCCTGTTGAGCTATGTAATTCTCCGTTGAACCCTGTAAATCTCTGTTGAACAATGTATAGTAGCAACCGTTTGCTTCGTATAACCCCAATGATATGGTTTGGGGGTCTCTACCAGCTCCCGCAAAGTGCTGATTACGAAGGGTTTAGATCACAATTGTGTTCTTACTCTTTGTAATGGCGTTCAATAAAATCCCTGTCTATTATCCAGAGTAAGTGCACACCTAAAATCCATAGTAGGTGAAATATGAACGCATTTATTCAAGGGCTTCCAAAAGTAGAGTTGCATTTACACATTGAAGGTTCGCTCGAACCTGAGTTACTTTTCCAACTTGCTCAACGCAATGGCATTGATCTGCCTTATTCATCCCCAGAACAGCTAAGACGCGCATATGAATTTGATGATTTGCAATCATTTCTGGATATCTATTATCAAGGTGCGGATGCACTGCGCACTGAACAAGATTTCTATGATTTAACTTGGGCGTACTTAGATCGCTGTAAAGCCGATAATGTCATTCACACCGAAATCTTCTTTGATCCTCAAAAAACGCATACTGATCGGGGTATTGCCTTCGACACAGTCATTAACGGCATTCATCGTGCGCTTGAACAGGGGCAAAAAGAGCTTGGTATTACCTCTCAAGTTATCGCTTGTTTCTTGCGCCACCTGCCTGAAGAGAGCGCGATTCAAACGTTTGCCGATGTGCTCGAGCATCAAAATAAAATCATTGGTGTTGGACTCGATTCTTCAGAGCTAGGACACCCACCAGAGAAGTTTAAACGCGTATTCCAACAAGCCAAACAGGCGGGCTTTTTGACGGTAGCTCATGCTGGGGAACAAGGACCAGCTCAAAACATCGTCGATGCGATTGAGATGCTCAATGTGAGTCGTGTCGATCATGGTGTGCAGTGCATGGCAAATGACACTTTGATTGCCGAATTGATTCAGACGAAAATGCCGCTGACCGTGTGTCCATTGCTAACATTAAATTGCGTGTATTCGATGTGATGGAAGACCACAACATTGTCGAATTGTTGAGAAAGGGCGTGGCTGTAACGATCAATTCAGACGACCCTGCTTATTTCGGTGGTTACATGTCAGATAACTTTAATGCTGTTAGCCAAGCTCATGAGATGACGCACCAAGAGTTGGCGCAGTTTAGTTTGAATGCGATAGATACGAGCTTTATTGAAGCGCCATTAAAGCAGCAATATCGTGAGCTCGTTCAAGACTACCTTTCTAAAGCTGATTTTGAGTCGCCTGTCGTTTAGATTTCGGCGGCCCAAACTCTGAAGCACAGTGCCTTATAACGACTGACATATGTTGGTCGTTTTTTTATATTGGGTTTACGCAATTCTTAGTCTAAGAAATAACCTAACTTACTAAGAGATATGATTTTATTTTGCTAAAAACACTCGTTCTATCTGTAATGAACTATCTTTATAAGGAGTGTAAAATGCAGCACTAAGGCTGTATGACGTAAACATAGCGATTGTCGTAGGAGGAATGCACCGTTGTTAGACCCAACAATCAGTGAACAAATTGAGTGGCCTTGTGATTTACCACAAGACTTGATCGATAGACTGGTTGAGATTGCTGTTTACAAGACAGGAATTCATAGCCTAGAGATCACAAAAAAATTTCAAAACCTGCCAGGTGTTTTTTATATTCTCAGCGGCTCTGCAGGGGTCTGCTTTTCTACTGAGAACATGAAGAGCCTTTCTGGAGGCGTGATAGGTAAGGGTGATTGGATGGGCGCTTTGACAATTCATGCCGAATACAACTTATTTGCCGTCGCAGAGGAGGTAGAGCCTATTACCATGGTACTTTTCCCTGCCGAGAAGGTGTTAGAACTGGCAGAAGAGCAGTGCATGGTATTCAAATGGCTGCTGCATAGTGGGACCAGAGCACAATCCATTTGGATGCAAGCTTACTTATTCTCGATTCATGAAAAAGAGCAGAAAACCATTTACGTCTTGTTGGAACTTGCTGCGCGCCAGAACAATATTGCAGGTGAGACCGTGAGTATTAATATCTCACAAACTCAATTGAGTACCATTACAGGAATCTCGAGACCCAGATTGAATGAGGTGCTCAAAGGTATAGAGCAACAGGGCTTAGTGAAGATCCAAAGGGGGAAGGTGTTTATCACCGATATTGAGGGTTTGTATGAGCGTATTTCACCAATGAATTTGATGATGCGTGATCCAGTTGCTGGGATTAAGGTGTGAACCCCTCACAGCATTATCTTGCCTTATGATTATTAAGTTTGCAGTGATTAATAAATATCTCACAAAAAATTATGCACAGTGTTCTTTTAGGAACATACATTACAATAGAAGACCTATAATGTTCACTCTAGATTTATAAATTGAATTAGAGCGGAATTAAATTGTTATGAAAATGGCTGTATTGGAATATAAAGTATTGGGGCTTGGTGACTGGATTAAAACAAGAATTTCTAGCCGCTGTGCATACTTACTGGCTGAAGAGTATAAAGCGTTGGGATGGCCAACTAGAGTAGATGGCAAAGTGCTATATGCTGAGTCTGCTTAGACTATACGACCCTAAATTATCTAGATAAAGACAAAAAAGAAGCTGGCAGTGTGCCAGCTTCTTTCGTTTAAAATTAAGAAATTGAGTTACTTGTTCACGTAATCTTTAAATTTCTGTTTTGTTTCGGCATCCGCTTTTTCGTACCAGAAATACAACATTTCTTCAGCTGTATTCGCCGCATTTGCGTCAATCTTTGCTGGAAGTGTTACTGGCTGCGCTACGCCCGCGCTAGCACCTACTGTAAGTGCTGCGATACCGCCTTTTTGGTTGTATTCTTTCGCTTCTTGCGGGTACTTACGACCGATCTGCATGCCATCTTTGATTAGCTTATCTTGCTTAACACTGATTGCATTTTGGTTTTCATCAACCAGTTTCCAATCTAGGTTTTGGAAGCCTTTTTTTGCTTCGTTGGCGTTACGGAACTTAGGCATATCGAACGTTAATGTTGTGTCTGTTGCGTCAAAAGTAGCGATAATTGCGTCACTATCGACGAACTCACGGTCGTTGCCTTGGCTAAATGCAAGCTGATATTGGAAAACGATTTGGTTCACGCCATCTGGAACGGTGATCGTTTTGCTTGAAGAGAAAAAACCACCCTCAAGATCAGGTTTAGCTTCATTTACAGCTAAGACTTCGACGAGAGCATCAGCGCTAGAAGGAACTTCAATTGTTACGTCAGCTAACACTTGTGGTGCTGCGATAATTGTCGAAAGCAGCGCAATGGATTGTAATGTTTTCATAGTCATACAGTTATTTAGGTGAGTAGTTCTACACTCGCATGCATAAAGAAGTATTTCAAGTTGCCTTGTCTCGATTTGGTAAAATTCACCGAAACTTAACCTAAGCCTAGTTTTTGAACGTGTTTATTGTGCGGTTTCTAGTCAGGTGAGAGTGTGGACATGGCTTATCTTCTGTTAAAGCATCTTCATCGACGTCCGTTGACGCTTGAGGCGGCTTTAAAGATACATAAATAGGAACGATTGCCGAAATCCAAATAGCATAGATGGTAATTACGCGATTGAAGGCGACGAACCAGGTTTCACTGCCCGTACTAGACAGGTAGTAGCCAATGAGGGTAAGCAATGTGCAGGCGACCACCCACATGACAGTGGAAGTTGGATCTTTCGTTGTTGCTGCCAGCAGTACTATCGTAATGTAAGGAACGGCCATCGCTATGCCCAAAGGTACATGATAGTCGACCACAAAAATGATGGTTGCACCAAGTGCCAAGAACAAGTGTGGGCCAGTGCTAGGTAAGCTTAAATTCCAAATCATGTAACACCTTCCTTTACCCCATTTTTCGTTGCTGGTGGAGTTTGTGTATCAACCGAGTGGCTTGGTGACTATTGACCATCAATCGATTGATCAGTTGTTGAAGCAATTCTGCCTCGGGCATGATGTGTTGATCGGTTATCTGTTCGGCTGAACTTGCGAGTTCAAGCACTTCGCCCATTTCATATCTTGCTGCAATCGCTTTAACGGCCTTCAGCGTTCTGGACAAAGCATTAGGCTGGTCATCTGAGAATAGCTCTATCAACTCATCGATTTCGTTTTCTAGTTCAGTAACGAGAGATATTAGGCATTTGAGTTTCTCGTCGGTTTTGAGCTCATCGTTTGCTAACACTTGGCTACGGGAGAGTTCTTCCTCTGTGAGTGGTAGTTTGTTCTTGGGATGTCGGGTTAATATAGTGATGTTACTTTTTGTTTTTTCAGGAAGATTGTGTGCGTTAGCCGAGTGATAACGGTTGACTTCAAACTGCTGATGAAACTCATTGATGGCGTTTTGTAAGCTGTTTTTCTGTAACGGCTTGGTGAGTACAAAGTCTGCCCCTGACACGATGAATTCATCGTGAGCCTCTTTGAATACATCGGCGGTACACGCAAAAATAACCGTGGTGAGTTTGAGTTCGTCACGGATCTTTTGAATCGCTTCTATACCGCTCATGTTGGGCATGTGATTGTCCATTATGATCAGATCATATTGGTTTGAGGCCAACTTATCTAAGGCCTGCAAACCGTCGTAGGCATTTTCAACCGTAAAGTTTAGAGATTCACAGAACTTCCTAATCACCATCGCGTTGATCTTGTTGTCTTCAACTAACAATACTGAGAAGTCATCCAGCGTTTCATTTACTTTGGTTGGTGTTTGGTCGACGACTTTTTCTTCAAGTTCGTGCATTTCCAACGGCAAAGAGATCCCAAATTGAGTGCCCAAACCAAGTTGGCTGGAAACCTTAATTGTTCCGCCCATCAGTTCGACTAACTGCTGAACAATGGAAAGCCCTAATCCTGTGCCACCAAACTTACGGGTTGTTGATAGCTCGGCTTGTTCAAAGGCCGTAAATATATGGTCGATTTTGTCTTCTGCAATGCCAATACCGGTGTCAGTCACTAAGATATTCACACTTGGTGGGGTAGTGGGTGCAATTAAAAATTCCACTTCAATCTTTCCTGACTCAGTAAACTTGACGGCATTGCCTGCCAAATTAAATAAAATCTGACGTGTACGTGCAGGATCACCAATCAACTGAATATTGTCAGGGATGTTATCTTTAATGGTAAAAGCGAGGCCTTTATCCGTCGCGAGTGGTGTTAAGGTTTTGTCGAGATGCGTCACGACGTCTGTTACCGAGAATGGACTGTATTCGAGTTCCATTTTTCCTTGTTCAACCTTAGAGAAATCGAGGATGTCATTCAATATGGTGACGAGGTGTTGACCTGAGTCGATGATGATCTGTGCTTGTTTACGAGTGTCGGCGCTTTGAGAATCTTCCTTAATGATTTGTGCGATACCTAACACACCATTCATCGGGGTTCGTAATTCGTGGCTCATGGTTGCGAGGAATAGAGACTTAGCTTCACTGGCTTTTTCCGCTTTGTCAGCAGCCTCTTGATAGAAGAGATTGTTTCTCTTGAGTTCGAAGACTCTGAAGATAAACATGGTGAATGAGAATGCTAAAGTCAGTAACGCCAGAACAATAATAAGCTTAACGATTAAGCTTTTAAGCTGGTCTTGAAGATCAGTAAACTGATGCTCAATATGTTCAATGTACTCCATGCTGTGTGCTGAAAGTACTTGAGATAGCAGTTGGCTTTGCTGCTGGTTGAGCTCGGTAAACGTCTTATAAAGATTCGCGAGCTCGGAGTTGACACCAGAATGTTGAATTTCAGTTCCCCCAATCAACACGCTCGCAAGCAGCTCGCTTTGAATATCGATATTTGCGTTGTTTACCTCAGCATTAGTAGGGCTAGCCCCTGTAAGTTGTAGAGTTAAAGATTGCAAAATAAACTGACGAGCCACACTTAACCCTATTAGGTTGTCTAACGTATCTATATTCGCCATTGAAGCATCGTAAAAGCGCTCCAATAATTGAGCTGTTGGTAAGTGTTTAAAGAACGTAGAGTGGATGTTTTCGCTTTGATAACTTTCTCTGAGCTGTTGTAATTGTCTTTCTAAGGCAACCAAATCAGCAGACATTTGATAAGGATTAGAAACACCCGCAAGCGCTGCATTAGTGATGTGATCACGCATTTCTAACACTTCATGGCCTAACTCACGAATAGGCTCTCCATATTCGGTGACCTTTTCATGCTCGGAGTAGGTCAGCATAATAAAGCTAATTAAGCCGATGAAAAGCGATATAAACAGTAAAAATATGAGTCTGATCTTATTCATTTTCAAACTCCATTAACATTTGAGGGCGGTTACCGGTGAGGGATTCGAGGAAGACTTTAATATCGTTAATAGTCTGTTTTTCAAACGTTTTACCGAGTTGGCTTTCACCCATGATTTTGATCGCCTCTTCGAGTGTTGCTGTTTGACCATCATGAAAATAAGGTGCAGTGATTGCCACGTTTCTTAAGCTAGCAACACGAAATAGATGCTTATCTTGTGGTTGAGCGGTAAACATAAAGCGACCTTGGTCTTCACTTCGTTCTGAACCTGTTTTCGATAACCCAAAATAACCAAATCGCATGACCATGCCGCCTCCAATGTTGGTGCCTTGGTGACAACGAATACAGCCTACCTCTTGAAAGGTTTCCCAGCCTCGTTTCGCTGCATCTGAAAGTGCGGAGTGGTCGCCTCGTAAATATTGGTCAAAAAGGGAATGAGGCGTTGTTAAACCGCGCATGAATTCGATGAGTGCTGCCTTAATCGTGGCTGTATTAATGGGCGTTGATTGGTCTTCAAACATGTTGATATAAGCCTCTGAACGCGAGACATAGTCAGTAATGTGTTGCCAGTTGGAATCCATCTCGTCGACGTTGTGCACTGGGCCATCAATTTGATCGGAAAGGTTATTTACTCGGCCATCCCAAAAAAATCGATAGTTAAATACAGCGTTAAATACGGTGAGTGAATTACGCATTCCCGCTCCATTTACCCCAATAGATACTGGAATCACTTCTGCGCCGTTGGTTTGCAAGCTGTGGCAACTCTCGCAGCTGACACTTCGATTGGATGACAAATTAGGATCTTTAAATAACGCCCAGCCTATTTTGGCAAGTTCATGGTCGATATCGGTCGATATCGGTCGAATTCGGAATGGGGAAAATTTGTTGGTCTGAAAATGCCGCCTGTTTAGGGTCTTGTATATCAGAATGAGAGGTGTCCGCTGAAGCGTGAGAGTTGTGGTGATCGCTTTGATGAGAGTGACTTTCTTTGTGCTCGAATGAAGTGTGCATGTTTGACGAGGATGCGTCATAAACCAGTATGGCGATTGAAACGCAAATGACAGTTATGCTTATTCCAGCCAAATGAGAAGTTTTCATAGCGTTAGTTCCATCTAAATTTGATAGTAATGGCAACTCAGAATCCGTCTGAATTCACCTTCATTTGCCTTGAGAATGATAGGTGTATCACTATAAATCTAGTTTCATAAACTCGATGTTGCAAGATGAGGTGTCGGCATAGCCACAGGCTGGTGGTCTTTGTGTTTAAGAGTTTTGGATGAATAGACAGACGTTTAGGTTTGATAGGGAGTAGGTTAGGTATTGAAGAATTTAGTTGGAATAGATAGGTAGAAGATACAGAAAAGCCGCGGTTACTACATTCAGTCACCACGGCTTCGGTATTACATGTCTAGTTTAGAAGGGCTTACTTAGCTTGCGCTGCTGCCGCTTCTAGTTGCTTAAGTTTACCTTGAAGCATGTAAGCATTCTGGTTGAAGTTACCAGGGTTCAACACTTGGCTTTGCTGCATAGGGTAGTCAGGTAGCGTGTTCATGAACTCTTGTACTTTGCCGCCTACAGGTACGAATAGCCACATGTTGTCTGCCATCCAACGTAGGTACATGCCAGATTCGTGTGGTGCTTTTTCGAATGGGTCA
Source organism: Vibrio sp. ED004 (assembly GCF_023206395.1). Lineage (NCBI taxonomy): Bacteria > Pseudomonadati > Pseudomonadota > Gammaproteobacteria > Vibrionales > Vibrionaceae > Vibrio > Vibrio sp. ED004. The sequence continues at coordinate 1,391,833 of NZ_CP066150.1, read as the reverse complement.
GCACGTAGGTGAACTACTTGAGGCCAGTTTGGTTGGAAACGCACGGCATCAACGATGTTACCATCCATAACAGCGAATGAAATCTTGAAGTCGTTCCAACGTACAGCATTTAGTTCAGCGTTAGCAGAGAAGTAAAGCATGCTATCACGAGGGCCTTTCTTTTCTTTACCTTCGAAGAAAGGTAGGAAGTTGTAACCATCTAGGTGTACACGCCAGTTTTTACCGTTGTAAGTTGCACCTTTGTCAGACGCTAGTTTTTCAACTACTTTGTCATCACCAGCCGCTGCTAGTAGAGTAGGGATCCAATCTTGGTGACTCATGATGTCGTTGATCTTAGTTCCCGGCTTGACTGTGCCAGGCCAGCGAACTAGCTGAGGAACACGCATACCACCTTCGTAAGTTGTACCTTTCTCACCGTGGAAGTAAGTCGCACCACCATCAGGCCAAGATACTGTCTCTGCACCGTTATCGGTAGAGTAGATTACGATTGTGTTGTCTGCGATTTTAAGCTCATCAAGCTTGTCTAGCAGGATACCTACTTGGTCATCGTGCTCTAACATACCGTCAGCGTAGATGCTGATACCAGATTTACCTTGGTATTTTTCTTGTAGACGAGTCCACACGTGCATACGTGTTGTGTTGTGCCAGATAAAGAATGGTTTGTCAGCTTTCACTGCTTTTTCCATAAACGCTAGAGATTCTTCTAGGAACTCTTCATCCGCGTGCTCCATACGCTTACGCGTCATAGGACCTGTATCTTCGATCTTTCCGTCAGCAGTAGACTTGATTACACCACGAGGGCCGAAGTTCTTACGGAACTCAGGATCTTTAGGGTAGTAGTATGTCTCTGGCTCTTCTTCTGCATTCAGGTGGTAAAGGTTACCGAAGAACTCATCAAAACCGTGGTTTGTAGGAAGGTGTTTGTCTTGGTCACCCATGTGGTTCTTACCGAACTGAGCTGTCATGTAGCCCTGTTCTTTAAGAAGGTCAGCGATAGTTGGAGCCCAATCTGGGATACCGTGATCAGAACCTGGCATACCGATAGTTAATAGACCTGTACGGAAAGGTTCTTGACCCGTTAGGAATGCAGCACGACCAGCAGTACACGATTGCTGACCGTAATGGTCAGTAAATAGTGCGCCTTCGTTAGCAATACGGTCGATGTTAGGTGTTTCGTAACCCATCATACCGTTGTTGTATGCACTGATGTTGAATACACCAATGTCATCACCCCAGATAGCAAGAATGTTTGGTTTTTCTGCTGCTGTTGCCGCTGAAGAAGCTGCTAATAAGCCAACACCTAATGCTAGTTTATTAATTTTAGTACCCATAAGGACTCCGATTCACTTTAAAGATTAATGCGTTAGAGCAACACATCGTTGGGCAAACATTAATCTCTAAAATCGATCGTGTCTTTTTATAGTGGTTATAACTAATTGTTATGGGGTTATTATAACCTTCTGATTCTTAGGGCTTTGGTCTGTTTTGCTCAATTTACCCTCTAACGTCATGTGTGATCCTTATCATGTTTATATACGTAATTTCTATCGCCCAGTTGTGCGCGTCTCTGTGAAGAAAAATGACAAATAGATTAATAGTTTAGCGAATCTCGCGATCGTTCAAAAAATGGACTATACGTTGTAGGGCAGGATGCAAATAACTAACGAAGAGGTTTCTATGACAGCGAAATATGGCGTCAAACGTCGATTAGCGATTTTGGGTACTGCGATGATGGCGGCTTCCACCACCACATTCGCGGCAGAAAAACCGAATATTCTCGTCATTTGGGGTGACGACATTGGACAATCTAATGTCAGTGCGTACACCTTTGGCTTAATGGGGTATCAAACTCCGAACATTGATAGCATCGCCAAAGAAGGCATGATGTTTACGGATTACTACGCAGAGCAATCTTGTACCGCAGGTCGCTCTACGTTCATTACAGGTCAAAGTGTACTCAGAACAGGCTTAAGTAAAGTAGGCTTGCCGGGTGCAGATATTGGCCTTCAAGCAGAAGATGCAACCATTGCTGAACTGCTTAAACCTATGGGTTACATGACAGGTCAATTTGGTAAAAACCACCTTGGCGATAAAGATGAGTTTCTTCCAACAGCGCACGGGTTTGACGAATTTTTTGGCAACCTTTATCACCTAAATGCTGAAGAAGAGCCTGAAAATGAAGATTACCCAACCGACCCAGAGTTTCGTAAGAAATTTGGCCCACGTGGTGTTATCAAATCATTTGCTGACGGCAAGATTGAAGATACGGGTCCATTAACACGTAAGCGTATGGAAACGGTCGATGAAGAAACGCTCGATGCCGCGCTTCATTTTATGGATCGCGCAGTGAAAGCCGACAAGCCATTCTTCGTTTGGTGGAATGCTACACGTATGCACTTTAGAACGCACGTGAAAGCGGACAGTAAAGGTGTGACAGGCGTTGGTAACTACGCTGATGGTAGAGCACGATCGACACGTTGGACAGTTACTGAAACAAGTCGACGAGTTGGGAATCAAAGACAACACGATTGTTTTCTACTCAACGGATAATGGTCCACACATGAACTCTTGGCCTGATGCGGGTACAACGCCGTTCCGTGGTGAGAAAAACACCAACTGGGAAGGCGCATACCGTGTACCAGCAATGGTTCGTTGGCCTGGTAAGATTGAACCGGGCAGCGTTTCAAACGAAATTATGCACCACATGGACTGGATGCCAACCTTCGTTGCAGCCGCTGGTGATGATCAAATCAAAGAGAAACTGCTGAAAGGTCATACTGCGGGTGATAAAACGTTTAAGGTTCACCTAGATGGTTATAACTTCCTTCCTTACCTAACCGGTGAAGAAGAGAAAGGTCGTCGTCATGAGGTCTTCTACTTTACCGATGATGGTGATTTAGCGGCGCTTCGTTACAACCAATGGAAAGCGGTGTTCATGGAGCAGCGTGCAACGGGTACCATGCAGATTTGGTCAGAGCCGTTCGTGACGTTGCGTCTTCCTAAGCTGTTTAACCTGCGTATGGACCCATACGAAAATGCAGATATCACATCGAACACATACTACGACTGGTTGTTAGACCATGCTTATATGTTTGTTCCTGCTCAAGCGTATGTTGGCAAATTCTTAGAAACATTTGCTGAATACCCACCACGTCAAAAAGCAGCAAGCTTTAGCTTGGATCAGGTTATGGAAAAACTCCAAGAGAACCATAACAAGTAAGCTTTGGTTTATTGAAACTGAAAGCTTGATGAAACTGAAAACACAAAGAGCTCCTAGGAGCTCTTTTTTTATGCGCATATCGATGAGTAAATACCAGTCGTGAATATGAGTCACAACAATCAAGCTCACTGCCACTAAATAATTGTAAATTCATTGTTTTTGCGTCTACCTTATTAAGCATAAGGATGTATAAAAACAAGGAATGTTATGTCTGCACGGTTGTGCTTGCTAGTGAACGGATTGAAACACCAGCGAGTTGCAGTATTATCCGCAATGTTGTCTTTACCTATGTTGTCGCTGCTCAGTTTCGATGCGCATGCCAATGAACAGGCTTTATCCGTTGGATCAGAAGCTTCGCATGCCAACTCTAAAGCAACGTATGTTGGATCTGAAGCTTGTATCGACTGTCACACAGCAGAAGTGGAAGCGTGGCAAGGTTCTCATCATGATATGGCGATGAAGCACGCCGACGATGAATCTGTGTTGGGCAACTTCGACGATCAAACCGTGACTCATAAAGGAAAGCCCAACCGTTTTTTTCGAAAGGGTGATGAATTTTGGTTCAATATCGAAGGGCCAGACGGCCAATTCAAAGATTACAAAATCAGCTATACCTTTGCCTTTGAACCTCTTCAACAATACATGGTTGAGTTTGAAGACGGGCGTGTTCAGTTGATTCCTTTTGCTTGGGATTCTCGTGGTGAGGGAGAAGGCGGCCAGCGTTGGTTTCACCTCTATCCAGATACCACCAACACGGATGAATTCTACTGGACCAACAGTGGTCAGAACTGGAACTTCATGTGTGCAGACTGCCACTCAACGAACCTAGAAAAGAACTACGACAGCGCAAGTAATACCTACCACACTACTTGGTCGGAGATTAATGTCGGTTGTGAGGCGTGTCATGGCCCTGCCAGTGAGCACGTTGAGCAAGCTCAGCTAGTCGAAGCTAAAGGTGGAAAAGATGCCTATGTCTCGGCGTATTACGGTTTTGACCGTGACTTGTCGAAGTCGGTGAAAGAGTGGATCTATCAAGAGGGTAATTCAACCCTGCAACCAAAAGACATCATTCATACCAACCAAGTTCAAACCTGTGCCCAGTGCCACAGCCGACGCACTCAGTTGAATGAAACCGGTGATCACGTCAATGGGTCATTCTTTGATAAATACCGCTTGAGCCTGATTACCCCTGAGCTTTACCACAACGATGGCCAAATCTACGATGAAGATTACGTTTACGGATCTTTCTTACAATCAGTGATGGCAGAGAAAGGCGTTACGTGCACTAACTGTCACGATCCTCATACTGCAGAACTGAAGATTGCTGAAGAAGCCGTGTGTAGCCAGTGTCACATTGCCTCTGAATACACGCCTGAAAAGCACACATTCCATGAAGCCAATACTGAAGCTTCACAATGTACCACTTGTCACATGCCAGAAACGACGTACATGGAAGTCGATCCAAGGCGTGACCACAGCTGGCATATCCCACGGCCGGATATTAGCCAACACACTAAAACACCGAACGTGTGTACTAGCTGTCATGAAGACCAAACAGATCAATGGGCCGATCAACAAATTGGTAAGTGGTTCCCAGATTCTAAGTATCGTAACCAACAACACTTTGCCGTTGCTTTTTATGCTGATTCGATAGGGCACAGAGGCGCAGAAGATGCATTGGCGTATTCTGCTCAAGACTCAAGCTTAAGTAATATCATCCGTGCTTCAAGTTTAGAGCGCTTGGGTGGCAACACGGGCAAGAATACGCTCATCTCATTGGCAAGAGCGGTGAAACACGATGATGAAATGATCCGCTTGGGTGTTGTGCAAGGCTCGTCCGGTTTTCCATTCACTGATCGTTGGCAGATCCTAGAGCCACTATTGAAGGACTCTGTATTGTCGATTCGTTCCGAAACCGCAGGCGCGCTAGTGCGTTACTGGGGAGAAATGAATCCGCTGCAGAAAGACCAAATCAAGCCTGCATTGGAAGAGTACATTGAGATACAACAATTCAATGCTGACAGAGGGTTTGGCCGCACGAACTTAGGTAACGTTTACCGAGATTTAGGTCAGCACGACAAAGCGATTGAGTTTTATCAAGGTGCTATCGAAATCGAGCCTTACTTCGAAAACAGCTACGCCAACTTGGCTGATTTGTATCGTGCACTGGGCGACGAACCAAAAGCGTTAGCGACATTGAAACAAGGCATTCAAGCGCAACCAAAATCAAGTGTGCTGCCATACAGTGCAGGGTTATCAATGTTGCGAGTGAAAGACTACAAACAGGCAACCAACTACCTAAAACAAGCGGCAGAAACCGCACAAACCGACCCGCAATATTGGTATGTGTATGGTTTGGCTTTAGAGAAGTCGGATGTACTTGCGGCAAATAAGTCATTACACAAGGCGTACCAATTTAGCCGCAATCCACAACACCTGTATGCACAGTGTGAAATCTTAGCGCGGAATTACCAGAAACCGGGCGCAGCAAAAGCGTTTGAACAATGTATTTCGTCATTGAGTAAGGTGGCGCCACCGGAGGCGATTAACCAATTGAAAGCGATTAGTCAGTAGAAAGCTGAGCTGAAATAAAGCGCCAGAATTGACGTGGCTATGGTGTTTATAACTAATAGTTATGGGGCTTGTGAGTAGGATGTACGCAGCCAGATTGAATTAAGGGAAGACCTATGAACCATGCGCAACAAGCAATAAACCAACTGATTGAACAGACAGAGAAAAGTGTTATCGGTCAGAGTCACGTCGTTCGGGCTCTGGTAATCGGATTATTGACCAATGGCCATGTGCTTCTAGAAGGGCTTCCCGGCACAGCGAAAACACGCTCGGTCAAGTCGCTAGCGAATTTATTGAACACAAGCTTTGGGCGAATTCAGTTCACGCCTGACTTATTGCCATCAGATGTGACGGGTACCGAGGTGTATCAAGAGCTAGATGGCAAGCCGCAACTGCATTTCCAACCGGGTCCTATTTTCAATAGCATTGTTCTAGCCGATGAAGTGAACCGTGCGCCTGCAAAGGTACAAGCGGCACTGCTTGAAGCGATGGCGGAAGGCACGATAACCGTGGGTGGCCAAACTCATATCCTTCCAGACTTGTTCATGGTGTTAGCGACTCAAAACCCGGTTGAACAAGAAGGCACGTATCCGCTACCTGAGGCACAAATGGACCGTTTCATCATGAAAGTAACGGTCTACTACCCAGAAGACGAAGCGGAGCGTGACATCATTCGATTGGTGCGCAGTGAAGAGCTAGGCAGTGAGACAAGTTCAGAATTAGTCACACCACAGCATATTGAGCCTGAATTGGTACTTGAAGCTCGTCGCCAACTTCCTGATATTGCGGTCTCTGATTTAGTCGAGAACTACATTGTGGCCTTGGTGATGGCGACTCGTAAGCCAGAGCGTTACCCTGAATCAAACTTGTCTAAATGGATTGAGATTGGTTCAAGCCCACGAGCGTCAATCTCATTGGATAAATGTGCTCGCGCTTATGCTTGGCTACAAGGGCGTGACCACGTCACGTTAGACGATGTGCGAGCGATGCTACCAACCGTGTTAGGTCATCGATTCTCACTCTCTTATGACGCATTGGCCGATGGTGTTGACCATCAAAGAGTGGTTGAAGAACTGCTTGATAATGTTGAGATCGGATAACTAGGGGGCGTCATGGCGAAGCCAACACAAGCTCCCAAATCGCAAGGCCTTGATCCACGCTTATACTGCGACTATTCAAGGTTAGTGCGAATACAAGCTCAAGTTGAGTCGTTTTCTCTGCTGCCACATCTAAAGGCTGGCAGTGTATTGTCGGGTCGACATAATTCTCTATTCCGTGGCCGTGGGTTGAACTTCGAGGAGTTGCGTCATTACCAACTGGGTGATGATATTCGCAATCTTGATTGGAAAGTCACCATGCGAACAGGTAAGCCTCATGTTCGCAGCTATACCGAAGAGAAAGACCGAAATGTGATGATCTGCGTCGATCAGCGCAGCTCGATGTTTTTTGCATCTCAAAACACCATGAAATCCGTTGTGGCCGCTGAAGTCGCTGCATTGTGTGGATGGCGAGTGCTGAAAGATGGTGACCGAGTCGGCTTCGTTTTAGCCTCACACCAAAAGCTCTTTCATACCAAAGCGCAGCGTTCTCAATCGGACTTATTGGCTCAACTAAAACACCTCACCAAAGCCAATCAAAGCTTAGGTGTCAGTGTAAGCGACAGCGAAGGTGTTGGGTTTAGCCAGTGGATTGAACTGATAAAACGAATGAGATTAAAGCAATCGACCTTAATCTTTATTAGTGATTGGCGAGATTGCCAAGAGCAACATCTTGACCGACTAAAACAACTGCAGCAACACAACGACATCTTAGCCATTATGGTGACCGATCCATTAGAACAATCATTGCCTCAAGATCTGGCTAGCGCAAACTGGGTGGTGGGTGATGGTCGCTTTCAACTTAATCTGGATAGCCAATCTAAGGTTAACCTTGCAAGTGAAAGCCTTGCCCAAAAAGCGGCACTTCAGAAACAGTCGCTTGCTAAATTGATGGCGATGAAAAACCTTCCTTATATCGAATTAGACACCTCGGGCAATCACATATCACAGCTGCAAAAGCTGGTGGGAGGGCGCTAGATGGCCGTTGAACACACGCCTCCAAGTACTTATATCCTTCGCGATCTGCACGATGTCGCCATTCCCACGAGTGTGAGCTGGATGCCGCAAACCATTGGTTGGAAGATCCTCGGCATTATTCTGTTATTGGTCGCTATCTATCTGGCTTATCGTTTGGCGCTGAGATGGTGGAGTAACCGTTATCGTAAAGAAGCGCTTCAAGAGCTCATGGTATTGGATGCACGAGACAAGAACTCCACCGAACGAACCTTTAAAGTACTCAAAGTGGTGCTTCGCTACCTAGACAGCAGCAATGCCAAGCTGTTTGACCAAGCCTATGTCAACCGTTTGAATGCTTACCTGCCTGTTAGCGCCAACACCAGTGAAAACAGCAATGCGTTCTTTGCCGATGAAGTCTCGGAATTATGGATGCAGAGCTTAATTGACCCTAATGTCCGTTTGAGCTTTGAACAGCGTTTAGAGGTAATTCAAACCGCGATGATGTGGTTAAAAGTTCACAAACCGAATGTACAGGTAACGGCTGAGGGGCAAGACAATGTTTGATGTTTTATCTGCCAGCTTTGAATTTGCGCACCCGCTGTGGTTTATCGCGCTGCCTCTGCCATTGTTGGTTTACTTTGCAGTGCCAGCTTATCGGACTAAGCAAATGGCGATTAAGGTGCCATTTTTCCGAGAGCTGGTTGAAGCGATTGGGGAAGCGCCGTCAGAAGGTGCCAGCCAGTTAACACCAAGCTGGTGGCAACGAACCACACTGATTATTACTTGGATATTGGTCGTGTGCGCGTTAGCGAAACCAACCATTCTTGGTGAGCCACAGGTTCGCGAACAATTAGGTCGTGATGTGATGGTGGTTGTCGATTTGTCAGGCTCAATGGCAGAACAAGATTTTACCTCTCAGCAAGGCGATAAAATCTCTCGTTTAGATGCGACCAAAGAGGTGTTAGCCGATTTCGCGAAAACCAGAAAAGGGGACCGACTCGGTTTGATCTTGTTTGGTGATGCAGCGTTTGTACAAACGCCATTTACCGCAGACCAAGAGGTATGGCTTGAACTGCTTAATCAAACCGACGTGGCGATGGCAGGGCAAAGTACGCACTTAGGCGATGCAATTGGCTTGGCGATCAAGGTGTTTGAACAGAGTGAAAAGCAAAGTGCTGTCGTTCAAGATTCAAACGTCGATACCAACGAAAAAGAGAAAGTCGTGATCGTATTAACAGACGGCAATGATACAGGAAGCTTTGTTGAGCCTATCGATGCCGCAAAAGTCGCTAAGGCTAAGGGCGTTCGAATTCACGTTATTGCGATGGGCGATCCGCAAACCGTTGGAGAGGTTGCTCTGGATATGGAAACCATCAAACGTGTGGCTCAAGAATCTGGTGGCGAAGCCTTTGAAGCGCTTAACCGCGACGAACTGACCAAAGCCTATGCTCAAATTGGTGAGCTAGAACCTCAACTGTATGAGAGTACCACTTATCGCCCTAAACAGGGGCTGCACCATTATTTGATGGCGATTGTTGTAGTGATGTATTTGACCGCATTCAGCTTAGCAACGATACGCCGAAGATCGCTTCTCGCTTCTTCGGCTAAGAATTTGAAAGGAGAGAGTGATGCCTGATTCTCTCACGATACAACAGTTCTTTACCCAGTTTCATTTTATCCGACCATTGTGGTTGTTGGCCTTTATTCCAATGTTTTTTCTGTTATGGGTTCGTTGGAGAGAAGAGACAAAACTAACGTGGAAAGACATTCTACCTGCACATTTACGTGATGCATTGACGATTGGCGAAACAGGCTGGCGCAAGCAACTGCCGTTGAAGCTATTGGTGGTAATTGTGACTATCGCCATCATTATCTGTTCTGGCCCAACATGGCAACGTGAAGCATCGCCTTTTGGTGAAGACAAAGCGTCGATGTTGGTTGTGCTTGATAACAGTGAATCTATGCTTGCTAAAGATTTGCCTCCAAGTCGCTTGGAACGATCCAAGCAGAAAATTAGAGACTTATTGGCAGCTCGCAAAGGCGGTAACACTGGCTTAGTGGTTTACGCAGGCAGCGCACACGTCGCGATGCCCGTGACGCAGGACAGTAAGGTATTTGAACCGTTTCTTGCGGCTATCACACCCGATATCATGCCTGTTTCAGGTAAGTCAGCAGAAGAAGCGTTGCCACTCATAAATCAGCAATTGTCTGGTGAGTTAGGTTCGTCAGTGTTGTTGGTATCAGATGGTGTGAATCCAAGTACGACGCGAGCTTTTGAAACTTTTTTCAACGAAAACCCATATCAGTTGCTTATTTTGGCTGCCGGAAATAGCGATGTGGTGAGCGATAACCCTGTTGACCTCGATTCATTGCGCAATTTGGCGAATAAGACAAGTGGTCGAGTGATAGAGGTGACCGTTGACGATTCGGATATTCGACAACTGAATCAAGCCGTTGAAAGAAACATGCAGCTTAACGGCGAGTCTTCAATGCCTTGGAAAGACATGGGATACGGTCTGCTTATTCCAATGGCGATCATCATGTTGTTGTGGTTTAGAAAAGGGTGGTTGGTTCAGTGGTGTGTGGTTGGTGTGCTGATTACGGGTTCCTTCTATTCACCGGATACCTTGGCGAAAACGGTCAGCTTAACCGCGGATAAACCCGTAGTTGAAGAGTCCCTGACGGTTTGGGGTAAAACAGCACAATGGTGGTGGGATTTATGGCTAACGCCTGATCAGCAAGGACAACGTTTATTGAATCAAAAGGAATACCTTGAAGCCGCCAAGCATTTTAAGGACCCAATGCGAAAGGGCGCGGCTTATTACTATGCTCGTGATTTTAAGCTCGCTCACAGTGCATTCCTGCAAACCAAAACTGACCTTGGTTTGTACAATGCAGCCAGTGCGTTAGCTAGGCAGCGTGAATACCTTGCGGCGCGAGACCTTTTGAAGTCACTAAGCGAGAAAGAGGATCTTTCACCTGAACTAAGAACGGATGTGGAGAACAATCTTGCAGTGCTTAGCGGGATTGTCGAAGAGGTAAACCGAACCAGCGAAAGCCAGTCTGGAACCACAGATGGCCCTGAAGAATCTTTAGAACTCGAAGACGATCAGCCGCGAACGGGTGATGGCGCCGAAGAAGAAACGGTAGCGGAATTGATGCTCAAGGAAACGCTGAACGCCAATGAAATCTTGGGCAGCCAAGAGCTTGCCGACAAGTGGTTAAAACGCGTCGAAGCGGATCCTAAGTTCTTCTTGAAGTCTAAGTTCCAAATTCAGTTAAGAGATCCTGCACCATCTATTGAACAGGCGCCAAAACAGGAACAGACATCAAAACAGGAGCAAACACAATGAGTCGATACGATTTAGCTCTTGAAGCGATTCAATCAAAGCGAACGCGATTCACAGCTCGTACATGGTTGTTGTCGATGACTCTTATGTTGAGTTGGTTTTTTCCTGCTGTTGCTTCTGCTGCCGATATCTTCGATTTGCAAAAAAGTGGTGACGTTGAGCTTATCGCTTGGGTAGGTGAGAAACCCAAGTCAGGCGACAAGATAACGCCGACCAAAGTCAGCGTAAATGAGCAGGTCATTCTGAACATTGAGGTGGCGACACCGCGCTGGTTAACAGGCGGCACTCGAATTGGCAGTATCGAAATCCCTAACGTGATCGCTAAGCAGCGTAACCAACTTGCGACGAACTACACAGAAAGAGTCGGTGGTACTACATGGTCACGTCAGCGTTGGGAAGTGACGCTTTATCCGATGACTTCCGGTGAGTTTGTTATTCCAACCGTGCCGGTTCGTATCCAAGTTTCTGCTCCTGATGGTTCAAACGTGGGTGGTACGCTTTATACGCAGCCGATCAAGTTTGAAGCCTCACTACCTTCAGGTTTATTAAGTGATGAATCGCCTTGGTTTTCTGCGACAGATGTGGATGTAGAGCAGCAATGGCAGCGTTCGAATGAAAACTTGAAAGTTGGCGATGCGGTTACTCGTACTGTGACGATCAAAGCGAAAGACAGCTTGTCTGTGTTACTGCCAGATGTGTTAAACAATGAATCGACTCAGCAATATCAAGCTTACCCACAGCCAAATCGTTTAGACGATACACAAGAGCGCGGTGATTATCGTTCTAGCCGAGTTGAAGAGACGGTATATGTGATTCAACAAGGTGGTGAGTTTACGCTGCCAGAGTTTTCATTTCAGTGGTGGGACAGCAAAAATCAACGCCTTGAAAACGTGGTGATAAAAGGCGAAGTGTTTGAAGCCAAACACACAGTCCAATCTTTCATCAAGGCCTACATGTCGGTGTTTATTAGTGTGGGTTTGGCTCTGTTAGTCTGCATTGCGTTGATTGTTTCCGTTAAGCGTTACTACGCAAATCGTCCAACACCAAGTTGGTTGGTATTACGTCGTTTACTCAAGCAAGGTAATTGGTCTGCATTGAGAACCTTTGTCTATCGTGAGTTACGAACTCAAACTAGTCAGCTAGAACTAGGTAAAGCCCAACTGGGTAAATTGAATGGACAAAAACGTTGGGTGGAAGACAGCGAAGCACTTCAACAAGGGCATGAAGATAAAAACGTATTCGTTCGTTTGTGGAGAGGGTTACGCAACCTACCCAGTGACCAATCAAACTCAAGCCATGCTCGTTCAATTTTCGCCCGCTTGAAAATCCCTAAAGCCTTGCCAGACTTAAAAGATAGAACTAAGTAGCAAACTTTAGTTATTCGCATCGAACATAATCGGCAGGTTCTCTACTATAGGGAATCTGCTTCTTTAATATGGAACTGTATGAAAAGTACCGAGCTAAATTTAATTCCTATATTTGTCGCTATCTATGAAGAGCAGAACTTATCAAGAGCTGCAAATCGTATGGATATAAGCCAACCGGCTGTGAGCAAGGCGCTTGCAAGGTTGAGAGATATCTATGATGAGCCACTGTTTCACCGAACCACTTCTGGCGTAGAGCCGACCACATTTGCTATTGATATCTATCCTGCAATGGCCGCTGCGCTTAAAAACTTTACTTCTACCTTATCCGCATCAAGAGACTTCGACCCTAAAACTTCAGGCCGAGTGTTTTCAATTGCCTGCGTCTCGGCGGCGAGTTATGAAATGATGCCAAGAGTTATGCAGTTAATCAGCCAAGTTGCACCTGGCATCGCACTCGAAGTTCACCCTCTGTTTACGGAAGACTACGAGTCTGATTTAAGGCTCCAAAGACACGATGTTATTGTCGATATGACGCCAAAAGGAAGAACCATGCTTAAGCATGAGGTGATTTCTACAGAGGAGCTAGTAGTGGTGTGCCGCAAAGACCATCCTATTGTGGGCGATACTATCGACATGGAACAGTTCCTTTTACTTGAACATGTGGTCGTATCTCGTTGGCATGCACGTAAAAGCTTATTGAGCTCTGAACACTACAGTGACCTAGAAAAACGTAGAATAGTCTATCGTGCTGCGGGTGTTGTCGAGATGCTACCTGTTATTGAAGGGTCTGATTACATCGGGGTGTTACCTATTTCATCCGTGCGTTGTTTTTCTGAAAAGTACGCGGTAAAAACACTGCCATTACCCTTCGAATTAGAAGACCTCGATATGTGTATGATTTGGCATCCAAGCCGGACTAATGAACCAAGCCATAAGTGGTTACGAGCTAAGATCAAAGCGGCAGCAAAAGAGTTATCAAGTTAGCCTATACAAGGACATAGCCATGGAAAGCATTCGCGCGATTTTAAACGGAAAGAAAGCCAATTTCCCGGAGTTAAGGCAAGCCATCTTTGCGGCGAGGGACAATGATATTGACCTGCAAGTTAGAGTGACTTGGGAATCGTCGGATATGTTCCGTTTGGTAAGCGAGGCAATATGCGATGGTGTTAAGCGTCTGATTGTGGCGGGTGGCGATGGAACGGTCAATGAGGCCGTTAACGCACTTAACCAGTTTCGTGCTAGCGAGAGGCCGCAGCTTGCTATTATTCCCATGGGAACCGCGAATGATTTTGCGACCGCAATCGGAATTCCTTGCGATATTGCTCAGGCGTTTACGCTTGCTTTAGAAGGGAATGCGTTTGCGGTCGACAGTGTTCGTGCCAATGATCGTTATTTCATGAATGTTGCTGCAGCGGGTTTTGGCGCCGAAGTGACGGCCGAAACGCCCGTTGAACTTAAAGACTTTCTTGGTGGTGGCGCATACACGCTAACCGGTGTGGTCAAAGCGCTAGGGTTTAAACCTTACAGCGGTACCTTGACCATAGATAAAGGCACTTTTACGGGCGAAATTCTGGTGGGGGCGTTTTGTAATGGTCGCCTCGCGGGAGGTGGTCAAGAGCTTGCGCCCAATGCGCTAATTGATGATGGCTTGATGGATCTTACTTTGGTCAAGGCATTCGTTGCGTCTGATTTACCGAAAGTCATCGAAGAGCTCAAACACCCCGCTGACGACGGTCAATACGTTGTTCACACTCAAGCGCGTTGGTTGGAGATAGATTTCCCTCAGCCATTGCCCATTAACCTTGACGGTGAACCTTATCGATCCAACCAAATACGTTTTGAGGTCATGCCATCCAGCATTTGTTTGGTGCTGCCCGATAGCTGTCCTTGTTTGGTGAAGAACCAGTGAAGGCACTTAACTTATATTGATTCAATCTATCCGCTATTGATTAAAAGAGCCGCTTATCTGTTTCGACTGAATCAGTCTGAATATGATAAACGGCTCTTTTCTTGAGTGGGTGCTGGATTCGAAATCTAGATGACGAAACCTAGATCAGGAAACCTTAGAGATTGAGTCTAGTCAGTGATCTCTTGTAGTACCTCTCCAATTGACCCACTTGGTTGTGTGATCCCCAGTTTGTTTGAAAGCGTCGGGGCAATATCGTATGGCGTGATTGCACGCGAGACCTTCTGAGCTTCAACATCGTAGCCTGCGAAGATAACCGGTACATGTGTGTCGTATTTCCAAGGAGAACCATGAGTCGAGGCAATTTGCAGGCCTTCCATGTCGTTAATGTAGCTACGCGGATCGAATACCACATACACATCGCCTGAACGAGCAGGGTGGTAGTTGTTTTTAATTAGCTGCATCACATGCGTATCCGGCACTCGGTTAGCCACAATGTCACTACTTGATACAGTAAACGCAACACCTTCCACTTTTGCAATCTCATCAGCAATGACTTCTTGTACCTTAGCCAGATCAAGCTTCTTCTCAGCGATCAGACCATGATTCAGATAGATGTAAGGTTGTGCGTACAAGCGAATCGCGTCTTTGGTTAAACCAAATTCATCCTTCAATCGTTTCTCAACACCACTCGAGAGTAGTGTGTCTTTATTGAAGTATTGAGCTTGATTGAAACCAAGCGCATTTGCCGCAGGTGAAGATTCAGGAACGCCGTGGTCGGCAGACAGCACAATCAATGTGTTTTCTAGCCCGACTTGGTTATCCACGGTTTTGAAAAGCTTAGCGAGAGTCTTATCAAGTCGGATAAGGTTGTCTTCTGTTTCTAGGCTTTCAGGGCCGTAAAGGTGCACCACGTAGTCGTTTGAAGAGAAACTTACAGACAGATAATCAGTCACGTCACTTTGGCCAAGCTTCTCTTGCATCAACAAGGTGCTAGCGAAGTTTTCCGTGATCTCGTCACCAGCAGGGCTGACGGTTAGGGTGGTGCTGTAGTACTTGTAACTTGCCGGGCCGTATGGGTGAGGGAAGGTACGTTGGAAATCACCGAGTTTCACTTTGTGCTCGGTATCGTGTTCTTGCAACGTGTATTTCTCACGCGGTAATGAGAGCTCCCATTTCTGTTTGGAATACTGAGCAGCAATCGCTTTCTCGTTCCACCGTGATACCCAATCTGGATACTCGTCGTAGTAATAGTTACTGGTGACAAACTCAGATTGTGCTTTGGAGAACCAGAAGGCTTTGCCACTGTGTCCTGCCAATGAGATTGCGCCGCGGTCTTTCACAGAGACACCGAACACTTTTGATTTGCCACTATTGGAAATCGTTAGCTCATCACCAAACGTGGTGGAAAGTATTGGCTCTGGAGAGCGACCGTCGCCTTGTGCTGTCTTCTGCGTTGGGTCTATTTCTGTTGCTTTATCGACACCTGCACCAGAGGTCAGCATTTGGTAGTTACCGTCTTCTACGTTATACACCAAACGTTCTTCGCTACGGTCATACCAAACATTACCTACCATGCCGTGTACGCTCGGTGGAGCACCTGTTGCAAGCGACACATGGCCCACGATCGTTTCCGTGTTGCCATGTTGGTAGTTTGCGTTGGTGTAGTAGGTACCATCATCCATTAAGTACCGGAAACCGCCTTCACCGAAGTTGTGCTTATATCGTTCGATTAGATCTGCGCGCAGGCCATCTACCGTGATTTGAAGGACTAGATTTGGCTTTTCCGCAGCTGAAGTTGGAAGAGCGCAGAGTAACGCGAGGGTTAGTCCTGAAAGCTTGGTGTATTGCATAGAGTTTCCTTATTTACTGTTGCCGCTGAGTTCTAATGTTTGGCCAGATTTCTAACGTTTGAATGGTACTAATCGTACTTTTAGTATTGCTGGTGAAGGTTATTGAACTGATACCTTCGGTATCTTTAGTTAGTTCGTATCTTTAACTAAACGCAAACCCATATCTGACATAGTGATCGATTGGCTTGCGAAGTCACGACGGTAACTTTCAGATTCATTTTCGTCATAAGCAAAGCTGCCACCGCGAACCGATTTGTGTGATAAACCGACGTCGCTGTGTTTTGCGTTGTTAGGGTTGTCTGTTGGACCGAATCGGTAGAAGGTGTCATCGAAGGCATCGATAACAAACTCGCCCACGTTTCCTGTCATGTCATATAAGCCTAGTTCATTTGGTTTCTTTAGCCCGACTGGATGTGCGCTATTTTTAGAATTTGCTGAGTACCACGCAACATCATCTAAGTTATTGGAACCACTGTAAGTATAGCCTTTACTTTTATTGCCACCTTTGGCTGCAAATTCCCATTCAGCTTCAGTCGGCAGACGGTATTCTTCACCCGTTAGTTCATTCAACTGCTCGACAAAATAGTTTGCTTGTTGCCAGCTAAGGTTATTGACCGGAACTTGTGGGTTTTGGAAATAACTGAGAGATGAACCCATCACCGATTCGAACAATTCTTGAGTCACCTCAAACTTCGCAATATAGAAACTATCTACAGTTACATTACGTGCAGGACGCTCTGCTTTGGTCGCTTCTGGATCGTTCGACCCCATGGTGAATGTGCCGCCTTCAACCAACACCATCTCTTGGTCAATTTGTTGGGCGATGGGGTGTGTAGGCACGCTTGCACAGCCACTCAGAAGAATAGTCATGGTGACGCTGCTCATTGTTGCTAACTGTTTGTAATTAAGAAATTTCATCACGTGCCTCAGATGTTCGAAATAGAGTCTAATTCTAACGTTTAAGGTCATTCCTATTGGTTATAAAGGGTATAACATGCCACCTGATCGAATAGGAATTATGATGGGTCCAGAATACTAAAATAGGTAGGTAAATCATGCATATTACTCAAGGTCCACAATATAACGGTAAAGCGTCTAAGCGTTTGCATGTCATGGCTAAGCCGATTGGCGCAGCGTGCAACATTGACTGTAAATATTGTTACTACCTAAGTAAGCAAGATTTGTTGGAGTACAAGAAAGGCAGTTCTCCAAGAATGGATGATGAGACGTTAGAAACCTACATCCGACAATACATCGAAGGTCAAAACACGCCAGAAATTATCTTCTCATGGCAGGGCGGCGAACCGACAATGCTAGGTTTGGCGTATTTTGAACGCGTGGTTGAGCTACAGAAAAAGTACCAACCTGAAGGTGTATTGATTTCAAACGATTTACAAACCAATGGTACTTTGCTGAATGATGATTGGGCTGAGTTTCTTGCGAAGAATAACTTCCTGATCGGTTTGAGTATTGATGGTCCTGAAATGCTGCACAATGCCTATCGTGTTAACAGAGCTGGCCGTGGCACATTCAAACAAGTGATGGCGGCTGTGGATCTGCTGCACAAACACCAAGTGAAGTTCGCAACGCTTACCTGTGTGAATAACCTCACCAGTCAAAATGCACTTGAGGTCTATCGCTTCCTACGTGATGTGGTGAAGTCACCGCAAATGCAGTTTATTCCTATCGTTGAACAGAAAACGTTCCGAACGGTTGCACCACAAACATCCCAAGTGAGCGAGCAGCTCAAACAAGGCGACAAACGCCTGATCCCCGGCCATAAAGATTCGATCATGGAATCTTGGTGTGTGTCGGACTTGGCTTGGGGTAATTTCCTTATTTCTGTATTTGATGAGTGGGCTAAGAACGACATCGGTAAGGTGTTTGTTCAGTATTTTGAAGCGAGCGTAGAAACATGGATTGGGCGTCCGAACCCATTGTGTACCTTGAACGAGATATGCGGAAAGGGCTTAGCAATGGAGCCAAATGGCGATGTTTTCTCATGCGACCATTATGTTTACCCTGAATACAAGATTGGTAATATTCATCACGAGAAACTTGATGATTTGGCGTACAGCGCACCACAGCAAAAGTTTGGTTTTGCTAAATCCCGCACACTGACCAGTCAATGTCAGCAGTGTGATTACAAGTTCGCTTGTCATGGTGAGTGTCCAAAGAACCGCTTTATCAAAACTCGTGCAGGCGAACCGGGCTTGAACTACTTATGTGCAGGTTGGCATAAGTTCTTTTCTCATGTCGATAAGTCGATGGCGTACATCGCTCGTGCGATGGGGCATCCAGTGGCTCATGGCAAATTCAGCGACTCAGTGTTGATGGCGCATCGAGCAAAACAGGCTCAACAAGCTACGTTCGAGACCAAGTTTTAACTCGTTCTTTGAGTTAACAGGCCCACGAAAAATTTAATCAGATACGAGTCTAAGGACAGGCTAAGTTCTCCAATTTAAGGTAATACTATGATGAAGAAGAGTTTAGCGACGGCTGTTGCTTTATTGGTTTCAACGTCCGCATTGATTTCAACGTCTGCGATGGCTGCGAATAGCGTTCAACAAACGGTTGACGCACCGGCACAAAATATCAATCAAGTGCTTGAAATGACGGACACTCAAACCCGTATTCAGCAGTTGTCTTACATGGCGCAAGATCAGAATCAATCTGTTGAAAATCGAACTGGAGCACTGCAAGCGCTTGCTTCATACCCAAGCCAAAATGCGCTGGTGGCGGTGGCAAGAGGCTTAAAAGATCAAAACCCTGAAGTTCGTGAAGCGGCGGTTATCGGTTCTGAACCTTACCAACTTGAGCATCGTTGGGCGCTAGTTTCACCCCTGCTAAAAGACAGCGATACCATGGTTCGCCACACGGCAACGTCAAACCTAGTCCGTGACTTCAATGCGTTAGATGATGAGCAAAAAGCACAAATTGAACCACTAGTCACAGAGCTAATTAGCTTCTTGGAAACGCAAGAATCTGAAAAGTACCAATTACTGTTTGCTGATGTGCTTCGCTGGCACAACGACTGGGATAAGGCGGAAACGGTTTATCTAGAACTGATCAATACGCATCCAAAAGATGCGCAAGTTTGGTTGAGCTACGCAGATAATTTTCGAGCTCAGAACAAAGATAAGCAAGCAGTCGAAGTATTAGATCGTGGTTTGGAGAGCGTGCCAAATAACGCCGCTCTGCATTATTCGAAATCGCTGACTCTGGTTCGCCTTGAAGACAAAACTGCGGCAGCCAAAGAGATTGAAGTGGCTGCGAAGCTAGCGAAAGATAACAGCTACTACTGGTACCTAAATGGGGTATTACAAGAAGAGCTCGATATCGATAAGTCGACTAAATCGTTCGAAAAAGCGTATTTGATCTCTGGTTCTCCAGAGCAGTTATACGCGGTATGCGATATCTACGTACGCTACGGCAATGAAAAGACCGATGATTGCTTAGGTGAGCTAGGTAAAGTGGCTCCTGACTACGTTATTGAGCAGTTGAAAGAAAAGCGAGTAGCGCCAAGTTCATAATATTCTAATGAGTAAATAGCGAAGCCGATAATGAAATGCCAGTCGACACGTTCGACTGGCTTTTTCGCATCCATGAACTGCTTAGATAAGGCTCAAGCGACTAAAGACAAAATAAGGGCAAGCCTATTACTTGCCCGTTTCGTTTTATCATTCACCCATAGAGCTTGATGCACGGCGTCTGTCGGTCGCGCCATAGATCTTGCCATCTTTGACTTCAATGGCATTCAAGCCACTGACGACTGGAATGACATGCACCGGATAACCGAGTTGCATGAACTCTGGTACTAACATTTCGGCGTAGGTTTTCTTCTCGACGAGTAAACCTGTTGGCTCATAAGGTTTGGTGCGATCAATCTTGGTGCCGTATTGGATGTTTGGAAGGTCAATTGCTTCCTGCGCGGACAGATCCCAATCTAGAACACCTATTACGGCTTTCAACACGTAACCCGGAATTTGCGAGCTACCTGGAGATCCGATAACTAAACGCAGGTCGCCCTTTTTATCCATAACCATTAATGGTGTGATTGCAGAGCGTGGTCGCTTACCCGCTTCGATGGCGTTTTGAGTCGGTTTACCGTTTATGGTGGGTTTGGTGGAGAAGTTCGCCATTTGTGCGTTAAGAATCACGCCATCGACCATCACTCCAGAGCCCATGCCTGTGCCGACGGTGCTAGTCATGGCAATGGCATTACCGTCTTTGTCGATAATGGATATGTGCCCAGTATCTTGACTCTCAAAACCTTGATACTGAGCGTAATCAGTATCGGATAGCTTGCCTGCTTTCGGGTTTGTTTTCGCAATGCCACTCTCTGGAATGAGCTTACGTCGCTCATCGATGTAGGCTTTGTCGAGTAGGGCAGCTACGGGCGCTTCAATGTAATCTGGATCGCCCGCAAAAGCGATGCGATCGGCCTTTGCGATTCTCATTGCTTCGGTCATCAAGCGCCAAGGTTCAACATCGGTTTTAGACATGTCGGCTAAGTCATAGGCTTCCAACATCTCAAGGCTTTGAGCAACCATTACCCCACCAGAGGCTGGATAACCGAACGAGACAATCTTGTTGCCTCGGTAGTCGCTTTCAATAACCTCACGTTGTTTGACTTGGTACTGTTCAAAATCTTCAATGGAGAGTTTTGCGTGGTCTGAATCGATACGGCTGTTGACCGTTTCAACGATGTGCTTACCAAACTCGCCACCATAAAGGTACTTATCGCCTTGTTGGGCAATGTTGCTAAGAGTGCCAGCAAGCTTAGGGTTTTTCATCAATGTGCCAGTTGGTTTGATTTGGTCGCCATTCCAATACAGGGATTCGATTTCTGGATCTTCAATCAATCGTTCTTGTTCACGAACCACGATGTCGTAGGTGTAGCTGTTCATCGCGTAGCCCTTGCTTGCCAGTTCAATTGCGGGTTGAACAAGTTCAGACCATGGCAGTTTTCCGTATTGTTGATGAGTGCTATAGAGCAAACGAAGTGTGCCGGGAACCGCTACAGAACGAGCCCCTAAAATCTCGTTTCGACTTAGCGCTTCTCCATTTTCCATGAACATGTCTGGAGTAGCAGTTGAAGGGGCTTCATCTCGTCCATCAAGTGCGAGGAATTGATCTTTGTCTTTTTGGTAAAACAGCGCAAAAGTACCACCGCCGATCCCAGTCATATCCGGTTCAACCACCGACATTGTCATCTGCATCGCCACCATTGCATCGACTGCATTACCGCCTTTTTTGAGTATCGAATACCCAGTGCTGCTTACGTATGGATTCGTTGCACTTACCATAAACTCTTCGCCAGTTTCGTCTGGCGTAATTGGAAAAGGATTTGGCTCAGCCGCGAAACCGACCGCTGAAACCAAACTTAAAGATAAAGTAGC
Source organism: Vibrio sp. ED004 (assembly GCF_023206395.1). Classification (NCBI taxonomy): domain Bacteria; kingdom Pseudomonadati; phylum Pseudomonadota; class Gammaproteobacteria; order Vibrionales; family Vibrionaceae; genus Vibrio; species Vibrio sp. ED004. Next base: position 1,370,110 of record NZ_CP066150.1, on the reverse strand, counting down.
TATTCGCATGCGTTCTCCGTTTAAGGTATCTGTTTATTCGCTCTAAGATTGACCGAATTGAGACGGTGAAGTTCTCGGGTTTGTCGGCTTCTCACACAATACTGACATAGTCATTAAATTGTAGAACACGCTGCGATATGGATTTATTACTCAGTTGAATGTAAGAAGAAATTTGGCTTGTTGATATCGATTTAATAATGAAAAGAGAGCCACTGTTTAATAATAAAAGTGGGGGCGATATATGCCGAATCCCATTTAAATAATTGGCCGTTATTTTGATGACAAAAGACCTTTTAATAAAATGGTTATTTATACGCATTGATTTATATGGCAATTTTGCTTGCCTTAACGTTTTATAAATAATATTAACATTTTTGTTACTATTTTTGCTGTGGCAGATTGATCTACTAGTCAGATCTGTTATTGTTCGAATAATTAGTGCGGTTCATCGTACTGTTTAGCAAAGGAAGCTTATGTTTACACTATCGATCAAGAATAGAATTCTAGCGTTATGTTTAGTTTCGTTAATCGGATTTATTAGTATTCTATTTGTTGGAGGAGATACCTTAACCAACAATACCAAGCAGGTTAATAGGATTGACCAAGTAACTTATCCTGTCATGAATTCTGCGTCGTTAAATAGTGTTTTAATCTCTCAATTAGCAGAACGCTTTAATTTAGCTGTGACTCTTGGTGATGAAGAGATCTTGGAGATGAATAAGCAAACTCTTGCTGCGATTCAAAGTAACTTCAATATTCAAATTTCATTGGACCCGTCTTTACAAGGTTCATCAGCACTTCTGCAAAATCAAACCAATCAATACTTCGATTTGGCTTATCGCATCGCGCAAGGCATGATCGACGAAGAAATTAGTCTTAGTGAAGCAGGTCGTCTCGCGAAGCAAAGCACAGCAATCTTAGAAGAGCTTACTACAGGGATGAGTGAGTTTTCGTCGGCTCGTCAGTCAGAGTTTGAGAACGCAGTGCAAGAGTTAGAATCAAATAATAAAACAGCTAACCAAATCATGAGTATTTCAGGTGCATTAGCCATGCTTGCAATGTGCATCTTTGGATGGTTTGTGGTTAAAGGAATACGCAAAGACTTAGCCAATATCAGTGACAAGATGCGCGATATTGCGGAAGGCGATGGTGACTTAACTGTTCGCTTACAACATGAGAAAAACGACGAACTAAAACCACTCGTCGAATCATTCAATAGTTTTGTCTCTCATCTGCAACAAAACGTGACGCATACGATCGAGAACGTCACTCAATTGGACACTATTTCTAACGCTTTGGTGAGCTCTAGTCAGGTCACGAACGAACTTTCGACCAAACAACATCTTTCTATTGAAGAAGTATCTAGCTCATTAAATCAGTTGTTTGTTGCTGCCAGAGAGATCGCAACGAACGCGAATGATGCTTCGACTTCCGCTTCAAGTGCCAGTGAGCAGGCGACACTAGGAGAGCAGCAGGTTAAAAGTACCATTTTAGCCGTACAAGAACTGACACAAGATGTCGGTAATGCTTCACAAGTGGTTAAGCAATTGAATGACAATACTCAAAGTGCCGGCTCTATCTTAGAGGCGATAAGCGCTATTGCTGAGCAAACAAACCTACTGGCACTTAATGCTGCAATAGAAGCGGCGCGCGCAGGAGAACAAGGTCGTGGCTTTGCTGTCGTTGCTGATGAAGTTCGAACGTTAGCATCAAGAACACAAACGTCGACACAAGAAATCCAATCTGTACTTTTACAGTTACAAGAACAAGCTAAAACAGCCTCTACGATCATTTCGGATAGCGTGACGAAAGCTGAAACTTGCGTTGAAAAGTCACTGGTTGCTGAAAACTCGCTACAAAAAATCACTTCCGAGATCACTGAAATCAGTCAGCGAAATGAAAGTATTGCCGCTGCAACTGAAGAGCAGGAACAAACCTCAACTCGTATAGAAACTTTTGTCGAAGAAATCAGAAAAATGGCAGAAGGGACGAGTAGCAGCGTTAAACAAGTCGACGCAGTAGCCCATGATATTCAAGAAGTTACTCGTAACATATCAGCATTAACTGGCCATTTTAAGGTGAGTTAAGCCCCCCTAGAATCATTCCTTCTCTCTTTCTGGCTATGCCTCAAGGAGGGCGGGAGTATGCCCAAAATTTGGGTTAATTACATAAAAACAAGAAACAACATAACAAATTGGAGTTAGTTATGAAGAAGACAGTGGTTGCTGCCCTAGTAAGTATGGCGTTTGGAGCAAATGCTGCAAATATGGATAACCTTCGTATTAGTGGATTTGGTTCTGTAGGTATCGGTAAGTCAGATAACGCTATCGGTTATGCTGGCTATACAGATGAAAAATTGGATTGGGAGCAAGAGACACTAGCGGGCTTGCAGTTTGATTTTCAAGTTAACGAACGAGCGAAGTTCGTGACACAAGTTGTTGCAAACAGCCGTTATGACTATGAGCCAAAAATCGAAATGGCTTACGCCTCTTATGATTTTGATTCATTTACTGCCCGTGCGGGTAAGCTGCGTCTACCTCTGTTTTTCTACTCTGACTACACTGATCTTGGTTATGCATACCCTATGATCAGACCTTCTCAAGAATTGTATGAAAACATTGTTTTAAAGGGCTATACGGGCGCTGATTTATTGATTCCGATTGAGCTTGAAGATTCAAGCATTCTTCTTCAGCCTGTGGTCGGTATTGGTACTATTGATGAAGACGACTCAATTGTTGGTGAAGTTAAACTGGATAAACTATTCGGTATCAGTGCCAACTGGAACGTTGATGATTTTACTTTCCGTGGTTCGTACTTTGTTGCTGAGTCAAACCCTTCTTGTGATTTCCAAAACTCACAAGACCCGTATTGTCAATTGGGTGCAATGCTAGATAGCCAAGATGGCCAGTTCATCTCCTTGGGTGCTCAATATGACAATGGTGATCTGTTAGTTAATGTTGAAGCTGCGGATGTACAGTTGGAAGGGCAGTTTTATGACTATCAATCGGTTTCTGGCTTGGTCGGTTACCGAATTAATGAATTTACGCCTTACGTTTCTGTTAGCTGGGTTGAAACAACAGACAACGAAGAACGTGAAAACATGACTACGACGGCAATTAAAGAGTCGATGAATTACGAGCGTCTTTCTTACTCTGTTGGTAGTCGTTGGGATTTCGCTAAGAACATGTCTTTAAAAGCGGATGTGACGTATGTGGATTACCGAGATACTAGTGGTGGGTTCCAAAGCAATGTTGAAACAACAGCAAACCCATATATTGCAACGGGTAACTACCTTGAAGACAGCTCTATTGTCTATTCAGCACGTCTTGATTTCGTATTCTAAGGAGGCAACATGAAAAGTTTACTGGCAGCAATAACCGTAGCGGTTCTTTCATTTAACGCTTCTGCTGGAATGGTAGTGATTGGTAACAATGCTGGCGTTGATTCTCTATCTAAATCTGACGTTAAAAAGTTATTCATGGGTAAGAAAAGCAAGCTATCGAATGGTACCAAAGCACAGATCATCGAGCTGGCTGATGGTTCTGAAGGTCGACTAGCCTTCCATGAGGTGGCGACGGGGCGCAGCGAATCACAACTTCAATCAGCGTGGTCGCGACTTGTATTTACCGGTAAAGCTGAAGCGCCAATCCAGGTTGCAGACTACAACGAAGCAATCACAACGGTTGCTTCAAAAACCAACGCAATTGGTTATGTCGACGAAGCCGCTGTAACAGGTGACGTGAAAGTATTATTTAAATACTAAGCGTTGTTTGCTTACCAACATTAAAAAGGTTCATCGCGGCTTTCCGGGGAAAGCCGCTTTTATCTTCAAGAAGAAGTAGTCTGTATCTCGATATCCATACCCCATTCGCTTGATTAACTTTATTTTGTTGTTTATCCCTTCCAATGTGCAGGTGTTGAGCGGATAAGTTGCCGATGCAATAATACCGTGAAGATAAGGCCTCAGTTTTCGTGCAAACTCTTTCAATGGCTTAATTCCACTCTCTTGCACTTGTGCCCACCATACCTCCAGAGCCCCTTAGCATGTGCTTCTGATTTACAGTACCAAAGCTCTTTGAGTTGTGAGCCGAGTATATAAGTGGCCATCAAGTCCTTATTGATATTCAATATTTCAGTAAGATAGCTATCTTGTCGTGCATTTAAATTACCTCTGTTTTTCAGCAGTACCCAGCGTGAGCGCTTCACCCATTGCCTCGCTTTTTTATCCTGCTTGAGTTTGTTAGCTTGGTCGACTCTGACTCTATCCATCACCTCACGACCGAACTTAGCAACAACATGGAATAAGTCGTAAACGATTTTTGCATTCGGGCAGTGCGCTTGAACTTCAAGGTCAAAAGCCGTATTCATGTCCATTGCGACCGCTTCGATATTGTTACCATGCTTGCCTAACTGCTCGAAAAACGGTCGTATGTCCTTGCGGCTACGACCTAACCCTATCCAAATGACTTGGTGAGTCTTAGCATCAGCGATGACTGTGGCATATCGGTGCCCTTTAAAGATGGCGAACTCGTCCATGACGAGTTGCCTTAGCCCTTCCCATTTCACTGACGGTACCACTTGGCGAAGTCGACGTTTATCTATCTCTTTAATGGTGTGCCAATGAACGCTCGTTAACTGGGAGATATGCTTAATGGGAAGAAGAGGCAGTAGTTGTTCTATATAGCTTTTTAGACGCGTCGTTATACGAGCATAAGGCTCTAACAAGATAGAAACTCTGTTTTTATGCCGCAGTCACGACACTTGATCCTTCGAGTTTGAACGGAAAGCTCAACAGGAACATTGAACAACATGGCCTCTTTCACATGACGCCATTGATACTCATGGATAGCCTCAGCTTCAAGACCGCAAAGGCATTTAGCCTCAGAATTAGGTTTAAGAGTTAGTGTAACAAGTGATGCTGTCTGGTGAGACTTTACTATTTTAAAGCCTTCCCAGAATGAAGATAGGAAAGTATGATTCGGCATGAAAACGGTAGTTTGTGTATGATTTTTGTTTGGCGACTAAACCATATCACTTACTACCGTTTTTGTTTTCAGCCCTAAACCACCTACTTCAGTAGGTGGTTATCATTCAGTTTGGCTTTGCCTGTAGTTCTACCCATGTTAAATGCTCCCTTGATTTTTAGCGAAGTCAAAGAGGACAAATAACATGAGCAGATATAATCAAGCTTCCCACGTATTTTGGAGATGTCAATATCACATAGTGTGGACACCAAAGTATCGATTTAGGATTTTGAAAAACAATGTAGGTAAAGAAGTTTATCGATGTATAAACGTTTACTGTAATCAACTTGGATGTGAAGTCGTTGAATTAAACGTTCAAGTTGACCACGTGCACTTGGTAGTAAAAGTTCCGCCTAAGTTATCGATATCCAAGTTGATGGGCGTATTGAAAGGCAAAATAGCTTTAAAACTCTTTAGTAAATTTCCATATTTAAGGAGAAACAAACTCTGGGGTAACCACTTTTGGCAAAGGGCTATTTTGTCGATAGCGTAGGGGTTAATGAAGAAATCATTCGACGCTATGTAAGACATCAAGAGAAAAAAGAGCGCGTGGAGCAGCAGCAATTGGCGTTGGACTAAACAAAGGCCCCCTTTTAGGGGGCTCACATAAAGCCACCTTCTTTAGAAGGTGGTAATTTACTTTTAGTTCCCGCTAATCCGCGATGAACCATTAAAAAGCCCAAGGTTATTTGATTACCTTGGGCTTTTATTTAATGGTGATTGTTTAATTCTGGGTTAGAAAACGAAACTCAACATGATGGTGTAAAGGACGGCATCTTTGTCATCAAAACCAGTAAGTGCGTTGAAATCCTCAACAAAGGCACCGTTTGCTTTACGAGCCTCAAAATATTGCACTTCACCATTAATAGACACGTTAGGTAACACATCATAGTCAACGCCAATTAAGTAGCTGTTCCCCTCTAAGTGTTCATTGGAGTCAAATTGTGCGCCATAAACGACGTAAGGCGTGAATGACCCTAAGTGGTAGCCAAGACTTGCGTACATGGATGAAGAGAAGTCGCTAATTTGCCCTTCACTGGCAAGTACAGCTTGACCAAATTCATATTCAGCACCTAACGACCAAAGTTGGATGTGTTGGTTGTCTGCTGTTGGAAGTGAACCGATGTTTTTAATCTTTACGGTTTGGTCAAAATTGGAATCGAGGAATGACAAATTCCAACGATAATCTTCTCCACTCAATTGTAGATTGGCACCAAACATTCGATTTGTTTCAAACTCCAGCTCAGTTGTCGAATTGAAGTCGACCTCATTGTTGTCTTTTATACCGAAGAACGGGGAGAGTAATAGAGTCGCCTCATCACTTACATCGTGAGTCCAACTCACTTTGATACCATTGAAGGCAGTAATACCTAATACGGCGTTATATACCTCTGTTGGGGGTCTCGCCGTCATATAGGCTTGGCCGACATAGTAGTATTCAGAGGCAAGGAACAGTGGCAGCCTTAAGCGTCCAACACTGACATCGAAGTCATTAAACTCATAGCCGAGATAAGCCCATTCTAGCTGTGGATCACTCCAATCAAACTGAGGTGCTTTAACAACTTGTACCGACGCTTTAAATGAGTTGTAGAAGTAGTCGAGTTGAACACCAAACGTGGTATCACAGTCGTAACAGTTCTCATCAGTAAAGCCGCGATTGATGATTAAAGGGTTGTCGTTATCTGACGTTGCCCACGACGTTGAACCAAATCCACTCAAGGATAGGTTGTCGGTAAGTTCGATAATGGCAAAGGCTGGAGAAGCAATCGAAGCACATAGCACTGACGTAATTATTTTTTTCATATTATTTCTCCGAACTTATAACGTAGAGAACGTTGGCATTTTGAGGAACCGAAGAGAGTGGGGAGTAACCAATACGGTTTGGTTTGTCGTCTAGCCAGTCGACTAAACTGTCTGTTGATGCCGTTTTGATTTCTCTTGGATAACGAGCTTTTCCTGAAAAAGATAAGCCAGCCCAGTGTGCGTTCATTTGAGCGGCGTTCTTCCCAAGTAGAAGCTGATAAAATGCCTCTCTTTCGGCGCTGTTTTCAGGCCAGTCGGAGAGTTCTACACGCTTGCCGTTGAGACGTTTGGTTTTACCTCGATATAGCTTTCTCGCTTTGTTGATTGATATCTCTTCAAACCCTGAGTCTAAAGAGAATATGGCGTAATCTTCTGCAGCATGAGCGGGGCTGAGAAGAACTAAGCTTCCAAACAACCCTATCACTGCGGGTAACAGTGCTCTGCTCGAGAGTGTTTTAATTGTTTTGATCCAATCCATTGGTTTCTCCTAACAAGTCGCACTTTCTATTTGGTGGAATAGTTTTTCTTTTCTTACGGGCTTCGCTACGTACCCATCCATTCCGGAATCAAAGCACTTTTGAATATCATCATCGATAACACTGGCGGTTAACGCGATAATAGGAGTCTTGCTTAAGCCTAGGTTTTTCTCGTGTTCGCGAATCTCCTTAGTGGCGGTGAAGCCATCCATCACCGGCATCATGCAGTCCATTAAAATAATGTCGAAGCTGCTGTCATTCTGATACATATCAACGGCTATTTGGCCGTTGTCCGCAATCTCGAAGGCGTAGCCGGCCTTTTTGAGCATGACTGAAGCAACTTTCTGGTTTACGCGATTGTCTTCAACCAAAAGAATCTTCTCAGACTTGCTTGGCACAACGTTAAGCTCAGCTTGCTCTGGCAGTGTTTTCTTGGTTGTTTGTGCGCTATGAATAGGAGTAACGGTTGAACTTGTTGATGCTGCTGGCGCGATATGCGTGGCTGGCAGTGGCATCGCTTCAACCGCGGCGAGCACTTTCTCCTTCAACATCTCGAACTTGAATGGTTTTGGCACGTAGTCGTCCATACCCACATCGAAACACTTTTGAATATCGTCATCAATCACACTTGCGGTGAGGGCGATGATAGGGATGCGGCGCGTGGCATTGGTCTCTTTTTCAACTCGGCGAATGTTGCCTGTTGCTTCGAAGCCATCCATAACGGGCATCATACAGTCCATAAGAATCGCGGCGTAATGTGGGTTTGCGGTAAACATGTCCACGGCTTCTTGGCCGTTATTCGCAAACTCAAACTCGAAGCCACTTTTTCCTACGTGAAGCCCAGCAATCTTCTGGTTGATCTTGTTGTCTTCAACGATAAGGATTTTGTGTTGAATGGTCGTAGTTTGTTGGTTGGCTTCTGACAGTTCAGCTAAGCCTTGTGTATCACACAGTTCAATCGCTTTTATCAAGCGTAAGCCGAGCAGGGGTTGTGATACTTGAGCTGTAATGCAGTGGCCGATATCGGCAGGGTCACTTAGGAACGAGCGAATTAAACAAATCGTCGCGCCGCTCTTGTGGAGCTTGTCTAGATTGTCTGAATAGTCACTCGCTTGGAATGAATCGTCTTCAGCAAAAATGACCGTGATTGGCTTGTCGTGTTTTTTGGCTGAGATTTGATCATTGATGGAGTCTGCACTGTTTGTTTGTTGAGTAACTTTCAAACCATATAGGTTAAGGTCGCTTTCTATACGTTGAGAAAGCATGTTCTCGTTACCCAGAATGTAGATGTTTGCCGTTGCGGTGCTCGGTTTTGGAAGTGGTAAATCAACAGGGAGCGCTAGATCGAAGTAGAAGCAACTGCCTTCACCTTTGACTGAATCGAGTTGAATCTGGCCACCCATAAGCTCAACAAGCTGTGTACTGATAGCAAGACCAAGGCCGGTACCTCCGAATTGTCTGGTCGTTGAATCATCTTCTTGAGCGAACGGTTCGAATATCTGTTTCTGTTGCTGTTTGTCGATACCAATACCGGTGTCGCGCACTGCAAATCGAATGGTCACATTGTCGTCAGACTGTTCGAGAGTCTTGATTGATAGTGTTACACCACCTTCGGCTGTGAACTTCACTGCATTCGACATAAAGTTCATCAAGATCTGTCTTAAGCGGTGGTCATCGATCATGACACGTGCAGGTGTGTCAGGGCTGATATCGACGTTGACTGATATTTTCTGCTCTTTGGCTTTAGGCGCAACAATCGAAGCGATGTCGTAAATGGATTCTCGAATCGACGCTGAATGCGGGCTGATCAATAACATGCCAGACTCAATCTTAGAGAAGTCCAAAATGTCGTTGATAAGGCTTAGTAGCAGCTGAGATGAGGTCTCAATGGTATCGACATAATCGCGTTGTGTTGGTGTCAGCGGTGTATCAGATAAGATCTCAGAAATACCAATAACCCCATTCAATGGAGTACGAATCTCGTGTGACATGTTTGCCAAGAAGCTACTTTTGGCCTTACTGGCTTGTATGGCGTGATCTTTCGCTTGCTCTGCGTCTTCTTTGGCTTTCTCCGCGTCCTCTTTAGCGACTGTTAGTCTTTCTTTAGCGAGTTCACGCTCGATGGTCAAGCGTTCAACCTGCTGAGCAAACAGACTGAGTTCATCTTTACCTTGGATTAATTTCTCTAAAGAAGGGCGCGTTTCATCATTTTCGCTTTTTAAGAAAGCTAACACCAGGTTCAGATTGTTGGTGACTTGTCTTGCCAAACTTAGAGTTAAACCCATAACCGTCATTGCGAGAAGGGCAACGATAGTAATAAATAGGGTTCGCTGTATTTGTGCGTCATAGATGGCTTGCTCAACTTCTTGTTGGAACTCTTGCTTGATTACACTACCAAGGCTTTGTAACAAGTTAAGTCGAGCGCTCATTGCCTCTAAGCCGACAGATACTTCTTGTGGGGTCAGTTGGCTAATTGCATTTAGATCGAGTAGGGCGCTTCTGATCTCTTGGCTTTGTGCAAACACATCATTTCGAAATACTTCAACCATTAAGGACACTTGATGCTCATTGGCATTCAATGAAACAAAGCGTTCTAAGAACAATTGCTGTCTTTCACTTAATGTTTCGATCTGTTCAGCGAGTTCTGGGTCGTACTCTTGGCTGCTTTGGAATATCTCAATCAGTGAACTACCAAGCTTAAACTCTTCGTTCGACCAAAACATCAACCATTCAAGTTGTTGTAGGGCTGTAAGGTGTTGTTGAATTTCGCGTTTGGTGTTTTCAAAAGGAACTTTTTCGACCTCAAGTAACAGTTGCTTGTATAAATCGCTCTGCCATTCAAGGGCATCTAATTTATCGTAGCTGTCTGTGGCTTGCATTGTCGATAAGGTCGCTTCACTGAAATCGGCAACAAGTTGATTCATTTCGTCTGAGGCATCTAAAAAAACGAGGGGAGACAAGTTTTTAAGTTCTGCCTTTACTTGATTGCTTTGAGTAGCAAACTCCTCGGGGCTAGAAGCCAAAGTGCTTCTATATAAGACGGAAATATCTTGAAGATACACAGACAACTGATTGGTTCGTTCAAAATCGGTTAACTGAGTCGTTAATATGTAAGCCTGTCTACCGGCTAAAAAGAGTAATAATGAAATGGGAAGTAGAACTAAGCCAAAGAGTTTATGTTTGACTGAAAGGTTATTCCAGACCGTAATCGCCATATAAGGATCCATCCAACTGTTTTTATATAAAAACAGTAGAATAAAAATGCCGATATGGAAACTTTGAAACGGTAAATTTAATAGAAGTGTGGGAGGGGTATAAGTTCTTGTGATTCCACAGCTTATTTTGAAATACGATATATTGTTAGTAAATTATAGCGTCTGACAGTTTGTTTAATTTCATACTTATTGATGAATTACTTAAAAGGTTTACTAATGAGGGTGATTGTTATCGAGGTTTAACTCGAACAGAAGCCGTTCTAAAATCTTTTTTGCTGAGGGTTCTAATGTCCAAACGCCGAGTATTCTGTTAAGTGCAGCGCGATACACTCTGTTTTTGAGTAGGAAGGCGAGCGTGCTCGTATCATTGTTCAAAACGTGTGTTTGTATGATGGTGAGCTCTGGTTTGTTTGCGATCTCAATCTTCTGTAGGTTGAAAGCGGGCAGGAATGAACTCTCGTACCAAATCTCAATGATTTCTCGGAGTTCGATTTCTTCTTCAGGCACATCACAGCCCTGAAATATATGATTCTCAGGAATTGCGGATAAGTAAGCTACATCAAGCTTGTCTGCAACGAACGTGTACATTTGCTTCCTTGTTACGTGTAATGTTAAAGCGAATCATCCCTCTCACTTATGATTTTGTCAATTACATCCATATGTTAAACGAGTAATCTGTGATTAAGCATCGCTGTGTTTAACTTAAACTGTTTAAGTACTTGTCTGTTAAGCCAAAATATTTCAAATTTCCATCCGGCTCTAATACCAAACTCATGTTTGATGTCGCGATCAAACCGGGGTCATTGGTTGAAAAAATGACAGTTTTATTCAGCAACTTATCGCTGAACAAACGGTTAAAATATTGTGCATTTTCGTTTTCTGCACCATTGAACGGTTCGTCAATGATTATCAGAGATTGCTCACAGTTACCCAGGCCAAGCGCGAGACGTAATTTTTGTTGAATGCCATTGGGAAGGCTTTTGCATTTGTCGACACTTAATTGAGTCGCTAAGCCTTCTGGTAGCCATTCATCTAACTCGAAGAAGCTGACCATCTCTTGCATCTTCTCGGTAGGTATCAAGCCATTGTGCAGTATGAAGTTAGTCTCTAATGAGCCTTCAAAAATATGCAGATTAAAAGGGATGTAGTTAATCGACGTGCGATAACGGTAGCTATTGAATTGTTTGATGTTGTAGCCATCGACAGATACAGCGCCTTGATAGCGGTCTTCTAGCCCAGCAATGATCGATATGAGCGTGGTTTTGCCGCAACCCGTAGGGCCACAAATAACGACTTTTGCGCTAGGAGGTATCTTGAAACCAAGGTTGGTTAATCCAGTCGCTGCGCCTGTGTAACGATGGCTGACACCACTTCCCACAATGCTGCCTTGGAATAGGCGAATAGGCGGGCTTTTCTCTAAGGTTGATTTGTCATCGTTCATCGACATCAAGTTGTTTATCTGTGCTGATGAAGCTTTGATCGATTGAAACTTAGAAATTGAGTTGTAGATACCCATGATTGGGCCTAACGCTTTCCAAACCAATATAACGGTCGCGAGCATTGCACCAGCATCAGATGTGCCTTCCATTACGCCAATTACGGCGGTCACGATACTTGCAGTACCAATCACTTGAATCAAACTACCACCAGCGGCCTGAATCTTACTGTTAGTAACGGCAACGTTTTCTGCGTCACTGGTGCTTTGCAAATGTGAGGCACTAAAGCGAAATTGAACCACGCGCAGTAAAGGCAGACCTTGGATCGTCTTGATACCACGAAGAATCTCATTCCATTGATACGAGACCATCGCATTGGCGCGCGAGCTTTTGGATGTGGCTTGCGAGTAGATATAACGTGAGTAAATACAGAAGACGAGCATCAGTATTAAGCCACCCATCACTACTAACGCTGCAGTACCAGACATCAGAGCAATGGCGATGATGAATACGATAACAAACGGCATATCAAAATAGCTGAGGGTTGATTCTGCGGTCACTAAACGTCGGAACGTATCGATATCTTTCAAACGTGCTAACTGTGAAGAGACTCCGGCTGTTGAGGTCATCGCGTAGGGTAGCCACAGTAGCTTAGATATAACGGCTTGAGATATATGTACGGCGAGATCTTTACCGGAAGTGGCAATGATGTTGACCCGCATTTTCTTAAAGAAGTATTCAGAGAAACCGACAATGATGGCAAATAATGTTAACCAATACAGTGTCGCCTCAGAGCTCGAAGTGAGCGCGAAGTTATAAACACTCATAATAAATAAGGGCTGTAGCGCACCGAGAATGCTGATCACAAAACTTAGAATGATTAAGCTCTTGAATTCGTTATTGTAACGATAGAACGCGTATTTAATCCAGTTACTTCTATCTTGCGATTCCGGTGGTGGTTCGCGGAACAGACGAGAATATTCGTTAAGAGAAATCAACAAGCAGGGCTTTTTGCACATTGGATATTCAATGGTGTTGTTGTTCGTGTAATCAAACAAGAGCAACTTTCCATCTTTAACACCTAAGAAGATCGCACTTAGATTTTCTACTTCAATAAAGCATGGGTAAGGGTGCTTATCGATATTCTCGAGTGTCTTTAGTTTGGTCACATCACAACGGTATCCAAGACGCTCTATCGTCGCAGTAAAACTGTCGCCATCTTTCGGCTTTGGAATAAAGGCGTCGCTGAGGATAGAAGGTGTACCTTCCCATTCCAATGCTATTAAAGTGTAAGCTAAGCCGCGAATCAGAGGTGAGTGGTTGTAACGCTCATCATAACCGCTTGCTTCAAAGTCCAAAATTCGCTGTGGAACATTATTGAAGTCTATTAAGATACTCATTGGTCACCTCCGTTAAGTTTACGCGTTTGAGGCGATGGTTAAGTTTATCCATTTTATTGCTGGCAATGATTAGGATTTTATCATTGGCACGATAAGCGGCACTGGTAAGCACCACTTGTGCAAACTCCTCATCAAATACACAATCAATATCGTCGAATATCAATACACGTTTATTGGCGAGTAGAGCGCGAACCAATAATAAGGCGTAACTTACTTGACGTGAGAATGGGGTTCGCATATGGCCTTTGAGTTCGGTATAAAACCCAGCCGGAAGCCCGTCAATTTGCGCCTTGATATTCATGATTTGACACAGTGCAAATGCCGTGTTGTTCAAGCTTGGTCGGAAGCAAGTGAGGTTATCTATTATGGTTCCTTCCACGAACGAACTGGTCTTATCAACCATGAGCACGCTGTTACGCCAAACGTTGTAATTGACGTCATCGAGAGGCGTGTCGTTAATCATGATATCGAGTTTGTTATCATTGTTTTGTCGCGTAATACAGTTGGCTAAGTGTGTCTTACCTGAACCACTCTTACCTGTGAGCAGGTAGGCTTGTCCCAGTTCAAACTCGATACGTTGTTTGTCAGAGTACTTGATTGAAATACGTTCGACTTCTGTTGTTTCATGTTGATGCTCAACAGAGGCTGTTAATTCAAGGAGGCCAGCGATACGTTGGATATGGAGCTTGTTTAATTCCCAGCGGCTCGCGGTGCGCATCACTTGTTGGTAGGGAGCAAAGTAACGGTTGGTCAGCATGATGATCGCAGCCATGATGCCTTGGCTAGATTCCATATTGATTACGGCCGTCGCCAAAACGACAACCACACAAGCAATAGAAAGCTGTTGAATCAACGCTAATATTAGGCCGAAGTTGGATTCAATCTGCTCATATTTGATGTTCTCTACTTCACGCTCTTCAACCATTTGAGTCATTAAGCTTTCTACGCGGTATTCCATGTTTCGAGCTTTGATATCCAGCGGGCTCGAGATGATCTCAATGATTTTGGATGTGGTTAAGCCTTCGATGTCTGACTTATTCTGCAAACTGCCAATCTTTTGTTTAGAAAGGCTCCACGCGAAAATAGCTAAAATGAGCGAGGCAATCAGAAGTGTCACGCCAGCCCATATGTTAATTAGGCCAATAATGAGGATGGTAATCACACTGACGGCTAGGTTAATCAGCGCTCGAACTGATTCGCCACCAAAGAAGGTTTTAAGTTCTGGAATGGTTGAGATTCGTTCTAGGTATTCGCCCGGTTCTAAACGACGGAATTTAGATATTTCAGCCAAACAGATGGATTGGAATACCTTGTTGGTTAAGTTGGTCTCAAACTGCCTCATGATGACGGAAGATATCTTCTCTTCCTGACTTTTAAGATGGTAATCGAGGAAGATAGAAATCAAGATAATCGCAAACAATAAGAACAAGGTGTCTTGTGCTTGGTTGGGTAATACTCGGTCAAAAATGATCAGAATAGAGAAGGGCAATACCAAGCCAAACAGGGTGGAAATTATCGTAGAGAAAGTCAGATAACACTTATCTGCCATATTGATCTTTTGAGAAAACTGCTCAGTTTGCATTACGGCCTCTTTTCTTCAATGAATCCGTTGAAAGAAGGTGTTTAGGCACGAGTTCTTGATTATCGCGACCTTCGATATCACTCATTAATTGCATGATGCTTTCGATAGATTGAATCGAGAGTACGCCTTTTGTTTGTTCAAGCTTAATGGTCTCTATGATGTAGTCGTATCGTGCGCTTTCGTAATCTCTTAACGCGCTAAACAGTTTACTTTCTGCGGCAAGCAGGTCGGTGATGGTACGCGTGCCTAACTGGTAAGCCCTTTGGATCCCTTTGTAAGAGGCATAGTTGGCACGAATGATGTTTTCGTAACTGCTGATAGATTGCGAGAAATCATTAATGTTGAGCACGGCGGTATTCACGCTGTTACGTGCTGTATAAAGGGAGTCTTGGTAAAGCAGTTCAGTACGCTCGATGGCGGTCGATGATTTTTGATATCCGTAGTAATCAGAGCCACCAGACAAGATAGGCACGGCTAGATTTAAGCCAACGCTGGTTGAGTTACTTTCACCTGTCGCTGTGATGTCGGTTTTGTCGTAGTTATTGGCGTCATCGTGACGATAACTGGCTGAAAGCGACACGGTAGGCAAGAAGTTCGAACCGCTCTCTTTTAAGCTTCGTCGGCTTCTCTCGACGTTTTTCTTGGCTACTAACAAGTCGTTGTTGAGCTTTAACGCTTGATCCATGATTGAGCGTTGTTCGGTTTCGTTTATCTCTTTCAAAGGCACACTTTCGTATATATCTTGCGACGGAGTGATAGGGTATTGAATCTGAATCGATAGCCCGTTGAGAATGACACGACGGTCTTTCTGTAAGGTTCTCAATCGATTCGATACACCTTCTTTTTGAGCGATAACTTCGTAAAGCTCACTGGCGGCCGTATTGCCGAGTTCCACATTGCGTCGCATTTGATGTTCACGCGTTTCAGACGATTTCAGTTCAACCTTAGTCGCTTTGATTTGAGCGTTGTTTTTCAAATACTCAAAGTATTGAGAACCGATTTCCGAAATAGTGCTTTGGATTTTGTTCTCGTGCTTAATCTCTTCAATATTGAAGTCAAGCTTGGCAGTCCCATATTTGAAAATGTCGCCAAGGTTGAATATGGACTGGGAAAGAGAAAGGCTGTAGCTGTTTGAGTTATAGCTAGAGGTTTCATCCGGCACGCTTGATAGCAAGGTTTCATTCTCATTCCATGTGGTATCTGCAGCACCATTGAGGGATGGCAGAAATTTAGAGCGGCTGATACCAATATTGTACTCGTTTTCTTCCACACCTTTATCACTGGCGCGGAGAGACAGGCTGTTTTGCAGGCCAAGCTCTACCGCCTCTAGCAGGGTCGTTGCCGATGCTGAAGGTGTCGTGCTGAATGCGAGTGCAGCTATTATGCTGCTAGTTAAGTTTCTGTACCGCAACATACTTGTTGATCACCTTGATGATTTGGTCGCTTTTATAAGGTTTACTGATCACGTAATCCATTCCGGCCTCAATACAAGCCTGGTGTTCGTTACTACTGGTCAATGCGGTTGCACCAATGATGGTACAAGGTTTTTTCTCGTTTTCTTGTTCGAACTGACGAATGCGTTTTGTAGCTTCGATGCCACCCATTCCTGGCATGATGCAGTCCATGAAGATGATGTCGGAACGTTTATTCATGAAATGTTTCACGGCATCGGCACCATCGCCAACGGTATCTGGTTCATACTCTTGTTTAGTAAGAATTCGTTTGAGCAAGATCTGCTGAACACGGTCATCTTCTACGATAAGGAATGAGCTGTTTTCCATCTGCTCTTCCGAGGCTTCTGCTTCCATAATGGTGAGTAGATTTGGAATGAATTCATAAGGGATAGCAGGGGAGTTGATGATCTTATCGACGAAGCTATGACACTCTTGTGCTTGTTGAGTGTTGGCCACTGATAACAGCAACTTGGTGTTTGGGTGGTTCTTAAGTTGAGACTTTACTGTTTTGCTCAGTGAAGGTAACTTATTGGGCTCAAAGGTATCCGTCAGCATAATCGCATCGTAATCCCCGAACGTTTTCGCAGCTAAGAAAAGTTCGTTAGCAGTGCGAATCTCGGTGATGTCCAGCCCTAAGTTACTGAGCATTTTCTTCATCACATCAATACGGATCTGAGTATTGGTACATAACAGTAAACGCTTGCCATCGAAGCGGGTTTTCTCGGTATGGAAGTTTTTCGCCTTGAGGTCGAGTTCAATCTGAAAGCGCTCTTGTGCTCCAGATTGAAACCAATGGCTTTCGTAATAGCCATAATCTTTTAGCACGCTCTTAGCCAAGTCATCTGTGTTGGTTGTGTGGTCTTTATGAGCGCTCCATTGGAGTTTATTGAGCTTGGCAACAGAGACATCCAGCGTTGATAAGAAGTTGAGGTTGATGGTGACACGGGTATTTTCCATGTTTGACGCCGCACCCGATTCAATCGTCACAAATAATTTTTTATTCGATTTGAGTTGAATAGCGTTAGAAAGTTGTAGAAACAGTATCCAGAATAAGCTGGTGGATTGGCCTGCAACACGATTCGGTAAATTGTCTGAAATAAAACAATCAAGTTCGCCTTCATTCCGTTGAACTTTGGCACTGATATGAATCATCAATTCCGACAGTACGTTGAGTAGCGAAAACTCTTTCGATTTACTTTCCGTACCCTGTGAAATCAATCGATTATAGTTTTCTGCTAGCTCAGATAAGGTGCTGCATGCAGAGGTTATATCCTTCGCCATCAATACGCCGTTTTCATCGGTTTCTTGAACCAGATATTGAACACCGCCGTTGATGGTGTTGGTGATACCGCGAATCTCATAGCCGATTAGTGCATACAGCTGTTTATAGAGATCGTTATTACGCTTTTGGTCTTCTAATTTACTGAAGATCAACTTGAGGTGAGAGTAGATTTGGCGTTGTTTGGGGTTGATGCTCACTTCATTAAGAAGCTCTTCGAGTCTTTGTAAATCGAGTTCCTTTAGCTCTTGATAGAGCGCATCAAACTCATAGTCGATTTCGCGCTCATTGGAGCTAGATTTCTTAAGCTTCAATATGGCCACTAAGTTCGACAGAACTGCAATCACAGCCAATATCACGACCACCATAAATAACCAGACAAAGAACTCGTTTTTCTCAGACATCAGGTCGCTGGCATGGTTGTTAAACATGGTGCGGTAGTTGTCATCCATTTGCAGGTAGTTGTTAGTCAGTGAGAGATATAAATCGAGTATATCGTTACGTGTTTTGGCGCTATCAGAAAAACGGTTAATCGCTAATTCAAGCTGAGTATATTCAGTCGCGCCAACTAAGCTGAATTCGGTTTTGTTTAACGAAGCCAAAGAACGAAACTCATCTATCTCACTTTTCAAAGTCGATGGATCAAACTCATTGGTATTGCAATTATGCTCTTTTAAGCAGTGCTGCAAAGTTTGTATATCAAGTTCTATTGTCTGATTAAGTTTCTGGGCTTGTATGATCAAGGGGGCGCTTTGGACTTGCGCAACCGAATCTACTTTCGCCCAAGAAAAGTATAAATAGAAAGCGAACGCAGCCAATATCACGCTAAAGAATATGCTTAAGCGCAAGGCTGGTAAGGAAATACTGTAGGAAGGTTTTCCGCTCATTAATTACCTCTCATCGAATGCATCTTCAATGGCAGACATCACAGGCTTCGCTGCGTATTCGATCACGCGACGCGAACCTGTTTTTACATCGGCGGTAAATTCCATATAAGGCGATAATTTGTATTGAGTGCCTCCTCGTTCAAGAAAGTTTCGGTCAATTTCAATCTCTGCCAAATAGAATTCGGCATCTTCTTCTTCGTATGATGAGCGGCTGATTGAGGCGATAGTTCCTTCAACAAACCCATACTTTGCAAAGTTATAGGTGTCCATTTTTACTTTTACCGCTTGGCCTATCTCAACAAAGCCCATGTCTTTACGTGGGATCTTCGCTTCACCGTGCAGGGAGTTATTGATCGGTGCAATATCAGCGATACTTTCACCTGGTGGGATCACAGCGGAACGGAAGTTGAAGTGTACTTTGTCGACCACACCATCCACTGGAGAGTAGACGATCAGACGATCAACTTTGTCGGAATGCTGAGGTTGTAAGATACGCTTCAACTTAAGGTCTTTATTCGCTTGAATAATTTGCGCTTGATACTCTGAGTTTCGGTTCTCAACCAAGTCACGATGTTGTTTCTCTAGTTTGTCGAGTTGAAAACGCTCGTTCATCACAGACTCGTCAAGGTTCTCTATTTCTCGCACCATATTAGACTCTTGTACTTTCATGTTGAGGACGTCGACATAAGATGCCATCTCTTCTTTGTAGAGGGTGTTTTTGATGTTGAGCTGTTTACGTATCAGAGATAGCTGATTCTCTGAACTCTTGCGGCGTTTCAACATAGAACTGATGAGCGAATTCTTGTGCTTAATATCGTGCGTGATGAGCTCCTCATTTGAACGGTTCTTAGAGAACTCTTGCTTCCACGTGTTCATGTTGACCTGAACTTGCTCTGGATATTTCTCAATGAAAGCATCAAAGTTAGGCTCTACCATGTCACGTAAGCTTTCATAACGAATCTTATCGAGTTCTATCTGGATAATTTCAGTATTTACGGTATCAAGCTGGGTGTTACGGTCGAGTGAGCGAATTCGAGCGATAGGTTGGCCTTCGTAGACGACTTCACCTTTTCTGACGAGCAATTCTTCTAATATCCCGCCTTCTAGATGTTGAACCTTCTCGACATCGGACTCCAATAGCAGTTCACCACGCACAGACACAACAATGTCGATACGTGCTTGCGATGCCACGGCTATGGCGACCAAAGCGAGTAAAAATATAATGAGTAGCGTTTTGTGAACGCTGGTCATGGCACTAGCAAGCACAATAGTGTCATCTGCAGTGACCTTAGAAGCCTCGTTATTTGAAACAAGCGCTTTTCTGAGGTGATGTTCTATTTGGTTATTGCTCATGACCTACCTCGATGACTTTTCATCAACCACAGCCTTAATATCCAACAAGTGATTGATTTGTCGATTGACTTTGTGCAATTCAGTTTTTACATCCTCTATAAGCTCTTCCGGCGCAGGGAACTCGTGTCTGCTCAAATGTTCCAATTTAGCCATTTTGGGCGGAAGGTCTTGATCGCAAAGCAGCGTTAAGATGGTCTTCAGTTTTTTTGAGTAACGGTTGAGTTCATCAAAACGATTACCTTTATGAAATTCTTCTATATTTAGGGCTGCGTCAGAAAAGTCATTGTAAAAGTCGCCCAATAACAATTGCAGCCCCTTGTGGTTGTTGTCAACCGAGCGCAACAAATTCGTCATGTCTATCATCGCTCCACTGCCTTAATTGCTTTAATCACAATAACTAAGGATCTTTAAAGGTGGTTTTCAAATTTTTTTTAATTCTTTATGCATAAAAAGAAAAATATAAAAAATGGTGTATAAAAATTTGGTTTTTCAAAATGGTGTCCTTTAATGATTCTAAATACGATCAGTTAGCTAGTAGCAACGGAGGCTGTAATGGCAGGCGAAAATAACCAAAATAACCAAAATGAAGACCTAAATGATGCGGTAGAACAAACGGACACGAGCGACGCGGGTACGCCCTCCCAGCAGCAGAATCAACAAAATCAACAGAATACGATAGCGTCGACAATAGCGACGGGTGCTGAAAATACGGATGCAGCAGACGAAGTTAACCAAGCCCTAGCAGATGATCCAAGTGGAGCTGGTAACGAAGAAGAAGTTGAGACTTCGAGTGGTGCAGTTCAAGAAGAGACATCGGAAGTTGGTAGCGACTCTGGTGATGCTCAATCGAATATAGTTGGCGGCGTAGCGTCTGATGCAGAAGCTGGTGAAGCGGTGGGCAATGGCGGAGATTCGGGAGCAGGTGCTCAAGCGGTAGGTGGCGAAAACACGGAAGGTTCAGATGGCGGTGTAAGTGCAAAAAGTAACGAAGAACAAGAGCAAGCCTCAAGTACGTCAACGTCGGCTATCGCCGACTCTTCAGAATCATCTGAGCAACCTGTAGGTGATGATGATTCAGATAATATTGATTCAGAGACAATAGAAGAAACTTTTGATGTTCACGTACAAGATAGGGACGAAGCTACTTTACAAGAAGAAAGCTTCGATTCTGAGACAACAAGCGAAACGTTTGATATTCAAGTTGATGCTCAGAATGATGCCACAGTGGTTAGTGATGCTACCTACGCCGTTAATGAAGAGGGCACGTTGACCTTCACGGACGAGCAACTGCTTACTAACGCGACAGACATTGATGGCGACGACTTGTCGATTGAGTCGGTCAGTTACAACGGTACCGATGGTGTGTTTACCGACAATGGCAATGGCACTTACAGCTTCGTACCGAACGACAACTTCAATGGTGACGTTGCGCTTGACTTTAAGGTGAGTGATGGTACTAGCACGACGGACGCGAACATCAATGTCAGCGTGACAGATGTAAACGATGCACCTGTTGCGGGCTCGACCAGTTATCAAGCAAATGAAGATGGTTTGCTCACCTTCAATGATGAACAACTATTGGCAAACAGTTCAGATATTGACGGTACAGTTACTGTTGAGAGTGTGAGTTACACAGGTGGAGACGGTATCTTCACTAATAACGGTAATGGTACTTACAGTTTTGCACCGAATGACAACTTCAACGGCGATGTGTCGATTAATGTCACCGTCGTCGATGATGATGGGGCGACTGCGACAACCACTGCGGATGTTGGTGTCATAGCGGTGAATGACACGCCGATAGTGTCGGGTAATGTGGCGTACAATGTGGACGAGGATGGCACCATCACGCTTAGCCAAGAGCAGTTGTTGGGCAATGCCAGTGACATTGATGGTGATGATTTAACCGCTTCGAATTTAGAGCTTGCTAGTGGTGGTTCGGTTATCGATAACGGGGATGGTAGCTTTACCGTCACTCCAACGGCCGATTTTAACGGTGATTTGGCGTTAACGTTTGATGTTAGTGATGGCACGGCAACGGTGGCTACGGGTCTTGATTTAACGGTGAATCCTACTAATGACTTAACCGTGGTGAGTGATGCTACCTATACCGTCAGTGAAGAGGGCACGTTGACCTTCACGGACGAGCAACTGCTTACTAACGCGACAGACATTGATGGCGACGACTTGTCGATTGAGTCGGTCAGTTACAACGGTACCGATGGTGTGTTTACCGACAATGGCAACGGCACTTACAGTTTCGTACCGAACGACAACTTCAATGGTGACGTTGCGCTTGATTTTACGGTGAGTGATGGTACTAACACGACGGACGCGAACATCAATGTCAGCGTGACAGATGTAAACGATGCACCTGTTGCGGGCTCGACCAGTTATCAAGCAAATGAAGATGGTTTGCTCACCTTCAATGATGAACAACTATTGGCAAACAGTTCAGATATTGACGGTACAGTTACTGTTGAGAGTGTGAGTTACACAGGTGGAGACGGTATCTTCACTAATAACGGTAATGGTACTTACAGTTTTGCACCGAATGACAACTTCAACGGCGATGTGTCGATTAATGTCACCGTCGTCGATGATGATGGGGCGACTGCGACAACCACTGCGGATGTTGATGTCATAGCGGTGAATGACACGCCGATAGTGTCGGGTAATGTGGCGTACAATGTGGACGAGGATGGCACCATCACGCTTAGCCAAGAGCAGTTGTTGGGCAATGCCAGTGACATTGATGGTGATGATTTAACCGCTTCGAATTTAGAGCTTGCTAGTGGTGGTTCGGTTATCGATAACGGGGATGGTAGCTTTACCGTCACTCCAACGGCCGATTTTAACGGTGATTTGGCGTTAACGTTTGATGTTAGTGATGGCACGGCAACGGTGGCTACGGGTCTTGATTTAACGGTGAATCCGGTTAATGACTCTGTCGTTGCAGATAGCTTTAATGTCGATGTGGGTGAGGATGGTACTTTAATACTCAGTGATAACGACATTCTTGCTAACGTTAGCGATATTGATGGCGACTCTGTTTCGATTGAGTCGGTGAGTTATACAGGTTCTGATGGTGTCTTGACAGAGATTGCTGGAGGAGTTTATAGCTTTGCTCCGAACGATAACTTTAACGGTAATATCGAGCTAAGTTATGTAGCCAGTGATGGCTCTACAACGGCAGAGAACTCTATAAACATTACAGTGTCTGATATTAACGATGCACCGGTAGTGGGAGCAACCAGTTACCAAGTTAATGAAGATGGTTTGTTAACGTTTAGCGATGTACAGCTATTAGCAAACAGTTCAGATATTGACGGTACAGTTACTGTTGAGAGTGTGAGTTACACAGGTGGAGACGGTATCTTCACTAATAACGGTAATGGTACTTACAGTTTTGCACCGAATGACAACTTCAACGGCGATGTGTCGATTAATGTCACCGTCGTCGATGATGATGGGGCGACTGCGACAACCACTGCGGATGTTGGTGTCATAGCGGTGAATGACACGCCGATAGTGTCGGGTAATGTGGCGTACAATGTGGACGAGGATGGCACCATCACGCTTAGCCAAGAGCAGTTGTTGGGCAATGCCAGTGACATTGATGGTGATGATTTAACCGCTTCGAATTTAGAGCTTGCTAGTGGTGGTTCGGTTATCGATAACGGGGATGGTAGCTTTACCGTCACTCCAACGGCCGATTTTAACGGTGATTTGGCGTTAACGTTTGATGTTAGTGATGGCACGGCAACGGTGGCTACGGGTCTTGATTTAACGGTGAATCCTACTAATGACTTAACCGTGGTGAGTGATGCTACCTACGCCGTTAATGAAGAGGGCACGTTGACCTTCACGGACGAGCAACTGCTTACTAACGCGACAGACATTGATGGCGACGACTTGTCGATTGAGTCGGTCAGTTACAACGGTACCGATGGTGTGTTTACCGACAATGGCAACGGCACTTACAGTTTCGTACCGAACGACAACTTCAATGGTGACGTTGCGCTTGATTTTACGGTGAGTGATGGTACTAACACGACGGACGCGAACATCAATGTCAGCGTGACAGATGTAAACGATGCACCTGTTGCGGGCTCGACCAGTTATCAAGCAAATGAAGATGGTTTGCTCACCTTCAATGATGAACAACTATTGGCAAACAGTTCAGATATTGACGGTACAGTTACTGTTGAGAGTGTGAGTTACACAGGTGGAGACGGTATCTTCACTAATAACGGTAATGGTACTTACAGTTTTGCACCGAATGACAACTTCAACGGCGATGTGTCGATTAATGTCACCGTCGTCGATGATGATGGGGCGACTGCGACAACCACTGCGGATGTTGATGTCATAGCGGTGAATGACACGCCGATAGTGTCGGGTAATGTGGCGTACAATGTGGACGAGGATGGCACCATCACGCTTAGCCAAGAGCAGTTGTTGGGCAATGCCAGTGACATTGATGGTGATGATTTAACCGCTTCGAATTTAGAGCTTGCTAGTGGTGGTTCGGTTATCGATAACGGGGATGGTAGCTTTACCGTCACTCCAACGGCCGATTTTAACGGTGATTTGGCGTTAACGTTTGATGTTAGTGATGGCACGGCAACGGTGGCTACGGGTCTTGATTTAACGGTGAATCCTACTAATGACTTAACCGTGGTGAGTGATGCTACCTATACCGTCAGTGAAGATGGCACGTTGACCTTCACGGACGAGCAACTGCTTACTAACGCGACAGACATTGATGGCGACGACTTGTCGATTGAGTCGGTCAGTTACAACGGTACCGATGGTGTGTTTACCGACAATGGCAACGGCACTTACAGTTTCGTACCGAACGACAACTTCAATGGTGACGTTGCGCTTGATTTTACGGTGAGTGATGGTACTAACACGACGGACGCGAACATCAATGTCAGCGTGACAGATGTAAACGATGCACCTGTTGCGGGCTCGACCAGTTATCAAGCAAATGAAGATGGTTTGCTCACCTTCAATGATGAACAACTATTGGCAAACAGTTCAGATATTGACGGTACAGTTACTGTTGAGAGTGTGAGTTACACAGGTGGAGACGGTATCTTCACTAATAACGGTAATGGTACTTACAGTTTTGCACCGAATGACAACTTCAACGGCGATGTGTCGATTAATGTCACCGTCGTCGATGATGATGGGGCGACTGCGACAACCACTGCGGATGTTGATGTCATAGCGGTGAATGACACGCCGATAGTGTCGGGTAATGTGGCGTACAATGTGGACGAGGATGGCACCATCACGCTTAGCCAAGAGCAGTTGTTGGGCAATGCCAGTGACATTGATGGTGATGATTTAACCGCTTCGAATTTAGAGCTTGCTAGTGGTGGTTCGGTTATCGATAACGGGGATGGTAGCTTTACCGTCACTCCAACGGCCGATTTTAACGGTGATTTGGCGTTAACGTTTGATGTTAGTGATGGCACGGCAACGGTGGCTACGGGTCTTGATTTAACGGTGAATCCGGTTAATGACTCTGTCGTTGCAGATAGCTTTAATGTCGATGTGGGTGAGGATGGTACTTAATACTCAGTGATAACGACATTCTTGCTAACGTTAGCGATATTGATGGCGACTCTGTTTCGATTGAGTCGGTGAGTTATACAGGTTCTGATGGTGTCTTGACAGAGATTGCTGGAGGAGTTTATAGCTTTGCTCCGAACGATAACTTTAACGGTAATATCGAGCTAAGTTATGTAGCCAGTGATGGCTCTACAACGGCAGAGAACTCTATAAACATTACAGTGTCTGATATTAACGATGCACCGGTAGTGGGAGCAACCAGTTACCAAGTTAATGAAGATGGTTTGTTAACGTTTAGCGATGTACAGCTATTAGCAAACAGTTCAGATATTGACGGTACAGTTACTGTTGAGAGTGTGAGTTACACAGGTGGAGACGGTATCTTCACTAATAACGGTAATGGTACTTACAGTTTTGCACCGAATGACAACTTCAACGGCGATGTGTCGATTAATGTCACCGTCGTCGATGATGATGGGGCGACTGCGACAACCACTGCGGATGTTGGTGTCATAGCGGTGAATGACACGCCGATAGTGTCGGGTAATGTGGCGTACAATGTGGACGAGGATGGCACCATCACGCTTAGCCAAGAGCAGTTGTTGGGCAATGCCAGTGACATTGATGGTGATGATTTAACCGCTTCGAATTTAGAGCTTGCTAGTGGTGGTTCGGTTATCGATAACGGGGATGGTAGCTTTACCGTCACTCCAACGGCCGATTTTAACGGTGATTTGGCGTTAACGTTTGATGTTAGTGATGGCACGGCAACGGTGGCTACGGGTCTTGATTTAACGGTGAATCCTACTAATGACTTAACCGTGGTGAGTGATGCTACCTACGCCGTTAATGAAGAGGGCACGTTGACCTTCACGGACGAGCAACTGCTTACTAACGCGACAGACATTGATGGCGACGACTTGTCGATTGAGTCGGTCAGTTACAACGGTACCGATGGTGTGTTTACCGACAATGGCAACGGCACTTACAGTTTCGTACCGAACGACAACTTCAATGGTGACGTTGCGCTTGATTTACGGTGAGTGATGGTACTAACACGACGGACGCGAACATCAATGTCAGCGTGACAGATGTAAACGATGCACCTGTTGCGGGCTCGACCAGTTATCAAGCAAATGAAGATGGTTTGCTCACCTTCAATGATGAACAACTATTGGCAAACAGTTCAGATATTGACGGTACAGTTACTGTTGAGAGTGTGAGTTACACAGGTGGAGACGGTATCTTCACTAATAACGGTAATGGTACTTACAGTTTTGCACCGAATGACAACTTCAACGGCGATGTGTCGATTAATGTCACCGTCGTCGATGATGATGGGGCGACTGCGACAACCACTGCGGATGTTGATGTCATAGCGGTGAATGACACGCCGATAGTGTCGGGTAATGTGGCGTACAATGTGGACGAGGATGGCACCATCACGCTTAGCCAAGAGCAGTTGTTGGGCAATGCCAGTGACATTGATGGTGATGATTTAACCGCTTCGAATTTAGAGCTTGCTAGTGGTGGTTCGGTTATCGATAACGGGGATGGTAGCTTTACCGTCACTCCAACGGCCGATTTTAACGGTGATTTGGCGTTAACGTTTGATGTTAGTGATGGCACGGCAACGGTGGCTACGGGTCTTGATTTAACGGTGAATCCTACTAATGACTTAACCGTGGTGAGTGATGCTACCTATACCGTCAGTGAAGATGGCACGTTGACCTTCACGGACGAGCAACTGCTTACTAACGCGACAGACATTGATGGCGACGACTTGTCGATTGAGTCGGTCAGTTACAACGGTACCGATGGTGTGTTTACCGACAATGGCAATGGCACTTACAGCTTCGTACCGAACGACAACTTCAATGGTGACGTTGCGCTTGACTTTAAGGTGAGTGATGGTACTAGCACGACGGACGCGAACATCAATGTCAGCGTGACAGATGTAAACGATGCACCTGTTGCGGGCTCGACCAGTTATCAAGCAAATGAAGATGGTTTGCTCACCTTCAATGATGAACAACTATTGGCAAACAGTTCAGATATTGACGGTACAGTTACTGTTGAGAGTGTGAGTTACACAGGTGGAGACGGTATCTTCACTAATAACGGTAATGGTACTTACAGTTTTGCACCGAATGACAACTTCAACGGCGATGTGTCGATTAATGTCACCGTCGTCGATGATGATGGGGCGACTGCGACAACCACTGCGGATGTTGGTGTCATAGCGGTGAATGACACGCCGATAGTGTCGGGTAATGTGGCGTACAATGTGGACGAGGATGGCACCATCACGCTTAGCCAAGAGCAGTTGTTGGGCAATGCCAGTGACATTGATGGTGATGATTTAACCGCTTCGAATTTAGAGCTTGCTAGTGGTGGTTCGGTTATCGATAACGGGGATGGTAGCTTTACCGTCACTCCAACGGCCGATTTTAACGGTGATTTGGCGTTAACGTTTGATGTTAGTGATGGCACGGCAACGGTGGCTACGGGTCTTGATTTAACGGTGAATCCGGTTAATGACTCTGTCGTTGCAGATAGCTTTAATGTCGATGTGGGTGAGGATGGTACTTTAATACTCAGTGATAACGACATTCTTGCTAACGTTAGCGATATTGATGGCGACTCTGTTTCGATTGAGTCGGTGAGTTATACAGGTTCTGATGGTGTCTTGACAGAGATTGCTGGAGGAGTTTATAGCTTTGTACCGAACGATAACTTTAACGGTAATATCGAGCTGCGTTATGTAGCCAGTGATGGCTCTACAACGGCAGAGAACTCTATAAACATTACAGTGTCTGATATTAACGATGCACCGGTAGTGGGGCTCAACCAGTTACCAAGTTAATGAAGATGGTTTGTTAACGTTTAGCGATGTACAGCTATTAGCAAACAGTTCAGATATTGACGGTACAGTTACTGTTGAGAGTGTGAGTTACACAGGTGGAGACGGTATCTTCACTAATAACGGTAATGGTACTTACAGTTTTGCACCGAATGACAACTTCAACGGCGATGTGTCGATTAATGTCACCGTCGTCGATGATGATGGGGCGACTGCGACAACCACTGCGGATGTTGGTGTCATAGCGGTGAATGACACGCCGATAGTGTCGGGTAATGTGGCGTACAATGTGGACGAGGATGGCACCATCACGCTTAGCCAAGAGCAGTTGTTGGGCAATGCCAGTGACATTGATGGTGATGATTTAACCGCTTCGAATTTAGAGCTTGCTAGTGGTGGTTCGGTTATCGATAACGGGGATGGTAGCTTTACCGTCACTCCAACGGCCGATTTTAACGGTGATTTGGCGTTAACGTTTGATGTTAGTGATGGCACGGCAACGGTGGCTACGGGTCTTGATTTAACGGTGAATCCGATTAATGACTTGGTCATTGTTTCACCACCTTCATTTGATATTAATGAAGATGATACGATTACCATTACAGACGAGCAGTTACTTGCCGGTGCTGCTGACGTAGACGGTGACGACTTATCTATTTCTTCGGTCAGTTACACAGGTAGTGATGGTGATTTTACTGACAACGGCAACGGCACTTATAGTTTCGTGCCTAATGAAAACTTTAACGGTACAGTTGATCTTGATTTCTCAGTCTCAGATGGTGTCAGTGTTACCGATGCTACTAGCACTATTACTGTCGATGCCATTAACGATCTACCATTAGCACCTACGGTTACCTTTACTAGTGAAGAAGATCAGGCGTTAGTCATTGAACCAGAATACATTCTTGCAAATGCTACCGATGTTGACGGTGATAATTTAACACTTGAGTCAATCGTAGTACGTCAACCTCAAAACGCGACGATTACGCAGCAGTCTGACGGCACCTATCAAATGTTAGCAGCAGCCGACTTTAACGGGCTTGTTGAGCTAGCATATATCATTAATGATGGGGTCGAATCTGTTGAGGGTACATTAGAGGTCGATGTCACACCCGTTAATGACGCTGTATTTAGTTCAGGTAACGCCCATTTAACGACAGTCGAAGATGGCTCGATTACGTTTAACCAAGTGGACATGTTAAATCTCTTTAGTGACGTTGACGGTGACACTCTTACCTTATCTAGGGTTATTGCAAGTGAACCTGATGAAGGTAATATTGTTGATAACAGTGATGGCACATGGACTTATACACCAAATGGTGATTTCTCGGGTACATCTGGGCTTCAATTAGTTGTAACCGACGGTGAAACAGAGACAGTCTTAGATATGCCTGTCTTTGTTAGGCCACACGCCGACGGTGCAGTGATAACCTCTTCTCATTCAGGTCCACTAGTCTTTAATGAAGATTCGTCTGGGTTATTAAGCTTAAATGTAGACCTGTTAGACGATTCTGAGATGCTAAGTAATCTAATTATGACAGGCTACCCCGTAGGATTTACGGTTAGCGATGGTAATTACACAATTACGATTACATCTCCAGATCAAGTAATCAATATTACGCAATGGAATATTGACCAAATTGAAATGACGCCACCCGAAAACTGGAGCGGTGATTTCAGTGTAACGGTAACTGCCACTACAGTAGATTATGGCGATGAAGGCTCCCTAGTCGCACCTGATCTCGATAACTTGGTAGGTGACTTCGATACGTCTAGCGGTCAGGATATTACCTTAACCATGGAAGACCTTCTCGCTCAGGCAGATGACTTAGAAATTGCATCAAGTGACGAAGTTAGTATCGACCTTGCCCATTTGGTCGATCCAAGTCAGGGGTCATTAACTGAAAATAGTGACGGTACTTTTACTTTTAGTCCGGCAGATGGTTTTAACGGCCAAGTTGATTTTGCATTTGTAGTAATACAAAACGGTGAGATGCATGATGTACAAAGTTCAATTGCCGTACATGCTACAGAGGAGCCTAACGCTACTGGTAATTCAACTCCTGAAAGTTCGGGTATTGCAACCACCACGCTTACACCTGGAGAAAGCTTAGTCTTTACCGATCAAGACCTGCTATCACAGATTACTGATGCTGATGGTGACACATTGACTATAGAGTCTGTTCAACTCGTATCGGGTGAAGGTACATTGCAAATAACAGGGGAAGGCGAATATAACTTTATTCCACAAGATGGATTTGAATCATTAGCACAAATCCAGTTTGTTGCTTCTGATGGTACAGAAACAATTTCTAGCCACATTAATCTCGATTTCAGCAATCAAGCACCTGAAGTTTCTGCTGATATCGTTGCCGCTACATCACAAGTAAGTGAAGATGGTAGCGTGACTATTAGCTCCGATGAACTTCTAACTGCACTCTCTGCTAGCGATCATGAAGGTGATGCTCTTTCAATAGTACGAATTGACATCAATGAAAATGGTTCAGTAGTAGACAATGGCAACGGCACTTTTACTGTCACACCGAACCCTAACTTTAACGGTACACTAAGTCTTAATACTGTTGTGACTGATGGTGTTTCAGAGACCGAAGGTTCTGTGACGCTTGATGTTTCCGCGGTGAATGACTTAACCGTGGTGAGTGATGCTACCTATACCGTCAGTGAAGATGGCACGTTGACCTTCACGGACGAGCAACTGCTTACTAACGCGACAGACATTGATGGCGACGACTTGTCGATTGAGTCGGTCAGTTACAACGGTACCGATGGTGTGTTTACCGACAATGGCAACGGCACTTACAGTTTCGTACCGAACGACAACTTCAATGGTGACGTTGCGCTTGATTTTACGGTGAGTGATGGTACTAACACGACGGACGCGAACATCAATGTCAGCGTGACAGATGTAAACGATGCACCTGTTGCGGGCTCGACCAGTTATCAAGCAAATGAAGATGGTTTGCTCACCTTCAATGATGAACAACTATTGGCAAACAGTTCAGATATTGACGGTACAGTTACTGTTGAGAGTGTGAGTTACACAGGTGGAGACGGTATCTTCACTAATAACGGTAATGGTACTTACAGTTTTGCACCGAATGACAACTTCAACGGCGATGTGTCGATTAATGTCACCGTCGTCGATGATGATGGGGCGACTGCGACAACCACTGCGGATGTTGATGTCATAGCGGTGAATGACACGCCGATAGTGTCGGGTAATGTGGCGTACAATGTGGACGAGGATGGCACCATCACGCTTAGCCAAGAGCAGTTGTTGGGCAATGCCAGTGACATCGATGGTGATGCATTGACCGCATCGAACTTACAATTAGCGAGTGGAGGTACGGTTACCGATAATGGGGATGGTAGCTTTACCGTTACGCCGGAA
The DNA here is from genome assembly GCF_023206395.1 of Vibrio sp. ED004. Lineage (NCBI taxonomy): Bacteria > Pseudomonadati > Pseudomonadota > Gammaproteobacteria > Vibrionales > Vibrionaceae > Vibrio > Vibrio sp. ED004. Next base: position 1,338,340 of record NZ_CP066150.1, on the reverse strand, counting down.
GCGCACTTTAATGGCGACTTGACGTTAACCTTTGATGTCAGTGATGGCACGGCAACGGTGGCTACGGGTCTTGACTTAACGGTTGTCGCAGTGAATGACACGCCAGAAGCAGGCGATGAAATCTCTATCCAAGCGGAAGAAGATCAAACAGTGGGCGTTTCTCTGCGTGAAGAGCCTGTGTTACGTTTCGACATAGCTCCTGAAAACGGTGTCATTGAAGCGAACTTGAACGACGAATGGGTAGAGCTAGAGGTAGGGCAAGAAGTCCCTGTGGACACGGAAGTACGCTTCATTCCAAATGATAATGATGATATTACACATACTAGCCAAATCGGTACCTTTGATGACAATGCTAGCCTTGATGATTGGGGCATTGCCGTTGATCCTAATACGCGTGAACTCGTTGATGGTGATTTGAAAGTCACTATCCAAAGTAATGATGGTCCACTCAGTGCGTGGAATGCTGATGGCGCTACTGGTCATGGTATCGGTGATAACGACAAAGCTGGTTTGAGTGGAAACGAAAAACTTACTATGACCGTTGAAGGTCAGGAGATTAACGAAATCAGCCTCCAGCTAGGCGGTATGGGGGGATATTTTGATAATAAAGGATCTCCTTATTATACAGAGGTAGAAGTTAGAGCATTTAACTCAGATGGTGACTTGGTCGACTCAATGATTGTAGAAAAAGATCAAAGTGATCAAGGATTTGAGGCAAGTGTTACTTTAACTGTAAACGAACCAGTGTCTTACTTTGAGTTAGGTTCGAATATAGGTAATGGTGACTACGTACTTCAAAACATCACGCTTTCTCAAACTATTCACGATGAAGCGGTGTTTACATCTATTGGTGTGGACGGCACTGAAATGACCGAAACGGTAGAACTTAATATCCGTGAAGGTGACAATGAAATCGAACTGACCGCTGACCTGCCAAATGTGACCATTGATACCGGAGGGGCTACGCAGTTTGCCTCTGTGGTTATTACAGAAGAACAGCTCTTCGCACAAGCGAGTGATATCGATGGAGACATTCTTGAGATTCAAAATATAGAACTGGTGGGTGATAACGCGGAGTACGTCACGTTAACCGATAACGGTGACGGTACGTGGATAATTACACCGGATAATAACTTCAACGGTGAGGTTGAGCTGGGTTATCAAGTAACCGATGGTGTTGCCACTGATGGCAATATCATCAATATTAATTTCGAGGCGGTTAATGATGCGCCAGTGAGTGGTGATTTGGCGTACACCGTTAATGAAGATAACTCTATTACGTTAAGTCAAGAGCAACTATTAGCGCAAGCGACCGATGTGGAAAGTGATGACCTAACGGCCGCAAACTTGTCTGTTAGTGGTAACGCGACAGTGACGGAAAACGATGATGGCAGTTTCACTATTACACCGAATGCGAACTTTAATGGTGATATTGATATCACCTTCGACCTAACGGATGGCACCGATACGGTGATCGCAACGGCAGACCTAACGGTCAATCCGATGAGTGACCCAACGGTGGTGAGTGATGTTAGTTACACCATTGAAGAAGATGGTACGTTAACGTTCACTGATGCGCAGCTTCTAGCGGGGGCGTCAGATGCCGATGGTGAAACGCTGTCGATTGAGTCGGTCAGTTACAACGGTACCGATGGTGTGTTTACTAATAATGGTAATGGCACTTACAGCTTTGCTCCGAATGACAACTTCAATGGTGATGTTGCACTTGATTTTACGGTGACTGACGGTACCGAAACAACGGATGCTAATATTAATGTGAGTGTATCGGAGGTGAACGATGTTCCGGTTGTTGCGGGGAACCTTTCGTACACAATCAATGAAGACAACAGTCTGACTCTGACACAATCGCAGCTGTTAAGTCAGGCCCGTGATGTTGATGGCGATAATCTACAAGCAACTAATGTAGAGTTCGCTGCCGGCACGGTTACAACCGACGGTGTTGGTACAGTGACATTAACGCCTAACCAAGACTTTAACGGTGATGTTACACTTAGCTTTGATGTTACTGATGGCGTTGACACGGTTGCCTCGTCGATTAATCTATCGATTACGCCAATCAATGATGCACCAACCAGTGATGGTGTCAGCCTGAACGTTGATGAAGATGGCGTAATCACAATTACTCAAGCAGACTTGATTGGCAGTGCAACAGATGTTGAAAGCGATGCGTTCAGTGCCATTATAGATATGAGTGACGCAGTTGCGAACGATGACGGGAAGCCACAACTGACATTAGATAATGCTACGTTAATTGACAATCAAGACGGTAGTTATCAGTTGATACCTGACGCTGATTATAACGGCAACTTTGATATCACTTATACGCTAAGTGATGGCAATGATAGCTCGTCAACTGCTCTATCGATGACCATTAATCCAGTCAACGATGCGCCAGATGTTGACGGCAATGCAATCCTACAAGGCTATGAAAATGCGTCACTCACGATCACCGAAGCCGATTTACTGGCGGAAGCGAGTGATGTTGATGATGACAACCTAAGTGTGGTCAATTTAGATGTTGAAGGTGCTGGTGATCTAGTAGATAACGGTGATGGTACTTGGACATACACACCTGAACCAGGATTTTACGGTGACCTAAATGTATCGTTCGATGTATCGGATGGCGTGACGACAACACCTGCAGACGCGGACTTTAATATACGTATCAATACCGCGCCAACAGTTCATGATTCAGCGGATCAGCTATCCGGAACGGAAGACCAAGCAATTATCATCGAGCAGGCGCAAATCTTGTCTATGTTAACAGATGCCGAGGGCGATACGATTAGTATTAGTAATTTCAACTTGGTCGATAATTCAGTCGGTTCTTTGGTTGATAATGGTGATGGAACTTGGAGCTTCACGCCAGTTGATGATTTTAATGGCGATGTGCCAATCAGCTTTACAGCGACGGACAATATTGGTGCTAGTGAATCGATTGATATCACTATGTTGGTTCAGAATGTTAATGATGTACCGGTATTTAATGTACCAGAGGTGACGTTCAGCGAGTCTTATACAGATACTGAGCAGCTAACAAGCCGTTTAGATACCTATAATGCCCAAGGGGTTGAACTACCGAGTGGTGAAACTTTAATAGTGAGTCAGAGTTACGACTCAGTGTCGTTCTCACAATTACTTAAAGCACAGCTAATTGGTGAAGATGGTACTCCGCAAGGAGAAACCATGACACTTACCAGTTTTAGCGGTTCTCCTTCAAACATAGATGTAACCGCTTCATCAAATGGTGATCTGTTAGTAAGTTTTACAGAATGGGATAGCTCTGGAGGTAATTCTGTTAAGGTTCAAATGATTGATGTGAACACACAAACATCTAGCGATCCTATTGTTATTGATAGTGAATCAAGCATTTACGGTTCTCCTGCTGTAAGTCTCCAAGAGGATGGTACGTTCTTAATGGCTTACGGTGGATCTGATAGTGATGGAGTAGCTGAAATTAATGTGGTTTCATTGAGTAATACAGGTGAGGTTATAGGCTCTGTTACTGAAGTTGGCGGCTTGGATGTTAACTGGAATACTAAGCTATTTATAAGCAGTGAAGGCTCGGTACAAGTATTAAGTAAATCAGGGCAAGAAACCCAACTTAGTGTCATTGATACAAATAGTGGAACCATTGAAAATACTACTGTGTTAGATGCTATTAGCGACAGTACTAGTATCAACGATACACTTACGTTAGAAGATGGATCAACGCTGTTATTAACTAGTGAATGGGTATCAGGAGTAGGTGCACAAAATGGCATAATTAAAATTGATCCAGATTTAAATGTAACCACTCTTGTCGTTGAGGGGCATAATGGTTCTAGTGGCTATATGTCTAACCTTAACCTTGTTGATACTGGTGACGGTAACTTCGCAGTTGGTTGGAACGAAAGTACAACCGTTTATGCGACAGGCTATGATGCTGATGGTAATGTTTTACAAGAGTCGACCGTCGCTCAGCTCAGTAGCTATCCGAATGGTATTACATTTAGTTCCGATAGCGACCAACTTACAGCCACTTGGTCACTTTACGACAACTCGACTGCTAGTAATCAAACTTATACCAAGTCAGTGTCGTTGGCTGAACCGCAACCTGAGTATGCGCAAATGGATGCTAGTGGTGCAGAAGACTCTGTAATTGTACTAACACTTGAGGATCTGACATCATCGGTAACAGACGTTGATGGTGATACATTTACCATTGAAAATATTTCTAGTAGTAATGGGACGATTGAAGATAATGAGGATGGCACATTTAACTATACCCCTGAGCCAGACTTTAACGGTTTAACCATCTTTAATTTTGACGTCAATGATGGCACTGTTTCTATCCCTGTATCGATGAGTTTAACGGTCGACCCTGTTAACGATACGCCGATTACTAATACACTGAACCTACAAGGTTATGAAGATGCTGCCTTTACTATAAGTGAATCTCAACTGCTAGCGAGTACGACAGACATTGATGGTGATGCGTTATCGGTAAGCAATGTATCTGCGAGTGGTAACGGCCTTTTGTCTGATAACGGTGACGGTACTTGGACATATACACCTGATGCTGACTTTGTTGGTGATGTATCGTTGAGTTTTGATATAAGTGATGGGGAAGAGGTTATTCAAGGTGATGCAAATCTGAATATTCGTGTCAATACAACCCCTGAAGATACCGATAGCGTAACCTTGACCGGTATAGAAGATGTTGCAACAATCATTAGCGCTGAAGACCTCTTGGCAACGGTTGTTGATGGTGAAAATGATGCGATGACAGTACTCAATGTTGAGTCTGCTGATGCGGCTAAAGCCACTATCGAAGACAATGGCGACGGTACTTGGACTGTTACTACAGCCGAGAACTTTAATGGTGATTTACCGATCAACTTTACGGTAACAGACAGCATCGCTGATGGTGTGACTGTCGATATTACTATGACAGTACAAGCGGTGAATGACGCCCCTGTATTTGTTTCGCCTAATACTACATTAAATGTCACAGAGACTGGTACAGAGGTGTTAACAGACTTTTCCTTGAGTAGTCCTCAAACGGTCACGTTCGACGACGGTTCATCGATGGTTTTAACCTTGCAATCTGATCCTATCACCTATAACCAGGTATTGGCGGCTCAGAATTTTGCTGCTGATGGTACACCAGAAGGGACACCTGTCTCTATGAATGAGTTTGATAGTTCGCCTTCAAACCTAACCGTTGCCGCAACTGAATCAGGTGGGGTCTCTGTAGCTTATTCTGCTTGGGATAGTGATACAGGTGGTCAGGCGCTTAAATACATGTCGTTCGACGAAAACATGGCTGTGACATCGCCAGAAGTTACCGTTGCTACATCTAATAGCTTTTACGGATTAGACATCACGATACAAAATGATGGTGGTAGTAGTTTGGTCTTTGGAACGAGTGAAGGTTGGGGATCAAGCGCGAGTAACCACGTCAATGTGCAAACTCTCGATGCCAACGGCCAACCAGAAGGTTCTGTATTAGAAATACCTGTGGGAGCGATGAACTGGACAACTAAAGTTTCTGTTGGTTCTGATGGCAATGTTACGATGATAGGATCTGACAGTGGTCAAATGCAAATCACAAGTATTGATACAGGAACCGGCATTATTACCGACACTAGTGTTATTAACAGTGTGAGTTCGAGTGCGAATATTGCCACCTCTGATATGTTAGAGGATGGCTCTAGCGTAACTATATTTAGTGAATGGATTGGAAGTGAAACAGTCTATACAGCTGTTCAGGTTGATCCTGATGGGACAGAGACCAGTTATGCGATAGCTCCACCTGACGGCGTGACAGGTTATGCCAATAGCCACACCTTAGCTGACACGGGTGATGGTTCATTTGCAATCGGTTGGTCGCAAGGCTCGAATGAGAATGGTTTCTATGTCAATCAATACAACGATGGCGAAACGCTTCAGACCATTACAATGCTAGATGGAGTTTCAAGTATAAATAGTCCAGTTATTCATTTTGATGGAGATCAGCTAATTGGTACCTGGTCATCGAGTAGTAACGGTGCATCTGAAGTAGCAACCCGCGCAGTTCCTGCTATTGATGTAACGCCTGAACCTGACGTTACCATGGATATCGCTAGTGATGGTTCTGTTACGCTCGAGACCGAGCAACTACTGAGTATGTTTACTGATGTAGAAGGTGATGAGATTGAGATAACTGATGTTACGACAGCTGACAGCTCACTAATCATTACCAATAATGGTGACGGCACCTTTACTATGACTGGAAGTGGTGAAGGTAACTTGGCCAATCTTACGGTTATCGTCAACGATGGTACCAACACACTTGAGCAGAACATTCTGGTTAAAACCTCGGATATTGTAGAAGATTATACCATCTCGGATGATGGTTCATTAACATTTGCATCAGAGCAACTATTAGATGAGCTAGGTGTTAATACTTCATCAGAGATATTAGATATTACGGATTCTAACAATGCAGGCTTCTTTGCAGAGTCAGGTGATTCAGAGTGGGTATATTGGCCGAATGATGACTTTGATGGTAATTTAACCATGAGTGTTGAAATTAACGATAATGGTGTAACGTCTAGTCATGATCTAAGTATTCAAGTTGCCGGCGATTTTGAGCAAAATGATGAGGAGCAAACCGTACAGTCAATCGATGAGCAACAAACTGATACAACACAGACAGCTGAGCAATCGCAAAGTGATTCTGTAGATGAAGAAGAAAGCAGTGCAGATGTGACAGCCGCACCGGGTGATACGATCTCTATCTCGATTCCTGATGAGGTAAGTGGTAACGAATCGGTGGATTACGCGGAAATGTCCGGTTTACCTGAAGGTTCTAGCGTGAGTAATGCGCTGGATAACGGAGATGGTAGCTTCACTATCAGTGGTAACCTTGAGCAGTCGGTATCGGTTGAGCTTCCTGAAGGTTACGAGGGCACTAGCGAGATCCAATTCCAAGGTTACGACGAGTTGGGTAGTTCGATAGACGGTGCAAGTGGCTCTGTTGAAGTTGAAGTTGATGATCAATACACCATGCAAGGTTCTACTCAAGAGCAGCAAACAGACATGGCAGGTATGGAATCAGGTGGCAGTGACTGGACTAGTGCTGGTGGTCAAGACCAAGGTGTTGACTTCACAGACGACTCTGGAAGTTTTGATTCAGATTCACAAACAAGTACCGATCAAAACACTGACTTTGACCAAGGCTCGATCTAATCGAGAGGGCTTAGTTTTAGTCTAAACTGACAAATAGATAGGGCAGCGAAAAGTTGCCCTCATTAAAGCCATGTAGAGTTATTGATACATGGCTTTTTTATTTGTTTTTTTGGCTATTTGTTTCGATAAATAAACTTGAGAACAGGCAAAAATGTCCTTTCTTATTAGAAGAGTCAGTTAGAAATGAGGGACGACATGTATCGTTATGTCAGTTCACCGCAAGCATCGAAGTACATCGTGCCACCACCTCAGCATCGAGAGTTGTCGAGTGTGGATGTGCCTGAGTCTGAATTAGAGATGCGAGAAATATTGAACAATTGGTTTGCTGATGGTTTAGCACCGATTATTGAAAGTGAAGATGACTACATCTCAGCGAGCGATCACGTTCGATTTGAAAAGCTCAGCCGCACCGTTGGGATGTTGTTGAGAAACAAAGATTATTATTTTGCGGCCAAACGGATTTTATCGGGGTGGGAACAAGATTGTCTTGAAACCACTTATGTCAATTATCTGATTTTACGCAGCGAGCGAGTTACTTCTCTAAGTTAATAATGTCGAATTTCCCTTTAGTGATCTAGTGATTAGGTGATTTAGTGTCTTTGTGCTTACGAGCTTTTTCCAGGAAACTAGGCAAACAAAAAGGGCAAGTTTTCAGGCTCACCCTTAAGGTTCTTTGTTTTACTTAACGTTGTTGTTGTGGTTTCGCGTTTTTTTCACTTAATTATAAACAGGGTTGCTATTTACACCCAACCATCAAATTTGAGTCGTTTTTGAATTCTTTCGACCGCTTCTTTCTGCATTTGTCTAACTCGTTCATTAGAAACGTTTACATCCAACATTTGTCCAATCTCAGACAACGTTTTCACCTTGTTATCAAAGAAACCAAAACGGTGGATGAGTACCTTTTGTAACTTTGGAGGAAGGGTATTGATGATTTGTTCTAGAGCTAGGGTAAAGGACTTATCTTCACAATCTTGTTGAGGATCGGGAATGTGTTCACTTTCACATTGATCGAGCACCATGGGTGCATGGCTAGTTCCGACCGTTGTCGTCACGTCAATAAATCCGCTCAATGCTACCAGTTGGTCGACGCGTTCGGCTTTAACGCCAGAACAGTCTGATAGTTCAGAAATAGAAATTTCTTTACACATTTTTTTGCTTACATCGAGCTTCTTTGAGGCGAGGCTGTTTATTTCTTTGCACACATGAGCTGGTAATCTGACGGTACGTCCCGTGTTCATCAGTGCGGCTTCAATACTTTCACGGATCCACCACACAGCATAGGTTGAAAAGTGATAGCCCGGTTCTGGGTCATATTTGTCAATGGCCTTAATTAACCCAATGTTGCCTTCTTCGATCAGGTCGAGCAGGGTGAAATTATTGCCTTTACGTTTTAGGTAACTCTTTGCGATTTTTACAACAAGGCGTAGGTTTGATTCGATCATCACATCTCGCGCTTTTTTATCACCCGCGCGATTCAATTTTGCGTAATACACCTCATCTTCACGCGACAGCAGATCAATGCCCACAATATCCTTCAGATAATGAGCATAAGGTTCTGCACTGGTAGAAAATGATTCATTAATGGGTGTTTCTTCCGTGAGCCCCTGAAACGCAGCAAAACTATTGTTGTTCATATCCTTGTCCTTATCTAGCCGACTGAACGTTTTATTTTATTGTTATGCCACCAAGTGATTAACGCTTGGTTCATTAGAGTGTAGATTACAGTTTCTTCTTTACCAACAAATAAAATGCAATCCTGTATGTTTATGTCACAAAAATATCTACAAATATTTAACCTTTTTGCATCTCATCAATTGGGTTGGTTTTTTATTTAAAACATCAACATAGCGGGTTTACAAAGCCTGTCTTATGCATCGGTTTATCTAGATAAATGTCATGAATTTATAGGTGTGGAGTGGCTATATAATTGACAAGGAAAGTGATGAAGAAAATGGCAAGAGTTGAGGTTCAATGTTTCTAAGCACCTCAACTCTTTCAGCTGTTTTTGCTATTCAGTATCGCCACGAAAGTCTTAATTCTATCGACTAATAAGTGCTAAGAACCTCATCGATTTGTTGGTTAATGATCTTCATTTCGCTGTAGATAACAGAAAGATCATCATCTTGCGGCGCGAGCTTATTTAGTGTGTTTTGTTCTACTCTTTCTAAGGCCACAGTAGCAGTCTCTTCGCCAAAGCTGGCTAATATGCCTTTCAAGGTATGCACAGTGAAATGAAGCTTGCCCCAATCTTGTTGTTGTACTAATTCTTCTATCTCTTCGAGTGAATTGCCATGGTCTTCTTGGTAAGTTGACAGCACAGCGTAAATCACTTCTCTGTCATTATCTAAGTAGGCATTTAAAGCATCAAAATCTAGCATATAGACTCCTGTCGGCTGCTTGTTGAGAATGGGCTAGGTGGCTTAGTGGAAAAACCATACCTTGATGAATCACTGATCCATTGGTTCCATCTTGGTGGAAGTTCTAGCTGTGTCAGTTCTTCTACGTATTCGTCGCTAAGGTTTACTTCTATGTGAGCGTTATTGACGGCATATAGATAGTCAAGCTTAGCGGCGACTGAATAAGGGTAATTGTGAATGTAATCTTTTAATTCTTGGATCGACCCCGAATTTCCGATATTGATGCAAGTGGACGGGTCGGCTGTGTTTGACGCCAGTTGTTCTTGTACTGGCTCACCACGAGATTTGAGGCATTCCGCTACAAGATGGTACAACGAGTATTCGCCAAAGTGACTAAGCAACGGCAACAGTTGAGCTAGCAGCGAAGTCGGTTGGTTGAAAAAATGATTCGATAACAGCTTGGTTGCTCGTATCACTTTTTTGTGGGCAACCAATGGGCTGTTTTCTATCAGCAATATACTGCTCTGGAACAGGGCAAGGCTGGCTAAAACTTGTTGTTGTAGCTTTGCGGGGAGCTTTAAATTCACTAACTCAGTGAATTGGTTGGCGTGCTCAAGCAACATACGTTTGTTACTTGTCTGAGTTTCTCGTTGGTAGGTCGCTTTTAAAGAGTCGTAGTGCGTGCCAATCGAATTAATCACATCAATATCGGCAGACGAAATGTGGGTCGCGTACATTTCCCCAAGCTTAATCAACATGTGCGTATTATCGACGTTCTCGGCCAAGTCGATCGCTCTGATTGCGCGATGGCTGATGCTCGGCGTCATTTCAAATGCTCGTATTGCCAGCTTAAGCGCTGGCAGCAACATCTTATGTTTTTCATAGATGCAGCTTAAGCAATCAATCACGTTTAGTGACAATGGCTGAACAATCAAGTAATTGTGCAGTTTTTCTATCGCTAGGTTCGGTTTACCTAAGCTGTCTAAAATCAATGCCTCTGCAACCAACTTTGTCGGGTGCATTTTTGTTTTCGAAGTCGTGAGGACATTTGAAAGCAAGTCCCACTTTTTACCCGCGATTAAGTGCTCGATCAGTGTCGCTTCGAATTGTACGTTCACTTGGTTATTAGGAATCGCTAGCGCCTGATTAAGCACTTCAGGTGTGTTTATTGGGTAGAGGCGGTTTAGTTGATCAATTTGCTGAGATTCAAACACTGCGTTCTGGACTTTCTTACCCAACGATTGAGTGTGAATCGGCTTAGAAATGAAATGATGCGCTTCGCCGGATAGGGCGGTTAGAACTGTTTCCTGACGCATATCGCCAGAAAGTAGAATAGTCGCAACCGTATGATCGATAAGTCGATTTCGGTAAAGAATGCCCAACAACTCAAACCCTGTGAATGATTGCTCTAAGTGGTAATCAATGAGGAGAACGTGAAAAGAGTGCGTCTCGACCGCTTTTATGGCTTGTCGATAATCGGTTGCAATAAAGATGCAGTCGCGCGAAATGCCAAGGCTCGCCAATTGTTGCTTGATAAGTATCGTTGCACTTTTAGAGTCGTCGACAATCAAAACCCGTAGGTCTGGTGGTAAGGTCAAATCCATTTTCCTCAATACCAAATGTTATTTTTAATTTAGGTGTCAGGTTGTACATTGTCAAGGTTGCGTACCATAAATTGCTTGAGGTTTAACTCTTTGTTGTTCATTAGATTTTTGGGAGTTAAAGATAAACCATTAGGCTAGGTTCTTGGCTTGTTGTACCACAGAGCGTGGAATAAGATTAATCGCATTTGAGGGAGTAGATTTGAAACATTTGTGATTTACCGTATTTATGTATTTAATCGAAATTATTTATTGTAATCATATTAAATTTGAATTGTGGGCGGCTGACCTTAAAAGTATTCTTATAGATAAACGACGGTATATTATTCCGTTTATAAGGATGTTTCATGTTTTCGCTTTCTATAAAAAATAAAGTTCTGGCATTGTGCCTTTTCTCTTTTGCTGGTTTCAGTAGTATTTTGTTTGTGGGCGAGGGGGCCTTAAGTAATAACAACGAACAAGTAAATCGAATCGATAAAGTTCTTTATCCAATCATGGATTCGTCGTCAATGAACAGAGTGTTAATCTCTCAATTGGCCGAACGATTTAATTTAGCCGTCACGTTAGGTGACGAAGAACTACTTCAAATGAATGCTGCTACCTACAAGGAAATAGTAGCTAACTTTCAGATGCAGGTAGAATTAGACCCATCAATCAAATATTCAATCATAGAACTTCAGAAAAATACCACGACATATTTTGAGTTAGCACATCGCATTGCTAAAGGCATGATCGATGGAGATCTGTCATTGATAGAGGTTGGTAAACTAGCCAAGCAAAATAGCGACATGCTTGAAGTGCTTACCCAAGATATAAACCACTTCTCGGAAGCTCGAATCTCAGATTTTGAAAACTCAGTCACGGTACTTGAGGAAAATAACCTTAGTTCAAACAAAATAATGACAGTGCTTGGCATCACGGCGTTGATTGCACTGTGTTTGTTTGGATGGTTCGTTGTGCATGCTATTCGTAAAGATTTGGCGAACATCAGTGACAAAATGAGAGACATTGCCGAAGGTGAGGGGGATTTAACGGTTCGCCTGGTACATGCAAAAAATGACGAACTAAAGCCTCTGGTTGATTCGTTCAACTCTTTCGTTTCTCATTTACAGCGTAATGTGTCAGAGACCATAGAAAACGTTGTCGAACTAGACTCTATATCGCGTTTTTTAGTTAGTACAAGCCAAAACACTCGCACATTGTCAAAGAATCAACATTTGGCAATTGAAGAAGTATCCCAATCATTACAACAGCTATTCATGGCGGCAAAAGACATTGCCGTGAATGCCAATGACGCATCTTTATCTGCCACCAGTGCAAGTGAACAAGCTTCGATGGGTGAGTCTCAAGTAAAAAGCACTATTCTCGCGGTACAAGAGCTGACTAGCGATGTACGACAAGCTTCTCAAGTTGTAGGTCAGTTGGATACAAACACTCAAAGTGCAGGGTCAATATTGGATTCAATTAGTGCGATTGCCGAACAAACCAACTTGTTGGCTCTTAATGCGGCAATCGAGGCGGCTAGAGCTGGCGAGCAAGGTAGAGGATTTGCAGTGGTCGCTGACGAAGTTCGCACGTTGGCTTCAAGGACACAAAGCTCTACACAAGAGATTCAGTCAGTGCTTTCTCAGCTACAAGAGCAAGCGAAAATGGCGTCGAAAATCATCTCCGAAAGCGCAATTAAAGCTGAAAATTGTGTTGAACAATCGTTAGTTGCAGAGAAGTCTCTCATTCAGATCACTAATGATGTTATGGATATTAGCCAACGTAATGACAGCATTGCGTCTGCGACTGAAGAACAAGAACAAACGTCTTCTCGAATCGAAACTTTTGTCACTGATATACGTGATATGGCTGAAGGTACGACAGATAGCGTTCAACAAGTTGATTCTGTTGCTCAAGATATTCAAAAAATCACGCGAAACCTAACTGAATTAACGGGTCATTTTAAGATTCGTTAACTTTCCTCAATTCTTCCCGCTGTTTTTTTAAGTCACGTTTTTCTTGATTTTAACCAAGAAAGACAGCGGGAGTTTGCCTCGAATTTGGGGCTACTAATTATAAAAATGAAAACATAACTGTGGAGTTCGTTATGAAAAAGACAGTAATTGCTGCTCTAGTAAGTGTTGCTTGTGGTGCTAATGCTGCAAGTATGGAAGATATTAATATCAGTGGTTTTGGTTCCGTAGGTATCGGCAAAGCGAATAATGATGTTAATTATGCGGGGTACACGAGTGAAAACCTTCAGTGGGAGCAAGAAACGCTTGCTGGCCTTCAGTTTGACTTCCAGGTGAATGAGAGAGCGAAATTCGTTACTCAGATCGTTGCGAACAGCCGCTATGATTATGAACCAAAGATCGAGATGGCCTATGCATCATACGACTTTGACAGTTTTACAGCTCGCGCTGGTAAGTTGCGTTTGCCTCTGTTTTTCTATTCTGACTATACAGATCTAGGTTACGCATACCCTATGATTCGCCCGTCTCAAGAGCTATATGAAAACATCGTTCTAAAAAACTACACCGGAGTTGATTTATTGATCCCTGTGGAGTTAGAAAATTCAAGCTTACTGATTCAACCTGTTGTGGGTGTCGGCACGATCGATGAAGATGATTCGATGGTTGGTGAAGTTAAGCTCGATAAATTGATGGGTTTAAGTGCTAACTGGAACGTCAACGATTTCACATTCCGTGGTTCTTACTTTGTTGCTGAATCAAATCCATCTTGTGATTTTAAGACATCTTCTGATCCTTACTGCCAAATGGCTGAGATGTTGGATAGCAAAGACGGCCAGTTTATTTCACTTGGTGCGCAATATGATAACGGTGATTTAATCGCAAACATCGAAGGTGCGGATGTACAGCTTGATGGTGAGTTTTATGATTACCAATCTATCTCAACATTGATTGGTTATAGGGTGAATGAGTTTACCCCGTACTTTACTGTTAACTGGGTCGAAACAACAGATAACGAAGAGCGTGTGAATCTACCTTCTTCATCTCTAAGAGAAGCAATGAACTACGAGAGATTGTCTTATGCAGTTGGTTCTCGCTGGGACTTTGCTAAGAACATGTCGCTTAAAGTCGATGTGACTTATGTTGATTACAAAGGTACCAGTGGTGGCTTCCAAGAGAATATAGAAACTACCGCAAATCCATTCGTCGCAACGGGCAATTTCTTTGAAGATGATTCAATCTTGTATTCAGCTAAATTAGACTTCGTATTCTAAGGTATCAGTATGAAAAAGTTACTAACGCTTATGGCGGCAACATTCATTTCGTTTAATGCTTCTGCAGGTATGGTTGTTATCGGTAATAGCGCAGGTGTTGATGCTTTATCGAGCGCGGATGTGAAAAAATTATTCATGGGTAAATCAAACCAACTGGGTAATGGTAGCAAAGCGCAAATCGTAGAGCTTGTGGATGGTGCTGCTGGTCGTATTGCTTTCCATGAAGTAGCAACGGGACGCTCTGAATCTCAACTGCAATCAGCGTGGGCTCGCTTGGTGTTTACTGGTAAAGCAGAAGCCCCGGTTCAAGTTGCAGATTACAGCGCCGTTATTAATCACGTTTCTTCAAACGCCAATGCTATTGGTTATGTTGACGAATCTGCGTTGAGCGGTGATGTAAAAGTACTGTTTAAGTACTAACTGTTTTCTCTTAAGAAACGGCAATTCAAACAATAAAAGCTCGGTAACTGATTGGTTATCGGGCTTCATATTTTTGCATGGTTAAATCTAGGATGACATTGATTTTAGGTTTAATCCCTCATAGTCAATATCAATACTGCAGCTAGAGCCAAGAATACCGTCATCATCAAGAACACATCGTTATAAGCCATGATAGCGGCGTCACGTTGCATGGTTCCTAACAGGCTAGCTTGCGCTTGTTGCATCGCTGTCGCGGCATCACTGCCTGATTGAATAAAGAACGCTTGCTGATCTTTGAGTGTTTGCCAACCTAATTGACTCACTGAAGGTAGCGACTCTTTAATATGTGCAAGATGCTCACGAGTTTTGTTATCCAGTAGCGTCGCGATAATTGCAATGCTGAACGCACCACCTAGGTTGCGCATTACGTTGGTTAAAGTCGAAGCGTCCGGAGTGTCCATTTTGCTGATGTTCTTCATGGCAACCAAAGACAACGGAACCATAATAAATGGGCTGCCAATAGCGCGCAGAAGCATAGATAAAATCAACTGCTGACCACCAAAATCAATCGTCATGTGGGTGTTCACGTAACAACTGAAACCAAACATCGCGAAGCCAAAGGTCACCAAGTATTTGGGCTTAATGATTTGGGTCAGTTTAGGCACGATTGGAAATATCAGTAGCTGAGGAAAACCCATCCACATCAGAACTTCACCAATCTCCATCGCGTTGTATTGCTGAATTTGCGTTAAATACAGCGGCAATACATAGATAGATCCGAGCAACGCCATCCCTAAAATCAGATAGGCGATACAAGACATCGCAAACTGCGGTTCTCGCAATAGCCGCAAATTCACCAGTGGCTTCTTGTGTTGTAACTCGTTTATCACGAAGTAAACCAAGCTCACTGCAGACACAATACTCAAACCAACGATAAAGCTTGAGCTAAACCATTCTTCACGGTTGCCTTCTTCTAACACGACTTCCAAACAACCTAAACCTAGTGCCATGGTCGCAATACCGAACCAGTCGGCTTTTTTTAGCGTACCAAGGTCGAGTTTTTCATCGTCTAAGCCATAGCGGATCATGGTGATCACGAGCAGAGCGGGCGGAATATTGATGTAAAAAATATAGTGCCACGAGAAGTTCTCGGTCAACCAACCACCAAACGTTGGGCCAATAGACGGAGCAAACGTCGCGGTAACACCAAACAGCGCCATGCCGACTGCGCGTTTGTTGATAGGCAATAGTTGAATGACCAAGGAGAAAGCGAGTGGGATTAATGCACCACCACTAAAACCTTGCATCGCACGGAACACGATCATCGACGTCATGTTCCACGAGAAAGAACACAGCAGAGATGAAATGGTAAAGATTGCCGTGGTCCACGTGAGATAACGACGCTTACCGAGCGCTTTTGAAAGCCAACCACTGAGTGGAATGGCGATCATTTCTGCGACTAGATATGACGTGGAGATCCATGAACTTTCATCCAAAGTTGCAGACAAGGCACCTTGAATATCTTTAAGAGAGGAGTTGGTGATCTGGATATCCAAGATCGCCATAAACGCACCAATCAAACCGCCGAATAGGGCGATCCAATGGCGAGTTGATACTTTGTCCTCATCATGAGTTGAGGTGACAACACCAGCGCTACTCATGGTCTAGCCTCGTTTATCGATGGTCGCAACCACAGACAAACCCGGAAGCAATCGACCTTTCAACTCTTGCTGATCTGGAATGGTGATTTTCACAGGCACACGTTGAACGATTTTGGTGAAGTTACCTGTCGCATTCTCAGGTGGCAGCAGCGCGAACTTAGCGCCAGTAGCAGGGGAGAAACTGTCTACCACGCCTTCAAGTGGCTGACCTGGAAAAGCGTCTAGTTCAACTTCAACGGTTTGACCTTTGTGAATGCCACTTAGCTGTGTCTCTTTGAAGTTTGCCTCAATCCATACTTGGTTGTTAGGCACTAAACTCATAAGCGGAGCACCAGCTTGAATCAATAAACCTTCACGCACACTGCGCTTACCAATGACGCCATCAGTAGGAGCGTAGACTTTGGTGTAATCTAGGTTGAGTTGTGCTTGATCTTGTTGTGCTTGCGCTTCTGTTACTGAGGCTTTGGCTTGCTCAATTTCGCTCGCAATAACGATCAGTTGGTCATTGGTAGCGACCAGGTTGGCTTTCGCTTCTTCTAAGTCAGCAAGTGTCACTTTTTGTTGAGCAACCATGCTATCGACTTCATCTTGAGAAGCGTAATTGCGTTTCAACAAGCTGCGAGAGCGCTGTACTTGTTGGATAGCACGTTCATATTCCGCTTCTGCGGAATCGACACCACTTTCTGCTTGGTTAATTTTGCTACGTTGTAACGTCTGTTGAGCGATTAAGTTCTTTACGTCGGATTGTACGACGGATAAATGGGCATTAGCTTGAGCAAGGGCGGCTTGGTAATCACGGTCATCAATTTGAACCAATAAGTCGCCTTCTTTCACCGATTGGTTATCACTCACGTAAGACTTAACAATATAGCCAGACACTTTAGGGCTAATATTGGTGATGTCGCCTTGTAAGTAGGCGTTATCGGTCGATTCAAAATACTGGCCGTAGCCATACCAATATCCAGCGCCAGCTAAACCTAATGACAGCATGATCGCAGTAGCAATAAGCGGTGCTTTTTTACGTTTTTTTGTGCTTACTGATTGCGAAGCGTTGTTGTTCTCTGTCATTTCTATTTTCTCATTTTGTTTTTATTTAGATGTAACGAATTGTAAATGAAAGTCATTGATTGATAAGATAGGAAAAAAGGGAAACACTGTTGCAAAAATCTTACTAATGGCGAGTTTGTGGAGGTCGGATGGATTTAAATGCGGTCACTGTTTTTACACAAGTGGTTGATTGTGGGAGTTTTACACACGCAGCTGAAGCGTTGAACATGACGAAGTCGACCGTCAGTCGAAAACTGGCTGAGCTAGAACAGCACCTAGGTGTGAGATTGATCACTCGTTCGACACGAAGTTTGGTATTAACACCGGAAGGTGAGCGCTTCTATCAGTCGAGCATGCAAATGCACGAGATTATGAACCAAGCTGAGCTAGAGGTTTCTGCTAATCAAGATCTGATTCGTGGCCCTTTAAATGTGGTGTTGCCTGTCGAGTTGGGACATCAAGTTCTCGCCAAATACATCCATAGTTTTTTACTTGAATACCCGAATGTGACGATGAACTTGGAACTGACTAACCGAGAAGTCGATATTATTGGTGAAGGCATCGATCTTTACGCGCAAATCGGTGAGTTGGCAGACTCCAGTTTGGTGTCTCGGTTTTTGACGACTTCAGGGCGTGTATTGGTCGCGAGCCCTAAATATTTAGAGCAATTTGGTGAAATTAAGACTCCCAAGGATCTCAAGTCACCATTTCGTATGATTGAGGTCTCGAATAAAGCGGCACGTTTACCCAAATGGAAGTTGCAGCTTGATGATGGGGAGTCTGAGTATATCGAGCTGCCAAGCCAACTGAAGGTGAATACCATTACCGCGTGTTTGACAGCATGTGTCGATGGGTTAGGGCTTGCAGTGCTCCCTGAGTTCATCTGTCGAGAACATTTTAAATCAGGCCGGTTGGTGCACTTGTTGCCAGAATACGACATGCCACAAGTCTCGGTAAGCTTGGTGTACGCCGATAGACAGCTCATGCCCAAACGAAAAAAGGTGTTTATTGACTACTTACTAACGGCATTCCTCAGTGAGAAGAACAAGTAGCGTTCGTCTAGTCTATCGAAGTGATTCAGAGCCCTCAGTTCTTTAGCATCTAAACAGAAAATTATGGGAAACAAAGAGCTAAAGAACTGAATATTAAGACCTGACATTAGGACGAGAGCACGAACCTAATCAATTCAGCGTTGGATTCCATTCAACGACTTGTCCATTGCTCAACATAGCTTTGATAGACGTCGCTGGTATTGTGACGCCGTTTTGGCTAAACGTTTGGTCAGAGAAATTCGCGATGATCTTACTTCCGTCACTGAACACGGTTTGTTGAACATCACCGTTTTTGTCTAGCCAGTCGAAATCTACGAGCGCCTTGTCCCATAGCAAGCTGTGTATTGGCTCAAAGCCGTCTTGATAGTGCTTCAATGCCTTAAGCCTTGGGCTTGAGCTCGATAAAGCTTCATCTCTTGTTAAGTGAACCATCGCAGGTGTGTTGTACAGCATGGCAGTTAAATCGCGGTTGGCTTTTACATTGCTGAACTTGAGACTGTCTGAGTGCCAGTGGTGCGTGTTAATCACTTCATCATGGAATACGGCTTGGTAGAGCGGAATTCTGTATTGAGGAGAAAACAACAGCGACTTATAAGGTTCTTTCACTTTTGCCGATTTGAAGAAAAAGTCCGGTTTATGATCAGGATACCAGCGGCCTAAATAATAAGGCGACTTGCGGTTTTCTTTCATGTCTTTGTCTGTCCAACCGAAGCCGACCGTTTCTAAGCCGTGTGCAAACGCGATGCCTTTGGTTGTCAGGCTATTGCCATCTTCAGAACCCAACACCAAATTTGGTTGCTCACTTAACCACTGCATTCGGCTATTGAAAGCAGAAAGCATATCCGACTCATTGGAATTGTCTCGATAGTCCTCATGCGCCATTGCTGTCGCATCTACATCTAAGAACAAGCTATTGAAGTGACCAAAGCTCATGATGTCTTGAGCACGCTGTTTTACGTAATCTAAATGGCAATTCGGATTTAGATAATAACCGTTACCTCGGAATCCTTTTTTCAAGCTGCCATCCGCTAGTTCAATCGCACAACTCTGACGCATCGGCTCTGGCAATTGAGCCGTTAGCCAGTTGTCATTTAACTTAGCTGGTATGGCAGTGTTGTAGGAGTCGTAGGTTCCAACTAAATAACCAGACTGTTTAGCCAGTTCCACTGCGTTCGGTTGATAAAAAGCTGGCATCCAATTATCAAAACCTAGCCAAAGCTTATTCAGACCTGCTTTATTTAGGTTGCTGACCATGTCCGACGACAGGGCTTGTCCCCAAGTTTCAGTTGTATTGAGATAAGAAGACGCGTTCTTAATCAACCAGTTTTTCTTGTCTTGTGCAGCGGTATATTGAGCTTTAATAGCGTTGTCAGTGAGTGTTGGTGTGGCAACAGGGTACAAGCCTTGCAGTGACTGGCTGATAGAGTCCAACAACAACTGTTTATGATATTGGCTAAACCAATCTTTGCCTTTAGATAGCGAAGACAGTTCTCGCTTGGCTTCACTTGGAACAATCAGTTTTGACCTCTCTAGGTACCAAGTGTTTAATCCCCACCAGTCGTTCACATCTTGAATACTTAAAGGATCCTTACCAAACAGATAAACGTGGCTCGCGCCAATTAGCTTGCTCACGTCAGGATTACGCTTTTGCTTTTCGACAAGCGATTCGGAGAGGCCATTCTTAATTCGCCAATCACGGTATTGTTTGGCACCATCCAACCAAGAGTCTCCAAGAGTTATACGAACCGTAAAAGGCTGTGATTGATTCAGAGTGGTAAATTGGTGTGAAGCGCGCATATCAATCTTGGTCTTTTTATCAGAGGGTATGCCCGAGGGTGTATCAGAAAAAAGCAATTGGTTGTTGGTTGGGTTAATCATCTGATAACTGATGAATTGATTATTCTGTTGTACGGTCCAAAACGGCATTTTTAAGTCTTGAGTAGTGTTACTCCCTGAATGATTGTCGACTAGGTAATTGGCCCATTGCTTATTGTTGGTAGGAACACGCATGCCTTCGCTAAAGGGCAGAAATAGGGTTTGAGTTTTTTGTTCAGCAAGGTCAAACCAAGCGAGTTCGATAGAGCGGTTTCGTTTTACTTGTGTGTCTTCAGGTAAGGTGAATTGGACAAGAAGATCATCTTGCTTCAATTCCGCTTTTACATGGATTCCGCTCGGTATCAGCGTCCAAGAAGCCTTGGTTTGTGAGTGAGCGACAAGTTGAGTGACTTCCTGAGGCTTACGATCAACGGTCAGAGGATCGCTATTCACGCTTAAGCCATTCCAATCAATCTCTAGTGTTCTTGTTGTAATCGATACTGTGTCGCTGTTGTTGGTGTTCGTTAGCGTTATCTGACTGTCTTGTGCGTTTGTTGAGAACGAACAACTGCTTAAGAGAGCCGTAATGGCGAAAGACGTAAAGTTAAGGTGGTGACGTACACTGAGCATATCTAGGTTCCGTAAAGAGTAAATACGGTTATTACACCCAAGTATTGTTGGTGTTTTGTCACCTATATGTCTCTATTGTTTCCCTTCGGTGTTTAATACCATTTGTAGCGAGCTGAACTCAGAAAGGCATTAACTCAGAAAGGTAATGCGACACGCTGTACATATTGGATTTCAATCGAGCCTTGATATTCGAACATTTCCACCGAAGCACTTAAGTGTTTGGCTGTAGAGCCCGAAGGGCTTTCTGTCGGAACGGTTGCTTCAAGTGATTTGATTGGCACCTTGAAACCTAACATGTCGTAATTTTCATCAAACCATTGCCAGCTTACATTGGTGCTAGGGCAGTTGTCGTTAACCATGGGTGGCGTTACCACAATGTGAGGGTCGTTGAGTTTGTTTTCGAGTGTTAACCATCGCTTACTGTCATCTAGCGCAACAATAATAGGGTAGTTGTTCGATCCTATAGTTAACTGATAAACACCAGATTCCGGCTTGATAAACATTTCACTGGTTTCAATCTCTTGATATTCGACATCAGAATTGAGCTGCCCGTCGATAACCACTTTCCCCTGAGGTGAAACCAAAGAGATACGCTGTGTTTGATCTTCTGTTGCTTCATTCAACTGTTCGGTAGACACTTTAATCTGATAGCCTTGTGACGAAAGACCGTGGCGTTTGATAAAGCTGACTTGGATGTGATTGTTGGGCGCAGAGCTTTGTTCAAGAGTCGTTCCACATTGAGTCCGAGTCAGTATTTCCTGTTTAACGGGCAACCAAAGTTGGCTATCAAGTGTCTCCTGATTCAATGCGATTTGTAGTTCCTGCCAAGCAACTTGTGGTTGGTCATCAAGCAGCGATTGATAGGTGTGTTGTAATGGAGTATCAGCAAACCAAGCTGCATGACACGCAAAGGGCGCTGCGCAAAACAGTGCTATTAGCGAGCTTAGTTTCATTGGGATTCTCCTGCCAAACGATAACCAACGCCTCGATGTGTTTCTAGGTGGAGCGTCGGCAACTTCTGACGCAATCGCAGTATGTGATTGTCTACGGTTCTAGTGCTTGGGAAGGCTTGGTAACCCCAAATTTTATTGAGCAACTCATCTCGGTGAAACACACGCCCTTGGTTCTGAACAAACAAAACCAATAGTTGAAATTCTTTAGGTTTGAGTGCAATAGGGTTGTCATCCAGATAAGCGATTCGTTCCGACAAGTTGATTTGGATATTGGCGTAGTTCAAGTGGCTAACACCTAATGGGCGAAGCTGTGTGATCACCCGAGCAAGCAACTCTTCATTTGAAAACGGTTTAGTCACGTAATCTTTAGCGCCAGCCATCAAGCCTTCAACACGTTGTTGAACTTCTACTTTCGCAGTTAACACAATCACAGGCAGAGCTTTGAGCAGTAGCCAATTTGGAAGATGTTGTAAGCTGTCACCGTCTTCGAGTTGTCTATCAAGCACTACAAGGTCGGCACGTAACCACAGCTTACTGGCGCTCTTTGCATCTTGTGCCCAAAGGCAGTGGTAACCATTGGACTCAAAGAAGCTGACGAGGCCTTGCCCAAGCAGTTGGTCGTCTTCAATCAGCAATAGGGTGTTCATAAGCGATTTCCAAAATACATCGGGTTGGGTTACGGATAATAATGAGACGGCCATTGGCTTGTTTCATCAAGTGTTCGACAATCGTAAGGCCAATGCCCATGTTATCTTGTTTGTGTGCAGTGCTTGGTGTTACTCGGGACATCAGTCGTTGAATCCAAGAAGGGAACTGGCCTTCATCTTGCACTTCTATCATCAGCTTATCGGCAAGGGTGACTTTAACTAAAACCCTACCTTGTCCGTGTTGCTTGGCATTCTTGATCAAGTTATCTAAACAAATAGTTAGCCAGTAATACGGTAGATTAAGTTCGACTTCGCTTGCTTCACATTGATACTCAATATTGTGCTTTTCACAGACATGGTCGAGCCATTCTTCCAATGATGCGTTTTGCTTCAGCAGGGGCTCTGACTGATCGGAACTTA
Organism: Vibrio sp. ED004; assembly: GCF_023206395.1. Taxonomy (NCBI): domain Bacteria; kingdom Pseudomonadati; phylum Pseudomonadota; class Gammaproteobacteria; order Vibrionales; family Vibrionaceae; genus Vibrio; species Vibrio sp. ED004. The sequence continues at coordinate 1,315,269 of NZ_CP066150.1, read as the reverse complement.
GGTAAACTTTACTGTTCTGAGTGAGCTGAGAAAGCCTTTGATAGTCAGATATTAAACGCCAAACAGCCCCTTGGGTATCATCGGGGAAGTCGTCGTAGCGGTTTCTGAACATTTCGACGGTTAAGCCAAGGCTAGTGATTGGCGTGCGAAGTTCATGCGTGAGAAGTTGCAAAACGAACTGTTTCTCTTTGCGCTCTTTCCTACGTAGATATATGGCACGAGTTAATACGCAAAGTAGCGTGAAGAGTAGTGCGAGAGTCACAAGCTTCATGACAAGCCTGTCGTTGCTCGACTCGCTTAGACACAAGTTACTGTAACGAAAAGAACAACTTTCACCCGACAAGGTCACTTCTTGCTGCTCGGCGATAGGCTGCCAAACTTCAGAGGGAATCGCTTTCCAGCCCTGTTCGCCACTTAACCAAAGCACATCACCTTGTTGCCAAGCGCGGTATCCATTAAGTAGTGCCTCTTTTCCTTCTGTCGTTAAAGTTTCCAGCTTGCTAAACAAAGGATGCAGAGGATTGCTGATACTCAAAAATGGATGAATTTGTTCACTGTTCTCTGGGTAATGCGCTACATAACGATCAGCAAAGCTGCCACCAGCAGGGTGTCGTTTTGAGTGTGCTGCAAACCAGATTGAATCCAACGTTTGTTGCTGACACAAAGCCAGTTCGAATTCGATGGCATCGTTCAAAGAAGGGTTGGTGTTTTCAATCGCTCGGCAGCTATCTTGAATTGTGGCTAGCGCAGCAATCTCTTCCCAACTGAATTTTTTGAAGTCCGGGTAGCGGGTGCTTTCCTTAAGAAGAACTTTTGGGTACTGAGCTAATTCTTGTTGAGAGACAGAGATAGGAGACGACTGCCAACTGAGTTGATACAGGGTTTGCCACTTGTCTTGCAAACTTTGGGCATTGGCTAGCGTTGGGAGCCAAAGGGTCAAACAAAGGGCTAATGTCAGCCTGCGCATCCAGTCATTCTCGTTAAAAGTCATTAGCTCGAGTCTAAAGAGTTTTTGCTGAAATTTGTAACCTGAATGTCAACAAGTGTCCTTTCAATACCAAATTGTGAAGCTGAGTCATGAAATAAATCA